>DATLYF010000182.1:0-38152 GCA_035575095.1 Candidatus Competibacteraceae bacterium
TTCGACGCCCGCCTGGAGGATTTGGCACGCGCCGCGCGGGCCAGCGAACGGCCGCTGACGGTGTTTCGCAGCACCCTGCCGGAGCGACTCTATGGGCGGCTGGCCGCGCCGTCGAAGCGTATCGCACTGCCGCAGGGCGAACCTGGCCGGCGCTCGGTGGCGCCTTCGCCGCTGCCGACCTGGGCCGGCGCCGATCCCCAGGCGCAACGTCTCGCCGAGCGTGCCGTGCGCCTGCTGGAGCGGCGAGTACCCATCCTGCTGCAGGGCGAAACCGGGGCCGGCAAGGAGCGCTTCGCCCAGGCGCTGCACCGCGCCGGACCGCGCGCTGACAAGCCCTTCGTGGCACTGAACTGCGCCGCCATTCCGGAATCGCTGATCGAGAGCGAGCTGTTCGGCTACCGGGAAGGCGCGTTCACCGGCGCTCGCGCCAAGGGCATGAAGGGCCGCATCGTCCAGGCCCATGGCGGCACCCTGTTCCTCGATGAGATTGGTGACATGCCGCTGGCGCTGCAGTCGCGGCTGCTGCGCGTGCTGTCCGAGTACGAGGTGCTGCCGCTCGGGGCCGAGGCACCGATCCCTGTCGATGTGCAGGTGATCTGCGCCAGCCATCGCGACCTGCGCGCGCAGGTCGCCGCGGGCGAATTCCGCGAAGATCTCTACTACCGCCTGGCCGGCGCTACGCTACGCTTGCCCGCACTGCGCGAGCGCGCCGATCTGCCCGATCTGATCCAGGCCGTGCTGGTGGAGATCAGCGCCGGGGAGGCAGCACCGCTTCTCGATCCGACCGCGCTGAGCGCGCTGCGCCGCCATCCCTGGCCCGGCAACCTGCGCGAGCTGCACAACGCGCTGCGCTATGCCGTGGCCATCTGCGACGGCAACACCATCCAGCTCCACGACCTGCCCGAAGAGATCGCCGCGGCGGCCGGTCACCCCGCCACCACGGCGGCGGCCGATGAAGAGGAGCGCCAGCGCATCGTGGCGGCGCTGCGCCGCCATCACTGGCAGGTACTGGCCAGCGCCCGCGAACTCGGCATAGCGCGCGCCACACTGTATCGGCGCATGCAGCGGCTCGGCATCGTGCCGCCCAATCGCCGCCAAGTCCCCTGAGCTCTGGAGTTTGCCGATGTCCGCTACCCGTTCACCCTCCGGCTATCATCTCGGCCCGCTGCCGGCGGCGCTACGCGAAGCGCTAGCCCAGCGTCTGAGCCCGGAAGAGCGTCGCATCCTGCTCGACCACGGCACCGAGCGGCCGTTCTGCGGCACCCTGCTGGAGAACAAGAGCGCCGGCCTGTACGCCTGCCGCTTGTGCGGACTGCCGCTGTTTCGCTCCGGCGCCAAGTTTGAATCCGGCACCGGCTGGCCCAGTTTCAACCAGCCCTTCGATCGCGCGCACATCCGCGAGCTGCGCGACACTAGCCACGGCATGATCCGCATCGAGATCCGCTGCCGGCGCTGCGATGGCCACCTGGGACACGTGTTCCCCGATGGCCCGCCGCCCACCGGGCTGCGCTATTGCCTGAACTCGGCGGCGATGACCTTCTACCCGGAGGGTGAGGAACCACCCCAGGCGCTGCCCTGAGGCCGGTTTACGAAACTCTTAAGCATTGCTGAGGGAACATTCAGGAAACGCCGCTCCAGCGCCGTGACCGCCGCATCCGTCCCTTTCAGCTGAACCGTGCGGTGGGTGCTCGCCCGGCTGAACACCACGGCGATGGCGCCGTCGGCGCGCAGCTCGGCCAGCACGGCTGCGGAGCGCGAGGCCGCGCTGATCGACACGCTGCCCTGGATGAAGGCAGCGTGGTCGCGATCGAGGACGAAATCGGGCATCGCAGGCCACCAGGTTGGGCAGCGGAGAGCACCGCTCCGGCAAGCTTAGCAGCCCGCTCGCCTCCTAGCGGGGCCGATGGCATGGGCCACTCATTTTTCCAACTGCGCCAGATCGCGCACCGCCCCGCGATCGGCCGAGGTGGTCAGCGCCGCATAGGCGCGCAGCGCCGCCGACACCTGGCGCTGGCGGCTGGCCGGCTTCCAGGCTTTCGCCCCCTTGGCCTGCATCGCCGCCCGCCGCCTGGCCAGCTCCTCGTCGCTGATCAGGATGTCGATGCTGCGGTTGGGGATGTCGATCGCGATCAGGTCGCCCTCCTCGACCAGGGCGATGTTGCCGCCTTGGGCCGCCTCGGGGGAGACGTGGCCGATGGACAGCCCCGAGGTGCCGCCGGAGAAGCGCCCGTCGGTGACGAGCGCGCAGGCCTTGCCCAGCCCCATGGACTTGAGGTAGCTGGTCGGATAGAGCATCTCCTGCATGCCGGGGCCGCCCTTGGGACCCTCGTAGCGGATCAGCACCACATCGCCAGGCTTGATCCGATCGCCGAGGATGGCTTCCACCGCCTCTTCCTGGCTCTCCATGATGCGCGCCGGGCCGGTGAACTTGAGGATGCTCTCGTCTACCCCGGCGGTCTTGACGATGCAGCCATTGGGGGCGAGGTTGCCGTGCAGCACGGCCAGGCCGCCGTCCTGGGAATAGGCATGAGCCTTGTCGCGGATGCAGCCGCTCTCGCGGTCCAGGTCCAGGCTGGGCCAGCGGGTAGCCTGGCTGAACGGCTCGATGGTGGGGATGCCGGCCGGCCCGGCGCTGTAGCGCAGGCGGGCGGCATCGTCACAGCTCGGCCGGGCGATGTCCCAGCGCTCCAGCGCCTCGCTCAGGGTCTCGCTGTGCACGGTGCGGACGTTGCGGTGGATCAGCCCGGCGCGGTCCAGCTCGCCGAGGATGGCCATCACCCCGCCGGCGCGGTGCACATCCTCCATGTGGTACTTTTGCGTGGCCGGGGCCACCTTGCACAGGTTGGGCACGCGCCGCGACAGGCGGTCGATGTCGCGCATGGTGAACGGCACGCCGCCCTCCTGGGCTGCCGCCAGCAGGTGCAGCACGGTGTTGGTCGAACCGCCCATGGCGATGTCCAGGCTCATGGCGTTCTCGAAGGCGTAGAAGCTGGCGATGGAGCGCGGCAGCACCGAGTCGTCGTCCTGCTCGTAGTAGCGCTTGGTGAGCTCGACGATGCGCCGGCCGGCCTCCAGGAACAGCTCCTTGCGATCGGCGTGGGTGGCGACCAGCGAGCCGTTGCCGGGCAGCGACAGGCCCAGTGCCTCGGTCAGACAGTTCATCGAGTTGGCGGTGAACATGCCGGAGCAGGAGCCGCAGGTGGGGCAGGCGGAACGCTCCACCTGCGCCACCTCCTCGTCGGAGACGTGCGGGTCGGCGGCCTCGACCATGGCATCGACCAGGTCGAGTTTGACCTCCTTGCCGGCCAGCCGAGTCTTGCCCGCCTCCATCGGGCCGCCGGAGACGAAGATGGCGGGAATGTTCAGGCGCATGGCCGCCATCAGCATGCCCGGGGTGATCTTGTCGCAATTGGAGATGCACACCAGGGCATCGGCGCAGTGGGCGTTGACCATATACTCCACGGCGTCGGCGATCAGCTCGCGCGAGGGCAAGCTGTAGAGCATGCCGCCGTGGCCCATGGCGATGCCGTCGTCCACGGCGATGGTGTTGAACTCCTTGGCCACGCCGCCGGCCTTCTCGATCTCCCGGGCCACCAGCTGCCCCAGATCCTTGAGGTGGACGTGGCCGGGCACGAACTGGGTGAAGGAGTTGGCGATAGCGATGATGGGCTTGCCGAAATCGCTGTCCTTCATGCCGGTGGCGCGCAACAGGGCGCGGGCGCCGGCCATGGTGCGGCCGTGGGTGACGGTGCGGGAACGGTACTGAGGCATCGGACTCTCCGGAGGAACTGGGCGTTCTGTGACGCGCTGGACATCAAGACTGTCCATTTCAGCATAACTGGCCGGCGCGTCAAACGCTGTGACGACACCGACTTGACGGAGCCGCAGCGTGGCGCCTCACAATCTTCACATCCCTAGCATGGCGCTCGCGATGAACACTTTTCCGGATGACCACCCCGCCCTACCCTCGCCCGATGAGCTGGCCGCCACCTTTGCCAGCCTCGCCGGCTGGGAGGCGCGGCTGCGCCATCTGATCCAGCTCGGCGCGCGGCTGCCGGCCCTGGCGCCGGCGCAACGGCTGGATCGAGATCTGGTGCAGGGCTGCGACACGCCGGTGTGGCTGCTGCATCGGTTCGTGGCCGAGACCGGCCGCCTGCGCTTTCAGGCCGACAGCGACGCGCGCATCGTGCGCGGGTTGCTGGCGGCGGTGCTGGTCGCCGTCGACGACCGCACTCCGGCCGAGATTCTGGCCTTCGACCTCGGCGTCTGGTTCGGCCGGCTGGGCTTGCTGGAGCACTTGAGCGCCTCGCGCCGCGACGGGGTGCGGGCCATCGTCGCGGCGGTGCAGGCGGTGGCGCGGCGTTATGCCTGAGCGGACAAGGGTTGGCTCAGCAATCGCCGCAACACCCGCGCCACGGCGAAGAAGGCGAAGGTGCCGGTGACGTGGGTGGCGGCGCCGAAGCCGCCTGCACAGTCCAACCTGAGCGGCCCCTCCGCCGTCGGGCGCTGCGCGCAAATCGTGCCGTCGGCCCAGGGATAGACCGGCGCCTCGGGCGAATATACGCACTCCACCCCAAACTTCTTGCCCGGGCTGCGGCTGAGGTTGTGGAAGCGCTTGAGGTGCTGGCGCACCCTGGCCAGCAGCGGGTCGCGCTCGCTGCGGTTGAGGTCGGCGACTCTGACCTGGGTCGGATCGCGCTTGCCGCCAGCGCCGCCGACGCAGACCAGCGGCAGCTTGCGGCGCAGGCAGTAGGCCACCAGGGCGGCCTTGACCCGGGCGTTGTCGATGGCATCGAGCACCGCGTCCAGATCGGGGGCGATCAGCTCGGCCAGGTTGTCCAGCGCGAGGAAATCCTCCACCGCCTGCACCCGGCACTCGCTATTGATGGCCTGGATGCGCTCGGCCATGACGCCTGCCTTGGCGCGGCCGATGGTGCCGTCAAGGGCATGGATCTGGCGATTGGTGTTGGTGACGCAGACCTCGTCCAGGTCGATCAAGGTGAGCTTGCCGATGCCGCTGCGCGCCAGCGCCTCCGCCGCCCAGGAGCCGACGCCGCCGATGCCGATCACAGCGACGTGGGCCTGACGCAGTCGCTCCAGCGCCTGCGTGCCGTAGAGACGGCCAATGCCGCCGAAGCGCTGCTCGAATTCGCTCATGGTCTCTCTCCCTCCACTGCGGGCGCGCAGCCTCCCGCCATCAGTCCCGCGCCGGACGCAGATACACGATCCAGTACACCAGCGCCACGCCACCCCCGCCGCCGACGATGTTACCCAGGGTCACCGGCAGCAAGTTGGACAGCAGTCCGGCCAGATCCACGCCGGGCGCGCCGGCGAACATGGCCAGGGGGATGAAGTACATGTTGGCGATGGAGTGCTCGAAGCCCAGGGCGACGAAACCGGCGATGGGAAAGACGATGGCCAGCACCTTGTCGGTCACGCCGTGGGCGGCAAAGCACATCCACACCGCCAGACACACCAGGGCATTGCACAGGATACCGCGGAAGAAGGCCGGCAGCGGCGCCAGCGCCACCTTGCTCTGGGCGATCTGGAGCGCGCTCGCCCCCACCCTGCCGCCGTCCAGTTCCAGCACCCCGGACAGCCACACCACCAGCGCCGTGGCCACCGCCCCGGCGAAGTTGGCGCAATAGACCAGGGTCCAGTTGCGCAACAGCTGGCGCGTGCTCACCTTGCCCTCGGCCCAGGCCATGACGATCAGGTTGTTGCCGGTGAACAGCTCGGCGCCGGCGACGATCACCAGGATCAGGCCAAGCGAGAAGGCCAGCCCGCCGAGCAGCCGCCCCGGTCCGAAGCCGAGCGTATTGCCGGTGGTGACCACGGTGTAGAACAGCGCGCCGAAGCTGATGAAGGCGCCGGCCAGCAGCCCCAGGGTGACGGTCGGCAGCAGCGGCAGATTGGCCTTGCGCACGCCGGCGGTCTCCACCAGCCGGGCGATGGCTGCCGGCGGATAGGCATCGAAGGGGTTAGGCGCCGCGGGCTGCTCGTGTACTTCGCCGATGCTATCTCTCATGCTCACACCTCCCCTTCCCAGTCGTTCCGGTGCGCCACCGTGGCAGTGCGCCGGCCTCAGCGCAAGCGCCGCGCCCCCGCTGTCAGCAGCGCCAGGGCCAGGGTGGTAAAGCCGGCGCCGGCGGCAAAGGTGGCGGCCGGCCCCAGCCAGCTCCACAGGCCACCGGCGATGACGCTGGCCGCCAGCAGGGCGATGCCCGACAGCAGATGGAACAGGCCGAAGGCGGTACCGCGCAGGGCCGCCGGCGCGGCCGCCGCCACCAGGGCGGAGAGCAGGCCCTGGGTCAGCCCCATGTGCAGCCCCCACAGCGCCGCCCCGGCGAGCACGGCCAGTGGGTCGCCGGCCACGGCCAGCACAGCATCGGCGGCGATCAGCACGGCGCCACCGGCGGCCAGCAGCCCCCAGCGGCCGAGGCGGTCCGACAGCCTGCCCGCCGGGTAGGCGGACAGGGCATAGACCACATTCATCACCACCAGCACCACGGGCACGGCCGCCACCGCCAGCCCCACCGACTCGGCGCGCAGCAGCAGGAACGCCTCGCTGAAGCGGGCCAGGGTCAACACCACCGCCGCACCCACCGCCCACCAGTAGGCCGCCCCCAGTCGGCGCAGTTCGGCCCTGGCAAGACGCGGCCGCTCCTGGCCGGCGGCGCGATGGCTCTCCGGCTCGTGCACGCCGAATACGATCAGCGTCACCGCCAGCACCGCAGGCAGCACCGCGATCCAGAACACCGTGCGGTAATCGTCCATGGTCAGCGCCATCAGCGCCATGGCCGCCAGTGGGCCGGCGAAGGCGCCGACAGTGTCCAGCGCCTGGCGCAGGCCATAGGCGGCGCCGAGCAGCGGCGGCGGGGTGAGGTCGGCCACCAGGGCATCACGCGGCGCGCCGCGGATGCCCTTGCCGAGGCGGTCGGCAAAGCGCGCCGCCACCACCCAGTCCACCGTCGGCGCCAGGGCGAACACCGGCTTGGTCAGCGCCGCCAACCCGTAGCCGGCCAGCACCAGCGGCTTGCGCCGAGCGCACCAGTCGCTGAGCGCGCCGGAGAAGACCTTGGTGATGGCGGCGGTGGCCTCGGCGATGCCCTCGATGATGCCCACCGCCAGGGTGCCCACCCCCAGTACCGATACCAGATAGAGGGGCAGCACGGCGTGGATCATCTCCGAGGACAGGTCCATGCACAGCGACACCAGCCCCAACGCCCACACCCCGGCGGGCAGGGTCGCCACGCTCGCCGGCCGCGCGCTCACGGCTGTCGCTCCGCGGCGCGGCCGTAGCGCACCACCTGCACCTTCTCCAGAGTGACCAGGGCGCTGCCCAACATGTCCTCCAGCTGGCCGAGGAAGGCCTCGATGCGCTCGCGGCGGTCGACGATCTCGATCACCATCGGCAGGTCCGCCGACAGGCGCAGGATCTTGGCGGTGTGCAGCACGCTGCCGTGGCCGAAGCCGAGCGGTCCGCGCAGCACCGTGGCGCCGGCCAGCCCTGCTTCCCGCGCCTTGAGCACAATGGCCTCGTACAGCGGCCGGCCCTGGTACTTGTCGGCTTCGCCGATGAAGATGCGCAGCAGCGCAGCGTCCTCGATGGTGGCGGTCATGATGCGTCCCTCAACGGTTGAGCGCCGTGGCCAAGGCGTAGCCCAGCCACACGCCGAGCAGGCACAGGATCACCGACAGCAGGATGTTGAGCCCAGCTTGTAGCCACTCCCCGTCCTGGGCCAGGGCTAGGGTCTGCAGGCTGAAGGAGGAGAAGGTGGTGTAGCCGCCGCACACCCCGACCATGAAGAACTGGCGTGCCTCCGGCGCCACCAGCCAGCGGCCGTCGGGGCCGGTGAGGGTGGCGAAGAAGCCGATGGCCAGGGAGCCGGTGACATTGACCAGCAGCGTACCCCAGGGGAAGACCTGGCCCACCGCGGCGGCAACCAGACCCGACAGCCAGTAGCGCGCCAGCCCGCCGAGGGCGCTGCCGAGGGCGACCAGCAGATAGGTCGGCATCCGGCTCAGAACTCGGCGCTGCCCGGCGTGCGCGGAAAGGGGATGACATCGCGCACGTTGCCCATGCCGGTCACATAGCCGACCAGGCGCTCGAAGCCCAGACCGAAGCCGGCATGCGGCACGGTGCCGTAGCGGCGCAGGTCGCGGTACCACCAATAGGTGTCCTTGTTCAAGCCCAGCTCCTCCATGCGCGCGTCCAGCACCTCCAGGCGCTCCTCGCGCTGGCTGCCGCCGATGATCTCGCCGATGCCGGGGGCGAGCACGTCCATGGCGGCCACGGTGCGCCCGTCGTCGTTGAGGCGCATGTAGAAGCTCTTGATCTCTTTCGGATAGTTCATCACCACCACGGGGCGGCCGACGTACTCCTCGGCAAGATAGCGCTCGTGCTCAGACTGCAGGTCCAGCCCCCAGCGCACCGGAAACTGAAAGTCCCGGCCGCTGCGCTCCAGCACCGCGATGGCCTCGGCGTAGTCAAGGCGCTCGAATGGCTTGTCCACCAGCGCCTGCAGGCGCTCGATGCAGCGCTTGTCGATGCGCTGCGCGAAGAAGGCCATGTCGTCGCCGCGCTCCTCCAACACCGCGCGGAACAGATATTTGAGCAGGTCCTCGGCCAAGTCGGCATTGTCGTGAAGATCGGCGAAGGCGATCTCCGGCTCGATCATCCAGAACTCGGCCAGATGCCGGCTGGTGTTGGAGTTCTCGGCGCGGAAGGTGGGACCGAAGGTGTAGACCTTGCTCATGGCCAGGCAATAAGCCTCGACGTTGAGCTGCCCGGAGACGGTGAGGAAGGCCTCGCGGCCGAAGAAGTCCTGAGCGTGGTCCACCCGGCCCTCGGGGTCGCGCGGCAGGTTGGCCAGATCCAGGGTGCTGACCCGGAACAGCTCGCCGGCCCCCTCGCAGTCGCTGGCGGTGATGATCGGGGTGTGGATCCAGAAGAAGCCGTGGTCGTGGAAATAGCGGTGCACCGCTTGGGCCAGGCAGTGGCGCACGCGGGTCACCGCACCGATGACATTGGTGCGCGGGCGCAGGTGGGCCACGCTGCGCAGATACTCCAGGGTGTGGGGCTTGGGCTGAATGGGATAGGTTTGCGGGTCGTCGACCCAGCCGATGACCGTGATGCGCTCGGCCTGGAGCTCCACCGTCTGGCCCTGCCCCTGGGACGGCACCAGCTCGCCCTCGGCCTCCACCGCGCAGCCGGCGGTCAGATGCAGCACCTGGTCGCGGTAGTTGGGCAGCGCCTGCGACACGACCACCTGCAACGGGGCGAAGCAGGAGCCGTCGTGGAGATGGACGAAGGACAGCCCGGCCTTGGAATCGCGGCGGGTGCGCACCCAGCCGCGCACGGTAACGCGGCTGCCCACCGGGATCTGGCCTTGCAGCAGGCTGGCGATGGAAGGATGGCTCATGGAATTCTCCTGCAGACGGGTCGGGGCGCGGGTTGGCCGCGCTGTCATAACCGACCGAATGGTGGCATATTGCCCGGCACACGGCAAAACACGGGAGAACGCTCACGCCATGCTCGCACAGGTCATCGCCTTGCAGCTCGACATCGTCTGGGAGAACAAGGCCGCCAACCACGATAAGGTGCGCGCCCTGCTGGAACGGGCCCGGCCCGAGCCCAGCGCCCTGGTGGTGCTGCCGGAGATGTTCGCCACCGGCTTCAGCATGAAAGTGACCAGGATCGATGAGGGCGAGGAGCGGCCGAGCGAGCGCTTCCTCGCCGCGCTGGCCCAGGAGTTCGGGGTCTATGTCACCGGCGGTCTGGTCAACCGCGCTCCGGATCGGCGCGGCCTCAACCAGTCCCTGACCTTCGACCCCGAAGGCCGGGAGGTGGCCCGCTACGACAAAATGCACCCCTTCTCCTTCGCCAAGGAGGACCAGCACTACGCCGCCGGCAGCACGCCGCTGACCTTCCCCTGGCAGGGCTTCAGCGTCTGCCCGGTGATCTGCTACGACCTGCGCTTCCCCGAGCTGTTCCGCGCCGGCACCCGTCTTGGCGCAGAAATCTTCACGGTGATCGCCAACTGGCCCGCGCGGCGCGAGCAGCACTGGCTGACCCTGCTCCAGGCCCGCGCCATCGAGAACCAGGCCTATGTCGTCGGCGTCAATCGCGCCGGCAACGATCCCTGGCTGCACTACAGCGGGCGCAGCCTGATCGTCGATCCCAAGGGCGAGATCATCGCCGACGCCGGCGCTGCCGAGGGCGCCATCAGCGCGCTGCTCGACCGCGCGGCGCTCAGCGCCTGGCGCGCCGAATTCCCAGCCCTCCACGACATGCGCGCCGACCTGCTGCCGCCGCTCTGAGGCGACGGCTTATAATCGGTGGGCATGGAGACCCCGTCACGCTACTGCGAGTTCCGTTTCTACGAGGAACTCAACGACTTTCTGCCGCCCGAGCGGCGCAAGCAGAGCTTCATTCACTGCTTCACCGGCACGCCTTCGGTCAAGGACCAGATCCAGGCCCTGGGCGTACCTCACACCGAGGTCGACCTGATCCTGGTAAACGGCGCGTCGGTGAGCTTCGGCCACCGGCTGCGGGGCGGCGAGCGGGTCGCGGTCTATCCCATGTTCGAGCGCTTCGACATCGGCGGCCTGACCCGGCTGCGCGCCCGGCCGCTGCGCGCGCCGCGCTTCGTGCTCGATGTGCATCTGGGCAAGCTGGCCCGCTATCTGCGCTTCCTCGGCTTCGACACCCGCTACCGCAACGACTACCACGACGTCGAGATCGTGCGCATCGCCAGGGCCGAGCGGCGCATCGTGCTGACCCGTGACCTGGGCATTCTCAAGCATAACGCCGTCACCCATGGCGCTTTCCTGCACGCCACCAACCCCCGCCAGCAGTTGGCAGAGGTGCTGACCCGCTTCGACTTGTGGCGGCAGGTGCGCATGTTCAGTCGTTGCAGCCACTGCAACGGCCTCATCGTCAGGACCCGACGCACGGAGCTCGCCGAGCACCTGCCCGGCGCCATCCTGGAACGCTACCGGGCCTTTTACCGTTGCGCCGACTGCGGTCAGGTGTATTGGGAGGGCAGCCACTACGACCGCATGAACCAGTGGGTGCAGGAACTGCGGGCGGCGCGCAGCGCCGCCGCGAGCGGCGACTGACAGCCGTGCTCGCTTTCAGCCCCGGGCCTGCTCCTCGGCGCCGGTCGCCCGCTTGCGCCCATGGCAGGGACATTCACTACCCTCCGCAGCCTGCTCCAGCCCCTGCAGGATGCCGCAGTCGCGGGCAGCGTGGCCCTCGTGGCAGCGCTCGCGCAGCGCCCTGAGCTGCTGCTCCAGCAGGTGCAGGGCGGCGATCTGCTCGCGCACCCGCTCGATCTGGGTATCCAGCAGGCGGTTGACCACCTCGCAGGTGCGCTCCGGGTGGGCGCGGTAATCCTGCAGCAGCCGGATCTCGGCCAGCGTCATGCCGAGCGAGCGGCAGTGGCGCACGAAGTTGAGCTGGGCGACGTGCTCGTGGCGATAGGCACGATAACCCGCCAGGGTGCGCTGCGGCTTGTCCAGCAGGCCCTCGCGCTCGTAATAGCGGATGGTCTCCACCTCGCAGCCGGTCAGTCTGGCCAGTTCACCGATGCGCATGGGTCTTCCTCCAAAGGTCTCATGAACAACTTGACCCTGTAGTTGCTACAGGGTTTCCAATGCCCTCCAGAGACCAATGGGAGGGACCGCATGGATCACTGTAGCGACGCTTCCACCTGCGGTTGCGGTGCGCCGTCCAGGACCGCGACGTCCGCCGCTGCACCGCCGCCCGCCGGCGTCCACACGGTGCGCTACCGCATCGACCACATGGATTGCCCGACCGAGGAGGCGCTGATCCGTCAGCGCCTGGGCGCGACGGCCGGCATCGCCCGCCTCGACTTCGACCTGCTGCGCCGCGAGCTGACGGTGCATCACACCCTGCCCGATGCCGCACCCATCGTGCACGCCCTGCGCGAGCTGGACATGGCGCCGCAGCCCCTCGATAGCGAGCGTGCCGCGCCGCCGCCCCCCACTCTGCCGCGGGCCCACAGCATGCGCCTGGCATTCGCCGGCGCCTGTGCCCTGGGCGCCGAGGTCCTGGCTTGGAACGGCGGCAGCGACAGCGCCCCGCCGGTGGTGATCCTGGCCTTGATAGCGATCCTGAGCGCCGGCCTGCCTACCCTGAAAAAGGGCTGGATCGCCCTGCGCCATCTGACCCTCAACATGTATTTCCTGATGAGCCTGGCGGTGCTCGGGGCGGCACTGCTCGGGCAGTGGCCGGAAGCGGCCATGGTGCTTTTCCTGTTTGCTCTGGCCGAGGCCATCGAGGCCCTGTCCCTGGCGCGGGCGCGGGATGCCATCCGCGGGCTGATGACCATGAGCCCGGAGACTGCCCTGGTGCGCGGTGACGACGGCCATTGGCGGGAGGTGGCGAGCAGCAGCGTGGCCGTCGGCCAGACCGTGCGCGTGCGCCCCGGACAGCGCATTCCCCTGGACGGCGTGGTGAGCGCCGGCCGCTCCAGCGTCGATCAGTCGCCCATCACCGGCGAGAGCCTGCCGCTCGACAAGGGGCCGGGCGATACACTCTACGCCGGCACTCTCAACGGCCACGGCACTCTGGAGTTCCGCGTCACCGCCGACCGCGGCCACACCACCCTGGAGCGCATCGTTGCCACAGTGCAGGAGGCGCAGGCCAGGCGCGCGCCCACGCAGCGTTTCGTCGATGCCTTCGCTCGCGTCTACACCCCGGCGGTGGTGGCGCTGGCGGCTCTGGTGGCGGCGCTGCCGCCCCTGCTCGCCGGCGCGGAGCTGCGCGAGTGGCTGTACAGCGCGCTGGTGCTGCTGGTCATTGCCTGCCCCTGCGCCCTGGTCATCTCCACCCCGGTGACGGTGGTCAGCGCTCTGGCGGCGGCCGCCCGCCACGGCATCCTGGTCAAGGGCGGCGCTTGGCTCGAGCTGGGCCGCAAGCTGCGCGCCATGGCCTTCGACAAGACCGGCACCTTGACCCGGGGCCGTCCCGCCCTGGTGGAGCTGACGCCGCTCAGCGACATGCCGCGGGATGCGGCGCTACGCCTGGCCGCCGCCCTGGAGAGCCATTCCGAGCACCCCCTGGCCGCCGCCGTGGCCGCTGCCTGGCGCGGCGGCCCGCTGCCGGCAGTGGAGCACTTCACCGCCCTGCCTGGGCGCGGGGTGTGGGGTAGGGTGGAGGGCACCACCCTGTATCTGGGCAACCATCGCCTGATCGAGGAGCTGGGCCTGTGCAGCCCCGCCCTGGAAGCACAGCTGCAAGCCCAAGAGCTCCAGGGTCGTAGCGCGGTGGTGCTGGCCTCGGCCGCAACGCCGCTGGCCGTACTGGCCCTGGCCGATACGCCGCGCGCCACCAGCCGTGCGGCCATCGCCGCGCTGCAGGCACTGGCGGTGCACCCGGTGATGCTGAGCGGCGACAATCGCCTGACCGTGGCCGCCGTCGCCGGGCAGCTCGGCATCACCGATGCTCGCGCCGAACTGCTGCCGGAGGACAAGCTGGCCGCCGTCGACGCCCTGCAACGGCGCTATGGCGTAGTGGGCATGGTCGGCGACGGCATCAATGATGCCCCGGCCCTGGCCCGTGCCTCCATCGGCTTCGCCATGGGCGCCGCCGGTAGCGACACCGCCCTGGAAACCGCCGACGTGGCACTGATGGACGACGACCCGCGCAAGCTCGCCGACTTCATCCGCCTGAGCTGGCGTACTCACGTCATCCTGCGTCAGAACATTACCCTGGCCCTGGGGATCAAGGCGCTGTTCCTGGCGCTCGCCCTGGCCGGCCAGGCCACGCTGTGGATGGCAGTGTTCGCCGACATGGGAGCAAGCCTGCTGGTGGTGGGCAACGGGCTGCGGCTGCTCGGTAGTCTGCCGCGCTGAGCGGGCTCCCGCCACCGTCCCCGCTCAGGCGGCGGCCAGCAATTCCCGCAGACTGACGCAGGCATCGGCCAGCGCTTCCAGCGGCACGGACTTGCGCTCCAGCATCAGCCGGCGATAGGCGGCGATGTCGCGCCCGCTGTTCACTGTCACCACGCCGACCAGCCGGCCAGCCGCATCCACGGCCAGCACCGCGAAGCGGTCGGAATCCAGATCGCCGCGCACCACGGCCGCGCTCTGGCCGTGGAAGTCGCCGAGCATCTGGAACTCGACGTTGGGCTGCACGCCGATGCCCACCACCACCGCGTCGCAGACCAGAGTATCGTCCGCGGTCACCACCCGCCGCGTGCGCCCGGCCATGCGCTCGAAGCCGAGCAGCCGCATGCCCAGGCGCACCTCCACGCCCTGGCGGCGGTGCAGTGCCGCCGCGTAGTCGCCGATCAGCACGATGTCGCTATCCGCGCGCAGCTCGCGCAGGGTCTCGGCGGCACGCCGTCCGGCCTGGCCGGCACCGATGATCACGTATCGCCCAGCCATGGCTCTCGTCTCCCCCGTTGACTGATACTTCGACCTCGCCCTCAGCCGGCCAGAGCCGCTTCGACCCACTGCGCCACCGCCAGCAGCCGGTCATCCGCACGCAAGGGACCGAGCACTTGGATCGCCACCGGCAGGCCGTGCGCTCCGCGGAACGCCGGCAGCGCCACGCTGGGCAGGCCGAGCAGGGTCCACATGCGGCTGAACACCGGGTCGCCGGTAGCGCCCAGCCCGGCCGGTGCCTCGCCCGGCGCCGCCGGCGCCAGCAGCGCATCCCACTCGCCGAACAGGGCTGCCACCTGGGTACGGCTCTGCTCGGCGACGGCCAGCGCCGCCAGGTAATCGGCGCGCGGCAGGCCCATGCCCAGCTCGATCAGCTCGCGCAGCGGCGCGCTCAGCCGCGCGCCGTGGCGGTCGTACTCGAAGGCCAGGCTGCGCGCCGCCTCGTAGGCCATGATCCGTTTCTGTGCCTCGACCAGGCCGGTGCACAGCGGCGGCAGCGTCACCTCGCCGAGGCGGGCGCCGCGGCGCGCCAGGCGGGCGGCGCTGTCTTCGATCCCGGCCTGGGTAGAGGGCTCAGCCAGCGGCCAGGACGGCGTGCGGCACAGAGCGATGCGCGGCGCCTGCGGCAACACTGGCAACGCCGGCAGCACCGGCGCCTTGCCATCGCCGAGCAGCACCGCGCGCAGCAGCGCCGCGTCCTCGACGCAGCGCGTCAGCGTGCCCAGGGTATCCAGCGAGGGCGCGAGGCTCTTCACGCCGGCCAGGCTGAAGTCGCCGAAGCTCGGCTTGTAGCCGACCACGCCGCAGTAGGAGGCCGGCCGGGTGATGGAGCCGGCGGTCTGGGTGCCCAGGGCCACGGGCACCATGCAGTCGGCCACGGCCGCCGCCGAACCCGACGAGGAACCGCCGGGGGTATGGCCGGGAGCGTGCGGGTTGTGCGTCCGCCCGGGGCTGAAATAGGCGAACTCAGTGGTCACGGTCTTGCCCAGGATGATCGCCCCGGCACGCCGGGCCAGGGCGACGCAGGCGGCGTCCGCCGCCACCCGCCGCCCCTGGTAGATGGGCGAGCCGCAGGCAGTGGGGAAATCCAGCGTATCGATGATGTCCTTGACGCCGATCGGGATGCCATGCAGCAGTCCGCTCGGCGGCACGCAGTCGAGCCGCCGCGCTTCGGCCCGGGCGCGCTCGACATCCCACTGCTCCCAGGCCTGCACCTCGCCCTCGCGGGCGGCGATGCGCTCGAGGCAGGCCTCCAGCAGTTCGCTGGCCTTGAGGGTACCGGCGCGGATGGCGCGCGCCGCCGCGCTGGCCGACAGTCGTTCAGGATGCATGGCAATATTCCTCCAGTTTCCGGCAGGCACGTACGAAAAGGGCGAGCGGCATGGCGAAGAAACCGCCGTCCAGCCGTCCGCGCACGCCCTCCCGGTCGAGTACACCGAGGCTGACTATCGCCGGCAGACCATCACCCGGTCACGCTTGCAGGAAATAGGTCGAATGGATGGCCGCATGGATGCCATTGAAGCCGATCTGCAGGTCGTCGATGAACTGGTGCAGCTCATCGGGCGAGGCGGCGAGCTGCTGCACATCGGCGCCGCCGGCCTGGCTGCGTACCCCCTCCACTTCGGCCAGGGTCCGCTCGGCGCGCGGTAGACTGGCGAGCTGGATAGCGATGGCATCGAGGCAGTGGCGCACGGCGCGCGGAAACAGCCGGTCTTGCAGCAAAAAGCGCAGCACGTCCGGGCCGCGCACCCGCACCCGCACCTGCTGGCGGTACATCTGATAGGCGGTGAGCGACTTGAGCACGCTCATCCACTGGATGTGCTCGAAGGGCGTCAGCTCCTCCGGATTTCTGGGCAACAGGTTGGCCGAGCGCACATCGACGATGCGCGAGGTCATGTCGGCGCGCTCCAGATAACGGCCGAGCAGGATGAAGGTGCGCGCCTGGGTGTGGCTGAGGGTGCCTGCCAACACGCCGGTGACGGTCTGGCAGCCGCGGATCACTGTCTTCAGGAAGTGGTCGCGGCCGCGCCGCGAGACGCCGTTGGCCAGGTTGTCGCGGACGAACAGGAACACCTGATTGACCTCCTCCCACACCTCGCGCGGCACCACGTCGCGGGTGGTGCGCAGATTTTCGCGGGCGCAGGTGAGCGAGCAGAGCAGCGAGCCGGGATTGCGCAGATCGCCGATGAGGAAGCCGACCACGCTGGCCTCGTCGGCCTGCCCGAACAGCTCCAGGAACAGGGCGTTGCTGCCGGTGATGTTGATGAGCTGCTCCCAGCCGAAGGCGGTGGTGCGCGGCAGATCCAGCAGCAGATGGGTGTTGACGCTGATCAGGCGCGCGGTGTCCTCGGCCCGCTCCACGTAGCGGGCCATCCAGTACAGGTTCTGGGCGACGCGGGAAAGCATGGGGTCACTCCTGCGTGTCGACGATCCAGGTGTCCTTGCTGCCGCCGCCCTGAGAAGAATTCACCACCAGGGAGCCCCTGACCAGGGCGACGCGGGTCAGCCCGCCGGTGGTCACGTAGGTGTCGGGGCCGGACAGGATGAACGGCCTGAGATCGACATGGCGCGGCTCGGCGCCGCCACCGGCAACCAGGGTCGGGCAGGTGGACAGAGTCAGCGTCGGCTGCGCCATGTAGTTGCGCGGCTGGGCGCGGATCAGCTCGCGGAACTTGTCGCGCTCGGCGCGACTGGCGTGCGGGCCGATCAACATGCCGTAGCCGCCGGACTCGTTGGCCGGCTTGACCACCAGTTTGTCCAGGTTGGCCAGCACGTAGTCCCGGTCCTGGTCGAACATGCACAGATAGCTCGGCACGTTGGGCAGGATCGGCTCCTGGTCTAGATAATATTGGATGATCTTCGGCACGAAGGCATAGACCACCTTGTCGTCGGCTACGCCCGCGCCGGGGGCGTTGGCCAGCGCCACCTTGTTGCTGCGCCAGGCGCGCAGCAGGCCGCGCACGCCGAGCAGGGACTCGGGGTTGAACGCCTCCGGGTCGAGGAACAGATCGTCGATGCGCCGGTAGATCACGTCGACGCGCTTCAAGCCGTCGATGGTGCGCATGTAGACGCAGTTGTCGTCCTGCACCACCAGGTCCGAACCCTCCACCAGCTCCACCCCCATCTGCTGCGCCAGATAGGCGTGTTCGAAATAGGCGGAGTTGTAGATGCCGGGGGTGAGCACCACCACCTGCGGGTCGTCGCCTGGGCGCGGCGACATGGCGGCGAGCATGTCGTAGAGTTGCGCACAGTAGTCGTCCACCGGCAGGATGCGCTGGTGCTCGAACAGCTCCGGCAGCACGCGCTTGCTGACGTTGCGGTTCTCCAACATGTAGGACACGCCCGAGGGGACGCGCAGATTGTCCTCTAGCACATACAGGGTGCCGTCACGATCGCGCACCAGGTCGGAGCCGCAGATGTGCGCCCAGACCCGGTGCGGCGGATCGATGCCGGCGCACTGCGGGCGGAAGTTCATCGACTGGGCCAGGATCTCGGCCGGCAGCACGCCGTCTTTGACGATCTTCTGCTCGTGGTAGAGGTCGTCGATGAACAAGTTGAGGGCCTGCACCCGCTGCTTCAGCCCGGCCTCGGTGCGCTGCCACTCGGCCAGCGGGATGACGCGGGGCACGATATCGAAGGGCCAGGCCCGGTCGATCATGCCACCCTCGCTGTAGACGGTGAAGGTGATGCCCATCACCCGGATCGCCAGCTCGGCGGCGGTCTTGCGCTCGGTGAGCTCGTGCTGGCTGAGCGAGGCCAGATGCTCGCACAGCACGCGTGCGGCGGGCCGCGGCTGGCCGGGCGCACTGATCAGTTCGTCGTAGAAATCGGTGCAAGGATAGTGCTGCCAGTCGAGGGTGCTCATAGCGACTCTCTAGAAGAAGACGCGCTGGAACGTTCGTTGCCTAAGCTTAAGCATAGGCCTCTCACCGCCATCGCTCAGGCTCGCTGAAGGAACCGTCATGACCATCCGCGTCGCCCTGCACCACCGCACCTCCTACCGCTTCGACCGGCCGGTCGCGCTGTCACCGCACCTGATCCGCCTGCGCCCGGCGCCCCACTGCCGCACGCCGATCGAAGCCTATTCGTTGAAGATCGCACCGCAGCCATACTTCATCAACTGGCAACAGGATCCCTTTGGCAACTTCATTGCGCGCCTGGTGTTTCCGGAGAAGCTGCGCGAGTTGCACATCACGGTGGACCTGACGACACCGATGACGGTGATCAACCCCTTTGACTTCTTCGTCGAGGACTACGCCGAGCACTATCCCTTCGGCTACCAGCCGGAGCTGAAGAAAGACCTCACCCCCTACCTGGAGATCCGCGAAGCCGGGCCGCGGCTCATGGCCTGGCTGGCCGAGGTGCCCCGCACGGCGGTGCGCACGGTGAACTTCCTGGTCGACCTCAACCGCCGCCTGCGCCATGACGTGCAGTATCTGATCCGCATGGAACCGGGGGTGCAGAGCTGCGAGGAGACCCTGAAGCGCGGCAGCGGCTCCTGCCGCGACTCGGCCTGGTTACTGGTGCAGATCCTGCGCCACCTGGGGCTAGCGGCGCGCTTCGTCTCCGGCTACCTGATCCAGCTCACCGCCGACGTCAAGCCCCTGGAAGGTCCCCCTGGCCCGGAAGCGGACTTCACCGACCTGCATGCTTGGACCGAGGTGTTCGTGCCCGGCGCTGGCTGGATCGGTCTCGATCCCACCTCGGGGCTGCTCGCCGGTGAGGGCCACCTCCCGCTCGCCGCTACCCCCGATCCCGGCTCCGCCGCCCCGGTCACCGGCTACACCGACGAGTGCGAGGTGGACTTCCAGTTCGACATGAAGGTCACTCGCATCCACGAGGAGCCACGGGTCACCAAACCCTATAGCGAGGCGCAGTGGGCCACCATCGACGCCCTCGGTCGGCAGGTCGACGCGCGCCTCGCAGCCGCCGATGTCCGCCTCACCCTGGGCGGCGAACCCACCTTCGTCGCCATCGACGATATGGACGGCGCCGAATGGAACACCGCCGCCCTCGGCCCGACCAAGCGCCGGCTGGCCGTCAACCTGCTCAAGCGGCTGCGCGCCCGCTTCGCCAGCGGCGGCCTGCTGCACTACCAGCAAGGCAAGTGGTATCCGGGCGAGTCGTTGCCGCGCTGGGCTCTGGCCTGCTACTGGCGGGCCGATGGCGCGCCGTTATGGCGCGACGACACCCTGCTCGCCGACGATAGCCGCAACCCCGGCGTCGGCCCGGAGCGGGCACGGCTGTTCGCCGAGGCCCTGGCGCGGCGCCTGGGGGTGGCGGCCAAGCGCCTCATCCCCGCCTATGAGGACGCCTATTACTACCTGTGGCTGGAACGCACCCTGCCGGTCGACATCGATCCGCGCGATTACGACCTGAGCGACGACGAGGAGCGGCGCCGCCTGGGCCGGCTGCTCGAGCGCGGCCTGGGCAAGGTGACCGGCTACGCCCTGCCGCTGCGCTGGCGCGAATAGGGCGGCGGCTGGGAGAGCGGCCCCTGGCCGCTGCGCCGCGCGCACCTCTACCTGCTGCCCGGCGACTCGCCCATGGGACTGCGTCTGCCGCTCCAGTCCCTGCCCTGGGCCGGGCGCAAGGACATTCCCTTCGAGCAGTCCCTGTTCGAGCTGCGCAGCGAACTGGGCGATATCCACGGCGAGGTGATGCGCCGCTACAGCGCGCTGCAGCAGACGGTTGCGGCCGACGGCCATCACCATGAGGGGCCGCGCCAGGATTGGCAGGAGCAGCCGCGCGACGACCGCGACCAGGTGATCCACACCGCTCTGTGCGTCGAGCCCCGCGACGGCCAGTTGTTCGTGTTCCTGCCGCCGCTCGCCAAGCTGGAGCACTACCTCGATCTGGTGGCCAGCATCGAGCACACCAGCGCCGCGCTCGGCCTGCCGGTGTTCGTCGAGGGCTATCCGCCGCCGGAGGACCCGCGGCTGCGCAAGTTTCTCATCACCCCCGACCCGGGCGTGATCGAGGTCAACATCATGCCGGCCGCCTCCTGGGACGAACTCCGCCATTATACCGAGACGCTCTACGCCGAGGCCCGGCTGGCACGCCTCGGCACCGAGAAGTTCATGCTCGATGGGCGCCATACCGGCACCGGCGGCGGCAACCACGTCACCCTGGGCGGCCCGACCCCGGCCGATTCGCCCTTTTTGCGCCGGCCGGATCTGCTGAAGAGCCTGCTCACCTACTGGCAGCACCATCCCAGCCTGTCCTATCTGTTCTCCGGGCTGTTCGTCGGCCCCACCAGCCAAGCGCCGCGCGTCGACGAGGCGCGCCACGAATCCCTATACGAGCTGGAGATCGCCTTCCAGCAGATGCCGGCGGGCGAGGTGCCGCAACCCTGGCTGGTGGATCGGCTGCTGCGCAACCTGCTCATCGATGTCACCGGCAACACCCACCGCGCCGAGTTCTGTATCGACAAGCTCTATGCTCCAGGCTCGGCCTCCGGGCGGCTCGGCCTGGTCGAGCTGCGCGCCTTCGAGATGCCGCCCCACGCGCGCATGAGCCTGATGCAGATGCTGCTGATCCGGGCCATCGTCGCCCGCTGCTGGGAGCGGCCCTACCACGCCCGCCCGGTGCGCTGGGGCAGCACCCTGCACGACCGCTGGATGCTGCCCCATTACCTGTGGGTCGATCTGCTCGATGTGCTTGCCGACCTGGCCCGGCACGGCATGGCCTTCGATGCCCAGTGGTTCGCTCCCTTCCTGGAGTTCCGCTTCCCGGTCTACGGCCGCGTGCACTACCAAGGCCTGAGCCTGGAGCTGCGCCAGGCCATCGAGCCCTGGCACGTGCTGGGCGAGGAGGCAGCACAAGGCGGCACCGCCCGCTACGTGGACTCCTCGGTGGAGCGGCTGCAGGTCAAGGTGGAAGGCATGACCGGCGAGCGCTACGTGGTGGCCTGCAACGGCCGTCGCGTGCCGCTCAGGAACACCGGCCGCCAGGGCGAGTTCGTAGCCGGGGTGCGCTACCGCGCCTGGCAGCCGCCCTCGGCCCTGCACCCCACCATCCCGGTGCACTCGCCGCTCGTCTTCGACATCATCGATACCTGGAATGGCCGCTCCATTGGTGGCTGTACCTACCACGTGGCCCATCCCGCCGGGCGCAATTACCAGAGTTTCCCGGTCAATGCCTTCGAAGCCGAGGCACGGCGCCTGGCGCGCTTCTGGGACCACGGTCACACGCCGGGGCCGATGCAGGCGCCGCCGGAAGAGGCCAGCCTCGACTACCCTCATACCCTGGACCTGCGGCGGGCGCCGTAAGCCTCGCCAAAGACAGTAGTGACGTTGGCCTGGCCGGCCGCCTCGTCTACCATGGGCACACTGTATGGAGGAGGCCGATCCCACCGTGGCGATTGCTGAACCCCGCGTGATGGCCGCACCGGCGCCGTCACTGTTCGCCGACTATGCCGCCGGGGCCGGCGGCTACGATGAGCTGCGCCTGCCCTCGGGGGAGCTGCGTCCGCACTGGGCGCCGCTGCTCGGCGCCTTCGAGGAGTTGGGCCTGGACGGCCTCGGCCAGCGCGCCGAGGAGGTGCAACGGCTGCTGCGCGAGAACGGCGTCACCTTCAACGCCCACGACGAGGCCCGCAGCGTGCAGCGCGCCTGGCGCGTGGATCCGCTGCCGCTGCTCATCACCGAGCAGGAATGGCACGAGCTGGAGGTCGGGCTGAGCCAGCGCGCGCGCCTGCTCGATGCCCTGATCGCCGACCTCTACGGCCCGCGCGAGGTGATCCGCCGCGGCCTGCTGCCGCCGGAACTGGTCTACGCCCACCCCGGCTTCCTGCTGCCCTGCCATCAGTCCATGGCAGCGCGGCGCCCCTGGCTGGTGTTCCACGGCGTCGACCTGGTGCGCGATACGAACGGTCGCTGGCTGGTCATGGCCGACCGCTGTCAGGCCCCGTCGGGCGCCGGCTACGCTCTGGAGAATCGCATCATCCTGGCGCGCGCCCTGCCCTCCCTGTACCGCGACGCGCCGCTCAGGCGCCTGGCCAGCTTCCTCGAGGCCGAGCGTGCCACCTTGGCCAAACTCGCTCGGCACCACCAGGAACAGCCGACCGTGGCGCTGCTCACCCCTGGCCCCGGCAGCGACAGCTACTTCGAGCACGCTTACCTGGCCAATTACCTGTCCCTGTCCCTGGTGGAGGGCGCCGATCTGGCGGTGCGCGACGGCCGGGTGTGGCTCAAGACCCTGGGCGGGCTGAAGACTGTGGACGTGATCCTGCGCCAGGTCGGCGACGACTGGTGCGATCCCTTGGAGCTACGCGGCGACTCCTTGCTCGGAGTGCCGGGCCTGCTCCAGGCGGTGCGCAGCGAGGGCGTGGCTCTGGCCAACGCGTTGGGCTGCGCGGTGGCCGAGAACCCCGGCCTGCTGCCCTTCCTGCCGGCGCTGTGCCGCCATCTGCTGGGCGAGGAGCTGCGCCTGCCGGCACCCGATACCTGGTGGTGCGGCGAGGACAAGGCCCTGGAGCACGTGCTGGCCAACCTGGGCCAGCTGTGGCTGCGCAGCATCGCCCCCGGCGCACCGCTGCTCGACCCATCGCTGCTGGCTCCGGCGCAGCGTGCCGAGCTGGCCGCCCGCATCCGCGCCAACCCCGAGCTGTACGTGGCGCAGACTCCGGTGACGCCGGCCACCGCGCCGGTGCTGGAGGGCGGCCGGCTGCAGCCGCGGCCGCTGTCGCTGCGCACCTTCTGCGTGGTCGATCCGGAGCAGTCCGGCCAGTACCGAGGCATGCCCGGAGGACTGGCCTGGGTCGGGCCGCCGGGCGGCCCGGCCATCAAGAGCGAGATCGTCAAGGACGTCTGGGTGCTGGCCCCGGCGCCGCAGCCCCACGTCACCCAGTTGCGCCAGGCCCACGGCCCCATCGTAGTCACCCGCGACGGCCTCGATCTGCCCAGCCGGGTGGCCGACAACCTGTTCTGGCTGGGCCGTTACGGCGAGCGCCTGGACGGCCACGCCCGGCTGCTGCGCGAGGCCCTGCAGCGGCTGCTGGAGCAGGATCAGGAAGACTACCAGGACGACACCCTGGAGGATCTGCTCACCGCCCTGGAGTTGGAGCCGCCGGCCCCGGAGGAAGGGCCGCGCGGGCGCCTCATGGCCTACCGCAGCACCCTGCTCAGTCTGTTCGGCGAGGACCATCCCCACGGTCTGCCCACCACCTTCGCCCATGTGCTGCGCAACGGCCGAGCGGTGCGCGACCACCTCGGCGACGATTCCTGGCGCGTGCTCAACTGCCTGCAGCAGCAGGTGCAGGCGCTGCCGCTGATGCCGCGAGCCGGCACCGGGCGCGCCACCCTGGGCGAGATCATCACCCTGCTGGCGGCCTTCTTCGGGCTATGCAACGAGACCATGCCGCACCACTACGGCTGGCGCTTCATGGACATCGGCCGCTTCCTCGAACGCCTGCTCAACACCCTGGATCTGCTGAAGCTGGCGCTGATCACCGCGCGCAACCCGGGCCTGCCGCTGTGGGAAGTGGTGCTGGCCACCACCGACAACTTCACCGCCTACCGCCGCCGCTATCGCTCGCAACTGCATCCCACGGCCATCCTTGACCTGCTGCTGTTCGACGAGGGCAACCCGCGCTCGGTGGGCTACATGCTCAAGCGCCTGACGCGGCAGCTGGAGCGCCTGCCGCGGCATTCGCTCGCCCCCTACCGCAGCGCCGAGGCGCGCCTGGTGCTGCAGGCCTTCTCCACCCTGCAACTGGCCGACATCGACACCCTGGCCAACCTGCAGCGCTCGGCCAAAGCCGAGGCCGCGCTGGCCGAGTTGCTGGATGCGCTGCGCGAGCCGCTGGCGGAGCTGTCCGACGCCATCGCCCACAGCCACTTCGCCCATGCCGAGGCGCCGCGGCAGCTGATCGCCATGCAGGCCGGCGCGCCATGAACTACGCCATCCGCCACAGCACCCGTTACCAGTACAGCGGCCCGGTGGCGCTGTGCCACAACGAGGCGCGGCTGCTGCCGCGCAACCTGCCGTGGCAGGTCTGCGGCGACAGCCGCATCGACATCGCGCCGCGCCCGGCGGTGCTGGCCGAGCGCAGCGACTTCTTCGGCAACCGGGTGCTGTACTTCGCCGTGCAGGACATCCACCAGGTCCTGGAGGTGACGGTGCGCACCCAGGTCGCCGTGGCGCCGCGCCCGGTCCTGGACAACGGTGGTTCGCCACCCTGGGAGGAGGCGGTGCGGCTGATCCGCCAACTGCCCGAGCTGTCCACCATGGAGGCGCGGCTGTTCCTGCTCGATTCGCCGTTCGTGCGCCGCGATCCGGCCCTGGCCGCCTACGCCCGCCCGAGCTTCCCGCCCGGACGACCGCTGCTGGAGGCGGTGCTGGACCTGAACCAGCGCATCCACCGCGAGTTCGCCTACGATCCCCACTTCACCACCCTGGCCACGCCGCTGCACGAGGTGCTGGAGAACCGCCGCGGCGTGTGCCAGGACTTCGCCCATCTGACCATCGGCTGCCTGCGCTCCCTGGGGCTGGCGGCGCGCTACATCAGCGGCTATCTGGAGACCCTGCCGCCTCCCGGGCAGCCCAAACTGGTCGGCGCCGACGCCTCCCACGCCTGGCTGGCGGTGTTCCTGCCCGGTTACGGCTGGCTGGAGATCGATCCCACCAACGACTGCCTGCCCGGCGAGCAGCACGTCACCCTAGCCTGGGGCCGCGATTATGGCGACGTCGCCCCGCTCAAGGGAGTAATGAGCGGCGGCGGTGCCCATACTCTAGAAGTAGCGGTGGACGTGGAACCGCTGGCGTAAATAGCGCGTGGCTGGCGATTCGTCCTGGGCGGCCTGAGCCGAGTTGGCATCAGCTGCTCCGCCACACGGCGCTCAGCGCAGCGAAGGGAGGTGCCGTGGTTGCCCATCTGACTCATGCTCGCACGTTCGGCGCTTTCACGCTGCTCCTGCTCGCGCTCACGGCGGTATCGTGGAGCGCCGCTGCCCAGATACCCCCCAAACCAGCGCGGCTATCGGTGCTTTACGAGGAACAGGTCGACCTACCCGCCAATGCCCTGATCCAGGAAGGGCTGCGGTGAACGCTGCTTGCAACTGACCCGTCGCGGGTGGAATTCTTCATCGAATCTTTCGCTGCCCCCCGCTTTCCGACCGAGCAACAGCGTCAAGCGCATCTGGCTTGGCTGAGCCGCCGCTATAGCGGGATGGGCATCGCGCTGATCGGCCGGGTGTTCGCCGAAGCCCTGCAGCGCTGTCGGGCCGAGATCCGGCTAGCAGGGGCGCTGGAGGAGGCGACGCGGCTCAAGAACCAGCTGGAAGCGCAGAACGTCTATCTGCGCGAAGCCCCCCAGGCCAGGGGGCAGAGCGACCGGATCATCGGCAAGTCTAGCGCGATCTAGTGGGTGCTGACCGAAGCCGCACAGGTCGCCAAGACCGACTCGACCGTATTGCTGCTCGGCGAGACCGGCACCGGCAAGGAACTGCTGGTGCAAGCCATTCATGCCATGAGCCGGCGCAGGGACCGGGCCATGATCAAGGTGAACTGCACCGCATCAACCTGGGCGTGTCCTTCGAGCTCGATCTATGGGGCAGGCTGCGCCGCGCCACCGAGGCCGCCCGGGTCGATCTCATCGCCCAGGAGAGCGCAACCTGTTCGCTGCCGAGCAATCCCTGGCGCAGACCCGCAGCGCGGTCTACCAGGTGGCGAGCACCCTGTACAAGGCCATGGGCGGCGGCTGGGTGGATCTGGCCGCGGCACGGGCGCCGCAGTCGCTGGCCAAGACCGGCTGAATACGGTGCGCAGCCGGCGCTCGACGGATCGGCGCTGCTTCAGCCGCCGGCGGCGACCACGAAATCGAAGCGCCCCACCCTATCTTGCGGCCCATCGGCCAGGCGCATCAGCAGCGCCTCGCGAAAGAGGAAGTCGCGAGCATTGCCGGGCTCGCCGGGGAAATAGAGCTGGGTGGTGAGCAGCGGTCCACCGGGCGCCTGCACCTTGAGGTGGAAGTGGCGGGTACGGCCGGGGTAGAGACCGGGGACGAGGGTCTCGAAGCGGTAGCGCCCCTGTCGGTCGGTGTACTGGTGGCCGCGGCAGCGGAAGCCGACGTTGTCGTACTGGCCATGAGCATCGCAGTGCCACAGCTCTACCAGGGCGCCGGCTACGGGCTGGCAGCCGCGGCTCAGTACATAGCCGACGAGCAGCAGCGGCGTGCCATCCAGACCGGGCTCGCGCAGGGAACTGCGCTGCGGCGAGCGGGGCGTGTAGAACGGGCCCTCGGGATTGCGCGGTGTGGGTTCGTCGTCACCGCACTCGGGCGTGAGGGGCAGCTCCTGGCCGGCCGCCAGTCTTGACAGCAGCCAGACCGCCGGCAGCATCAGAGCGGCGACGAGCAGACGGCGGCGCAGCGGCAGGGTGGGAGCGGATCGTGCATGCATGGGTCGATCTCCTCTGCAGTGACGACTTTGACCCACTCCGCGGCGGGAGGCTCCCACCGACATCGACTACGAAGTCACCCGATACCGTTGCGGTACCGGTCGCCGTTCGCCACCCGGTTCTCGGGCGTTTTGCCTGCTATACCTTTAGCGGAGCGTTGCAACTAAGGGGGAGCCATCATGACGAGCAAGCCCGCACTGCCCGAGTTGTACCAGCGACTCAGGGACCAGCACCGCAAGTTTTTCGATGCTGCCGAGGCCTTGGGCCAGGTGGCGAAGGCTGCAGGTCCCCTGGATACCAAGACTGCCCAATTGCTCCAGCTCACCGCCGCTGCGGCCATCCGCTCCGAGGGAGCGGTGCACAGCCACGTCCGCCGGGCCTTGGCCGCGGGCGCCACCCCGGAGGAGATCCGCCATGCCCTCATCCTGGTGACCAGCACCATTGGATTTCCCAACGTCATCGCCGCGCTCAGTTGGGCGGACGACGTGATCGCGGAAAAAGGGGAATAAGCGGTAGACCACCCGGTCTCTCGATGGCGCAAGGACGGCGGACGGTGCGCCGTTCTAAAAAGGGGGGAGAACAACATGGCCGAGCGTCTGACCAAAACGGCCGCCCGCAACATCTTTTACGGCGGCTCACTCGTGTTCCTCGTGCTCTTCGGCCTGCTGACGGCCCATAGCCACAGCTACATCGTCAGCACCTCGACCGATGCGGCGGGGCTCACCGAGGCGGTGGCCCGCGGCAAGCATGTCTGGGAGAGAAATGCCTGCATCAACTGCCACACCCTCCTCGGCGAGGGCGCCTACTTCGCCCCGGAGCTCGGTAACGTCTGGGTACGCTACGGCGGACGCGAAAATCCCGATGCGGCGCGCACGGCCCTCAAGGCCTGGATGAAGGCCCAGCCCACCCGGGCGCCTGCCCGGCGCCAGATGCCGCAATTCAACCTCTCCGAGCAGGAGCTCGATGACCTCGTCAGCTTCCTGGAATGGACCAGCCGCATCGACACCCAGGGCTGGCCGCCGAAGAAATCCGGCTGAGGGAGGATCCGGCCATGAAATACGCCACGCAAAAGCTCGCCTATCCCTATATCGTCGTCGCCCTCGCCCTGTTCGCCGTGCAGGTGCTGTTCGGGGCCCTGGCCGGCACCGTCTATGTCGTGCCCCATTTCCTGTCCGAGCTCCTGCCCTTCAACATCCTGCGCATGATCCACACCAACGCCCTCATCTTCTGGACGTTGCTGGGCTTTTTCGCCGCCGCTTATTACCTGATCCCCGAGGAGTCGGAGACCGAGATCTTCAGCCCGATGCTCGCCTACGTGCAGCTCGGGATCCTGGTCATCGGCGGCCTCGCCGCCATCATCGGCTATCTCTTCCGCATCCACGAGGGGCGCGAATTTCTCGAGCAGCCGCTGTGGGTCAAGGGGGGAATCGTCATCGCCGCGCTGCTCTTTCTATTCAACATCACTGTGACGGTGCTGAAAGGGCGCAAGACGGCAATCACCAACGTCTTGCTGCTCGGCTTGTGGGGTACCGCCCTCTTCTTTCTCTTCGCTCTTTACAACCCCACCAATCTCGCGCTCGACAAGATGTACTGGTGGTACGTCGTCCACATCTGGGTAGAGGGGGTCTGGGAGCTGGTCATGGCCTCGGTGCTAGGCTTCCTGATGATCAAGCTGACCGGCATCGACCGGGAAGTGGTCGAGAAGTGGCTCTACGTGATCGTGGGGCTCGCCCTGTTCAGCGGCCTGCTCGGCACCGGCCATCACTACTACTGGATCGGGACGCCCGGCTATTGGCAGTGGATCGGCAGCATCTTCTCTACCTTCGAGATCGCGCCTTTCTTCGCCATGGTGGTCTTCGTCTTCACGATGGTGTGGAAGGGCGGCCGCGAGCATCCCAACACGGCCGCGCTCCTGTGGGCGCTCGGCTGTGCCGTGGCCGCCTTCTTGGGAGCCGGCGTGTGGGGCTTCATGCACACCCTCTCTTTCGTCAACTTCTACACCCACGGCACTCAGATCACCGCGGCGCATGGGCACCATGCCTTCTACGGTGCCTACGTGATGCTGAATCTCGCCATGTTCACCTACGTCATGCCGCACTTGCGCGGCCACCGCCTCCCTTACAACCAGATCCTCAATATGTGGAGCTTCTGGATCATGACCTCGGCGGTCTTCTTCATGACCTTTACCCTGACCTTCGCCGGGGTGGTGCAGACCCATTTGCAGCGCGTCCTGGGCATGGGCTACATGGAGGTGCAGGATCAGCTCGCCCTGTTCTACTGGATGCGGCTGGGCGCCGGGCTGTTCGTGGTGCTCGCCGCCGGGATGTTCATCTACGCCCTGCTTGGTCCGGCCAAGGAGGAGGAGCCGGTGCACATCGAGCGGCATCCCGAGGTGACCGAAGGAGAGACGGTGTGACGCGCGCCACGCTGGCCATCCAATCCCGCGCGGCCGAAGGGATACCTTACTATCAGCCGAGCGGCGAGGAGTGTGCCCTGTTCGAGCACGCCTGGCGCCGGCGGCTGCCGCTGCTGCTCAAGGGGCCGACCGGCTGCGGCAAGACTCGTTTCGTCACCCACATGGCCGCCCGTCTGGGGCGGCCACTGTACACCGTGGCCTGCCACGATGATCTCACCGCCGCCGATCTCACCGGCCGTTACCTGCTGCAAGGAGGCGACACCGTCTGGGTCGACGGGCCGCTCACCCGGGCCGTGCGGGAAGGCGCCATCTGCTATCTGGACGAGGTGGTGGAGGCACGCAAGGACGTCACCGTGGTCTTGCATCCGCTCACCGACGACCGCCGCCTCCTGCCCCTGGAGCGCACCGGAGAACTCCTGGAGGCGCCCGATGAGTTCATGCTGGTGATCTCCTACAATCCTGGCTACCAGAACCTCCTGAAGGGCCTGAAACCCTCTACCCGGCAGCGCTTCCTGGCCCTGGAGTTCGACTTTCCGGCCCCAGAGCTGGAAACTCTCATCGTCGCCCACGAGAGTGGCCTGGCTGCGGAGCGCTGCGCGGCCCTGGTGCGTCTGGCCCACCGCCTGCGCAGCCTCAAGGGCCAGGACCTGGAGGAAGGGGTCTCGACGCGGCTACTGGTCTACTGCGCCACCCTGATTGCCGCGGGCGTCAAGCCGGACCTGGCGGTCCGCACGGCGCTCATCGCTCCCCTGACCGACGATCCGGACGTCAAGGCGGGGCTGCTCGAGGTGGTGCGTGCCGCCTACGGCTGAGCGCCATGGCCGCGTTTCTCGAGCTGGAGGAGACGGTCGGGCGCTACTGGCACCGCTGGGTGGTCAGGCAAGCCGCCAGTTACCCCAGCCATCCCGAGTCCGCCGTCGCCCTGGAGGATCTACGCGGCCGCCTGGCGGTATTCTTCCGCGGCCTGGGCGGTGCGGCCGGCGTGCGCCTCGCCGCCTGCGCTCATAGCGTCTGCGGCCATCGCCTGAGTCTGCGCCAGCGTCTGGGCCTGGGGATGGAGGAGCGCCTGCAGCGGCCGACTTTCGACGGCGCCGCCCTGCTCCTGCCGGAGCATTTGGACTGCTTTCCCGACCCTGCCCTCAACGAGCGGCTCTATTATTGGCTCGCCGCCTTCTTCGCCCACGCCGCCCCGCTGCCACCGCGTCCTCCCGATCCCCTGCAGGCCGACATCACGCTCCTGCGGGCGGCGCAGGTGACGACGGCGCGGGCGCTGGCCGAGTGGCCGGGCCTGGCGCCGCCGCATGCGCGCCTCACCGCCGCGCTGCGCGAGATCCGCCCGCGCCGTCAGCTCAAAGGCTGGGAGGCGGCGATGGAGGAAGTGGTGATGGCCCTGCTGGGGGGCGCCGCCCCCACCGCCGAGGCGGCGCGCCGCGTCCTGGCTGCCGTGCTCGACCCCGAGCGGGACATCCACCAGCTGGTCGCACCGCGGGGTTACCGCCCATTTCTGCCGGTGCCGCTGTGGGGCGAGGTGACGGTGCGCCGTCCCGACCCGGGTCCCGACAGCGACGAGCCGGGTGGCAACGGGGCCGACGCTGGCAACGGCAAGCGCCGCAAGGCCGCACGCCGCCCCGCGGAGCAAGCCGAGCGGAATGATCCCCTGCTCCTCAACCGTTTCCAGAACATCCTCGGCCTGGCCGAGCTGGTCAATGTCAACCGCGACGTCGAGGATGATGATCCCGACGCCGCTCGCCAAGCGGCCGAGGATCTCGATGAGATCACGCTAAGCAGCCATCGGCGCAAGGCGGCAACCCGGCTCACGTTCGACCTGGACCTCTCGCCCGAGGCCGCCGCTGGCGGGCCGTTGAGCGCCGAGTATGCTTATCCGGAGTGGGACTACACTCGGAATAGCTATCACCCGAACCACTGTCGGGTGATTGCGGGACTGGCCAGCGAGGAGGGTGAGGACTGGCGCCCTGATGCGGCGGCGCAGCGGCGCATCCGCGCGGTGCGCCGGCAGTTCGAGGCGCTGCGCCCGCGACGCCAGGTCTTCCCCGCCCAGAGCGACGGCGACGAACTCGATCTCACCGCGCTGGTACGCTCCCATGCCGATCACAGGGCCGGCGGGCCGGGCTCGGAGCGGATCTACGTCCAGGCCCGCAACGCCGCTCGCGACCTGGCGGTGGCGGTGCTGCTGGATGCCTCGCTCTCCACCGACAGTTGGATCGACAATCGCCGGGTGCTGGATCTGGAAAAGGAGGCGGTCGCCGTATTGACTCATGGCCTCGCCGCCTGCGGCGACGCTCATGCCGTCTTCGCCTTCACCTCCAGAAGACGGGATTGGGTCAGCGTGCGCACCATCAAGGACTTCGACGAGCCCCTGAACGGCGCCGTCGAACGCCGCCTGCAGGCCTTGCGACCCGGTTACTACACCCGCATCGGCGCCGCCCTGCGCCATACCGCCACCCGTCTGCACGAGCGGCCGAACCGCCATCGGCTGATCCTCCTGCTCACCGACGGCAAGCCCAACGACCTCGACCACTACGAGGGCCGCTACGGCATCGAGGACACCCGCAAGGCCATCCGCGAGGCGCGCCAGCAGGGGCTGGCCGTGTTCGGCATAACGGTGGATAAAAAGGCCCGCGACTACTTCCCCTATCTCTTCGGCCGCAGCGGCTACGCCATCATCAGTCGAATAGGACGGCTGCCGGCGGCGCTGCCGGCGATTTACCGGCAACTCGTCGGCTAGCGGAGCTGACCCGAAAAGGCTCGGGAGGGGCAAGGGTAACCCCGGCCTTGCCCCTCCCCCATCGAGAATCGAAAAGGCAAGCGCTTCAGAGCGCGCGCACGCGCTGCGCCAGCAGGATCGCCGCCAGCACCACGGCCGCGCCAGCGGTCTGCGCTAGCGAGGGCTGTTCGCCCAGCAGCGGCCAGGCGGCGACGGCGCTGAGCACCGGCATCAACAGCAGCACCAGCGACGACGGTCCCACCGCCAGCCGGCCCAGCGACAGGGCGGTCAGCCCCTGGCCGAGGGCATGGGCGAACAGCCCCAGCCCGAGCAGTGCCAGCCAGCCGTCGGAACTCGACGGCAGTGCCGGGCCGCCATGGGCGAGCGCCAGCAGGCCTAGCGCCACCATCCCCACCAGGGTGGTGCCGAACATCACCACCGACGCCGCCAACCGCGCCCGCAGCGCCTTGACCAGTACCAGATAGAGGCCGAAGAAAGCCGCCGAGCCCAGCGCCAGCGCATCACCCAGAAGATCGGCTCCGGCACGGCCGCGGGTATCGCCGGCCAGCAGCAGCGCCCCGACCAGGGCCAGGCCGAGCGCGGCGAGCAGGCCACGGCCGGGGCGCTCGCCGAAGGCCAGCCAGGCCATGCCCACGACCAAGAGCGGCGCCAGATTGCTGAGGAAAGTGGCATTGGCCACCGAGGTGCGGGCCAGGGCGGCGTGGAAGAAACCCAGATCGCCGGCGAAGGCCAGCCCGGCCACGGCCAGCAGCAGCAGTTCCCGGCGCCGGGGCAGGCGCACGCGGCCCGCGCCCGGCAACAGCCAGCTCCACAGCGCCAGCAGCGGCAGGGCCATGAGCAGCCGCCAGAAGGCGCTGTCCACCGCGCTCATCCCGGTGTAGCGCACCAGAATGGGCGAGGCGGCGATGCAGACCGTGCCACTGATCAGCATCACCAGGGCGCCGAGATCGGCGTAGCGAGCGGGGACGGCAGCCAATGGGGCGGGACAGGACATGACGGCACTCCAGGCACGGTTTTCTACCAGGTTCACTGGCCATCATCATGGCAGGATCGTTGACATCAGTTAAACGAATTGATCTGATGATTCCATCAGCAAAAATGATGGAGCATGCGCCATGAGCACCACCCTGGACATCGATCTGCTGCGCGCCTTGGTGGCCGTGGTCGATAGCGGCGGCTTCACGACTGCGGCGCAGCGCCTGCACCGGACCCAGTCGGCGGTGAGCATGCAGTTGCGCAAGCTGGAAGAAACGGTCGGCCGCCGTCTGCTGGAGCGCGGCCGCAATGGCGTGGTCGCCACCGCCGACGGCGAGCTGCTGCTAGGCTATGCCCGCCAGTTGCTGAGCCTGCACGATCAGGCGCTGGCGACGTTGCGTGCCGATCCGGCTGTGGGTCGGGTGCGGCTGGGCATTCCCGACGACTACGCCCATGTCTTCCTGCCCGAGGCGGTGGCGCGCTTCACCGCCTGCTATCCGCGGGTAGAAGTGCGGGTCGATTGCGCCCTGAGCCGCGCCCTGGAGAAACGGCTGCAGGCCGGCGAGTTCGATCTCATCGTGGTGACGCGCCGCCCCGGCGACAGCAGCGGTACCACCCTGCGCCGTGAACCGCTGGTGTGGGCGGCGGCGCCGGGACACCGGCCGGAACTCAGCGATCCGCTGCCGCTGGCCATGTTTCCGGAGGACTGCGCCTTCCGCCCCTATCTGCTGACGACCCTGGAACGGGCCGGGCGGCCTTGGCGCACCGCCTTCACCAGCAGCAGCCTGACCGGCGTGCTGTCGGCGGTGACCTGCGGCCTGGCGCTGACCTGTCTGGCGCGCAGCACGGTGCCGTCCGGCTGGCGCATCCTCGGCCCGGCCGAAGGGCTGCCGCCGCTGCCGGCGGTGGAGATCGCCCTACACATGGCCGAGCCGGCCAGCCCGGCGGTGCGCGCCCTGGCCCGGCATCTGCTGGCCACCCTGGGCGAGTTGCCGACGGCGGCTTAACTCACGTCATACCAGATCCCGCCCTGGCGGCAGAGCAGGCCCTCACCGCTGCGCTCGATCTCGGCCCGGCGGTATTCGCGCCGTATCCGCCGACAAGGGATATCGTCGCTGAGGCGCTGCTCGGCGACGATGGCGATGCGGCCCGAGGCGCCGGTGTCGGGATTGCTCCACTGCGTCTCGCCACCCGCGCCTTGCTCGGCGATGCCGAGCAGGGCGCGCGCCTCGGCCGGGCGATCGGCATCGGGTACCACGGCCAGCACCTGCCGCACCTGATCGGCGGTGGCCTGGGCCTGGTCGATGCGCGCCTGGGCAGTATGGGCCGCGCCCAGCGCCGTACCCGCCGCGCCGGCGTCCTGGGCCAGCCCCGGCAGGCTGCCGACCAGGGAGGCACCGCCGCTCAGCGCGCCCACCACCACCTGCCCGGCCAGGGAGGTCGCCTGGCGGACGGCCACTTCCCGTTTCACCTGCCCCGCCACGTCGAGGCGCGGCCGTTCCAATCGCCCCTCGGCCACCGCCGTCAACGGCAGTCCGATCAGGGCCAGATCGATGCGCTCGGGTGCCTGCTCGCCACTGCCGGTCACGCCGGCCAGCGCCCCGGCCCCGGCCACCAGGCCGGTGGGATCGGCCTGCACCGCCATCTGCAGGGGCGATACGCCACCCGGATTCGAAGCACAGGCGCTTATCACGAATGCGCCCACCAGCAGCCCGCCGAAGCGTAAACACCTATACGTCATCTGCACTTACCGCTCGTGACACCTTTCCAGGAGCAAGGTCGGTCTTTATACCATGGCACACGCCGCTATGTGCCAGCGCTCCGTCACAGCGCCTGGGCCCCCTGCTCTCCTACGAAGTGGGAGAGCGCGTAGCGAGAGGCCGGGTGGAGAGGGGGCCTCTTCATGCCAATGTCCTGACCGTCACAATGCCGGTAGCGTCGGCCGCGTCGCGAGCGCCTTGCGCACGATGGCCTCGACCCGCGCCCGCTCTTCGCCGGCCAGCGGCAAGCGCGGCGCGCGCACGCAGTCGTTGTCGGCCAGACCGGCCAGCACCTCGGCCAGCTTGATGTTCTGCACCAGCTTGGTGGAGACATCGAGGTGCAAGAGCGGCATGAACCAGTGATAGAGCCGCACCGCTTCCTGCACCCGACCGGCCCGGGCCAGGCGGTAGAGGGCCACGGTCTCGTGCGGGAAGGCGCAGACCAGCCCCGCCACCCAGCCGTCGGCGCCGAGCAGCAGGCTCTCCAGAGCCAGGTCGTCGACGCCGCAGAAGATCCGATAGCGCTCGCCGGTGAGGTTGCGGATGTCGGTCTGGCGGCGGATGTCGTCGGAGGACTCCTTGATGGCCTGGAAGCGCGGCTCGTCGGCCAGCTCCGCGAACATTTCCGGGGTGATATCCACCCGGTACGACACCGGGTTGTTGTAGACCATGATGGGCAGCTCGGTGGCCTGGGCCACGCTGCGGTAGTGGGCCAGGGTCTCGCGACGGTCGGCGACATAGCCCATGCCGGGCAGCACCATCAGGCCCTGCGCGCCGAGCCGAGCCACCTCCTCGGCGAAACGGCAGGCGGCGGCGGTGGAGCGCTCCGCCACGGTGACCACCAGCGGCGCACGGCCGGCGCAGGTTTCCAGGGCGCAGCGCACCACCTCCAGCTTCTCCTCACGCTCCAGCACCTGGTTCTCGCCCAGAGAGCCGATGGCGATGATGCCGTCCACGCCGGCCTCCAGCTGGGCGCGGATGCCGCGGGCGGTGGCGGCCAGGTCCAGGCTCTGATCGGGCTTGAACTTGGTGGTAACGGCAGGGAAGACACCAGACCAGTCGATCGTGCTCATGCGTTTGCCTCCTCGGCGGTATAGTGAAAGACATCCTCGTCAAGCGACGGGATTGTTGTCATTCTATGTATAATGTATACAATCGACAATAGTTCTACATTAGGAATCCACCATGGCCCGCTACGTTTATAACTGCATCGACGGACACACCTGCGGCAACCCGGTACGCCTGGTCACCGACGGCCATCCGCCCCTGGAGGGTGCCACCCAGAGCGAGCGCCGCCAGCACTTCATGGCCGAGTACGACTGGATACGCACCGGGCTGATGTTCGAGCCGCGCGGCCATGACATGATGTCGGGCGCCTTCCTCTACCCCGCGACGCGCGAGGACTGCGACATCGCCATCCTGTTCATCGAGACCAGCGGCTGTTTGCCCATGTGCGGCCACGGCACCATCGGCGTGGTCACCATGGCCATCGAGCACAAGCTGGTGACGCCGCGGACGCCGGGGGTGCTCAACCTGGACACCCCGGCCGGCCCGGTGGTGGCGCACTACACCCAGGTGGGCGACAAGGTCACGGCGGTGCGCATCACCAACGTGCCCTCCTTCCTCTATGCCCGCGACCTGGAGGTGGAACACCCGGTGCTGGGGAAACTGAAGCTGGACATCGCCTACGGCGGCAACTTCTATCCCATCCTCGAGCCCCAGGAGAACTACCGGGACATGGCCGAGCTGGAGCCGGCCGAGTTGATCCGCTACGGGCGCGAACTGATCGCGCTGCTCAACCAGCGCTACGACATCGTCCATCCCGAGGACCCGAGCATCCGTGGCCTGCGCCACTTCCAGTGGACCGGCCGGCCGCGCCATCCCCAGGCCCACGCCCGCAACGCCGTGATCTACGGTAAAGCGGCCATCGACCGCTCCCCGTGCGGCACCGGCACCTCGGCACGCATGGCCCAGCTCCACGGCAAGGGGCTCCTGCAAGTGGGCGACGAGTTCGTGCACGAGAGCATCATCGGCAGCCTGTTCCGCGGGCGGGTGGAGGCGCAGACGCGGGTCGGTGCTCATCCGGCCATCATCCCCAGCATCGAAGGCTGGGCGCGCACCACCGGCTACAACCAGATCATCCTGGACGAGGATGACCCCTACATGCGCGGCTTCCAGGTGGTGTAATAATGGCCAACCGGCATATCGTCGTCATCGGCGCCGGCATCGTCGGCGTCTGCACCGCCAGCTACCTGCTGCGTGACGGCTGCGAGGTCACCTTGCTCGACCCTCAGGGAGCAGGCGAGGGCGCTTCCTTCGGCAACGCCGGGGCGCTGGCGGTAGCCGAGGTGGTGCCGCTGTCCACCCCCGGCATCCTCTGGCAGGTGCCGGGCTGGCTGCTGGATCCGCTGGGGCCGCTGGCCATCCGCTGGCACTACCTGCCCAGGCTGATCCCCTGGCTATGGCGCTTTCTCAGGGTGGCCAACCCGCGTGATCTGCTCCGCATCGCCACCGCCCAGGCCGGGCTGATGCGCACGGTGTTCGCCGACTTCGCAGTGCTGCTCGAAGACGCCGGCATCAGCCACTGGCTGACCCGCGGCGGGGCCATGACCCTGTACCGGGACGACAAGGCGCGCGCGGCCGACGCTGATACCTGGGCGCTGCGCGCGCGCTTTGGCGTACGCTTCGAGGCCCTGGACGGCGCTGCCATCCGCGCCCGGGAGCCGGCCATCGCCGAGGATTGGCGGCATGCCGTCTATACCCCGGACTGGGGCCACGTGCGCGATCCCTACGAACTCACCACTGCCCTGGCCGTCCATGCCGGGCGCCTGGGGCTGCGTCTGCTGCGCGGGCAAGCCACGGACTTCGAGCTGGCCGGCGGACGGGTCACGGCGGTGCGCACCGCCGACGGCCAGCGTCTTGCCTGCGATGGCGTGGTGATCGCCGCCGGCGCCTGGTCTCGGCCGCTGGCCGCGCGGCTGGGCAGCCGCGTGCCCCTGGACTGCGAGCGCGGCTACCACCTCACCCTGCCCGAACCGGGCGTGAAACTGGAGACTTATCTGTTGTATGCCGACGGTGGCTTCGTCATCCTGCCCATGAGCGATGGCCGTATCCGTCTGGCCGGCACGGTGGAACTGGGCGGACTGGCGGCGCCGCCCGATTACCGCCGTGCCCGGGTCCTGCTGACCAAGGCCCGCGCCATCCTGCCCGGATTGCGCGATGCCGGTGCCAGTGAGTGGATGGGCCACCGGCCATCGCTGCCCGATTCGCTGCCAGTGCTGGGCCCGGCACCGCACGTGACCAACGCCTGGTTCGCCTTCGGTCATGGTCACCTGGGCCTGACCCAGGCCGCCACCAGCGGACGCATCGTCGCCGATCTGGCGGCCGGGCGCGATCCGGGGCTCGATCTCGGGCCGTATCGGGCGGATCGGTTCTAAG
>DATLYF010000183.1:0-32376 GCA_035575095.1 Candidatus Competibacteraceae bacterium
GGCCGGTTGCCGTTGCTCCTAATTGTAGCGGGGGAAAAGACCCATCTCAGCGCGCCGACAGGGCCTGCCTGCCCCGGCGCGGCGGCAGCAGCATACCGCACAGGAACAGCAGCGTGGCGGTCAGCACCACCGTCGGCCCGGCCGGAGTATCCCAGCGCAGCGAGGCCCACAGCCCGCCGCACACTGCCAGGACGCCAATGAGGCTGGCCAGCAGCGCCATACCCTCGGGGGTGCGGGCGAAGCGCCGCGCCGCCGCCGCCGGGATGATCATCAGCGAAGTGATGAGCAGGATGCCCACCACCTTCATGGCCACGGCAATGACCACCGCAATCAGCACCATGAAGGCCAGGCGCACGATGAACACCGGCACGCCCTCGACCTGCGCCAGGTCCTCGTGCACGGTGACAGCCAGCAGCGGGCGCCAGAGCAAGGCCAGCAGCGCCAGAGCAAGGCCGCCGCCGCCCCAGATCCAGTAAAGATCGCTGTCCGACACCGCCAGGATGTCACCGAACAGGTAGCCGACCAGATCGACCCGCACCGTCTCCATGAAGGCCAGGGCGACGATGCCCAGCGACAGGGCGGTGTGGGCCAGGATGCCCAGCAGGGTATCGCTGGCCAGGCGCCGGCGCCGCTCCAGCAGCACCAGCAGGATGGCGATGGCTACACAGCCGATCACCACCGTCAGCGCCTGATTCACCCCCAGCAACACCCCCAGCGCCACCCCCAGCAGGCCGGAATGGGCCAGGGTGTCGCCGAAATAGGCCATGCGCCGCCACACCACGAAGGATCCCAGCGGTCCCGTGGCCAGCGCCACTCCGATGCCGCCCAGCAGGGCATGCAGCAGAAACGTATCCATCTCTCCCCCTGTCGTCGGTCAGCCTGGCGCCGTGCCTTGCCAGCGGGCGCTGCCATCGTGCATGATGAAATGATACTTTATAACATTAGGTTCATACACCATGCGCAAGACCTTCTTCGCTCTGTTGCTCGCCCTGCTGCTGCCACTGAGCGCCTGGGCCGCCACGCCCCGGGTGGTGGCTAGCATCAAGCCCGTCCACTCCCTGGTGAGCGCGATCATGGATGGAAGCGGCCAGCACCCGCTGCTGCTGGTGCGCGGCGGCGCCTCGCCTCACGATTACAACCTGCGCCCCTCCGAGGTACAGGCGGTGAACGGCGCGGCTGTGGTGTTCTGGATCGGCGACGCCCTGGAGAGCTTCCTGGTCAGGCCGCTGGCCAACGCTCGCGGGGTGCGCTCGGTGGAACTGCTGGAGGCACCCGGCGTGGAGCGGCTGCCGCTGCGTCAGGGCGGTGCCTGGGAAGCGCACGAGGCGGCCGACGAGCACGATCAGGAGCACGGCCACGCCGGCATTGACGCCCATATCTGGCTCGATCCCGACAACGCCCGGGCCATGGCGCGCCACATCGCCCAGATCCTGGCCGAACTGGATCCGGCCCAGAGCGAACTCTACCGGCGCAACGCCGCGGCCCTGGACGAACGCCTGGCGCTGCTGGACCGGGAGCTGGCCGCGCGTCTGCGGCCGTTGCGCGATCGCCCCTACATCGTGTTCCACGATGCCTACCAGTACTTCGAGCGCCACTACGGGCTGGCTGCCCTCGGCTCCATCACCCTGAGTCCCGAGCAGCGTCCCGGCGCCCGCCGCGTCCAGGAGCTGCGCCGCAGGATCGAGCAACAGCAGGCCTTGTGCGTATTCAGCGAACCGCAGTTCAAGCCCGAACTGGTCAACACGCTGATACAGGGCACCACGGCCGGCAGCGGCGTGCTCGATCCCGAGGGCGCGGACATCGCCGAAGGCCCTGACGCCTATTTCCAGCTCATGCGCGGCCTGGCCGAGGCGCTGGCGGGCTGCCTGCTGCCACGGCCCTGATGTCAGGGCGGGGTGATAGCGGCTGCACCCAGGCGCAGGCAGACTTGCTTTTTCCCTGCGGCAGCAGTACATGGAAAAAGGAGACGATTCGATGAAGATCGCCTGAGCAAGGCGACAGCCACCCTGGAGGATGACAATGAAGCGTACCGCCCTCGCCCTACTGGTTCCGCCCGCCGCCGTGGCCCACTACGGCAGTGCCGGCGCCACCGCCGCCCCTATCGCCCTGTTCTGGCTGACCAGTCTGATCAGCATCCTCTACGGCCTGGCGGGCGGGGTGCTCGGCCTGCCGTACACCAGTTGGCTGGAGGTCTGGCTCGGCGTCGGCCTGTGGCTGGCCGCCGCGATGTGGGCACGGCTGGTCATCCGCGGCGTGGACGACGATCTGCGGCACCTACCCGACAGCGCCCGCGACCATCTGGTAGAGCCGCGCTCTGACGAGGTCGACCCCCACAGCCAGCTTCGCTTCCATTGAGCGGAGCCTGCACCCTGCGGGGCGTTCTCCACGCCCCTGCTTGGCGCCCTGTCCGTCCCCGGCTCAGGGCCGCTCGTCCACTTCCTTGACCTTGGGCAGCAGATCCTCGCGGGTCAGCCCGAGGAAATAGGCCCCGGCGCTGGCGATATAGATCGACGAGTAGGTGCCGATCACAATGCCGATGATCATGGCCAGGGCGAAGTTGTGGATGGCCGGTCCGCCCAGGAAGAACAGCACCACCACCGCGATCAGGGTGGTCAGGCTGGTCATCAGGGTGCGCGACAGCGTCTCGTTGATGGAGATGTTCATCACCTGGAAGGTGTTCTCCTTGCGCAGCCGGCGGAAGTTCTCGCGGATGCGGTCCAGCACTACCACGGTATCGTTCACCGAGTAGCCGATCACCGCCAGCACCGCCGCCAGCACGGTGAGGTCGAATTCGATACCGAGCACCGAGAACACGCCGACGGTGAACACCACGTCGTGCACGGTGGCGGCGATGGTACCTAGCGCCAGCTTCCACTCGAAGCGCAGCGCCACGTAGACGAGAATGCCGAGGATGGCGAACAGGGCCGCCAGGGCGCCATCCTCGATCAGCTCGCCACCGACCACGGAGCCCACGAACTCCACCCGACGCATCTCCACGCCAGGATCCTTGGCCTGCAGCGCCTGCAGGATGCGGCTGCTGATTGCGGCCGAGTCCATGCCCGCGTGCGGCGCCACCCGTACCAGTACCTCGCGAGCGGTGCCGAAGTTCTGCGCCTGGGCGCCAGCGAAGCCGGCCTCTCCCAGGGTCTGGCGTATCTGGTCCAGGTTGGCCGCTTGCGGATAGCTGAGCTCGATCACCGTGCCGCCGGTGAAATCCAGCCCCAGGTTCATGCCGCGGCTGGCCAGGGAGATCACGCAGATCATCAGCACCACGAAGGACATGATCAGGGCCAGCTTGCCCTTGCCCATGAAATCGATCTGGGTCGTCTTGTTCATTGCCACGTCTCCGCCCGCCGCCTCAGATGGACAGCCGTTCGACCTTGCGCCCGCCGTAGATCAGGTTGACCACCGCGCGGGCGATCATGATGGCGCTGAACATGGAGGTGAGAATGCCGATACAGAGCGTCACGGCGAAGCCCTTGACCGGGCCGGAGCCCACGCCAAACAACACCAGACCGGCGATCAGGGTGGTGATGTTGGAGTCGGCGATGGTGCCGAAGGCCTTCTCGAAGCCGGCATGGATGGCCGCCTGGGGAGAGTTGCCGAGCTTGAGCTCCTCACGGATACGCTCGTAGATGAGCACGTTGGCATCCACCGCCATACCCATGGTGAGCACGATGCCGGCGATGCCGGGCAGGGTCAGGGTGGCCTGGAGCATGGACAGCGTCGCCACCAGCAGCACCACGTTGGCGAGCAGGCCGAGGTTGGCGGCGATGCCGAACACTTTGTAGCGCCAGGCCATGAACACCATGATGGCAAGCAGGCTGATTAGTGCCGAGTTGAAGCCCTGCTCGATGTTCTCCTTGCCGGCGCTGGGACCGACGGTGCGCTCCTCGACGATCTGGATGGGGGCGGCCAGGGCGCCGGCGCGCAGCAGCAGGGCCAGGTCACGAGCTTCGTTGGCATTGTCCAGGCCGGTGATCTGGAAGCGCTTGGAGAGACGGTCGCGGATCACGGCGACGTTGATCACTTCCTCGACGGTCGTGTTGACCCGCTCCAGCTTGCCGTCGATCTCCCGGGTCTCGACCTTGTTCTCGATGAACACCACTGCCATCGGCTTGCCGATGTTGTCCTTGGTGGCTTCCTCCATGCGCTTGGCACCGCTGGCGTCCAGGGTCACCGACACCATCGGCCCGCCGGTCTGCGGATCGAAGCCGGAAGCGGCATCGATGATGCTGTCGCCCTTGAGCATCACCCGCCGCTCGAGCAGGATCGGCTGGCCCGTGTCGCGGCGCTTGTAGAGCTTGGCACCGAGCGGCGCGCGGCCGCCAGCGGCGACCTGGGCCGCATCGCCCTCCTCGCTCACCATGTGGAACTCCAGGGTGGCGGTGGCGCCCAGGATCTCCTTGGCGCGGGCGGTATCCTGCACGCCGGGTAGTTGTACCACGATGCGGCTCTCGCCTTGTTGCTGGATGACCGGCTCGGCCACGCCCAGCTCGTTGACGCGATTGCGCAGGATGGTGATGTTCTGCTGCAGGGCGAAGCGGCGTTTCTCCTGGATCTCCTGCGGGCGCAGGGCGAGCTTGAGGTCATAGCGGTCAGCTCCATCCTCCGCGCTGTATTGCAGGTTGGGCAGTACCTTCTCGATGGCGGCGCGACCCTGGTCGCGCTCGGCGGCGGAGGCGAAGCGCACCCGCACGCCGCCACCGGCATCGCGGCCGACGCTGGCGTAGCGGACTTTCTGCTCGCGCAGCAGAGAGCGCACGTCGTCGGCGTAGCCTTCCTCGGCCTGGCGGATCACCGCGTTCATGTCCACTTCCATGAGAAAGTGCACGCCGCCGCGCAGGTCCAGGCCCAGGTACATAGGCCGCAAGCCCAGCCGCTCCAGCCAGCCGGGCATGTCCGGCGCCAGATTGAGGGCGACCACGAACTGGTTGCCGAGAGCGGTGCGCAGCACATCGGCGGCCTTGAGCTGGGTTTCGGTGTCGACGAAGCGCACCAGCAGCCGGTCGGTGCTGCGTTCGGCGCGCTTGTAGGCGAGTTTGTCGCCGTCCAGGGTCTTGAGCACCTGGTCGTATACGGCCTGTGTCAGCTCCGCACCGCGGGCGGGCGAGATCTGCACCGACGGATCCTCGCCGAATACGTTCGGCAGCGCATAAAGCGCGCTGCCCAGCAGGACCACGGCGATGATGAGGTGTTTCCACCAGGGGTAACGATTCATCATGGAAGACGCTCCCATCCTGTTCCGGAGCGGAGGGGGAAGTCGGGGGGTTACAGATTGCCCTTGACGGTGCCCTTGGGCATGAGCGAACTCACCGCCTGCTTCTGTACCTTGAGCTGCACGTTGTCGGCCACCTCCAGCAGGATGAAGTTCTCGCCGATCTCCACCACCCGGCCGAGCAGGCCGCCGCCGGTCACCACCTCGTCCCCCTTCTTCAGCGCCTCCACCATCTGCTTGTGCTCCTTGGCGCGCTTGGTCTGGGGGCGGATCAGCAGGAAGTAAAACACCACGATCAGCAGGATCGGGAAGAGCAGCCCCAGCATGTCCGGGCCGGGGCCCGTGCCCCCCTGCTGGGCCATGGCATCAGCGATGAAAAAACTCATGGTATCGGACTCCTCGTTCGTTGGCCGGGTCGGCGGTGCGTGTGCCCGCAAGCACGTCAAAGCGCCGTATTATACACAGGCGGCGGCCTTTGGCCCGCGCCTGGCGTAGAACTCCCGGGCGTAGGCATCCAGCCTTCCGGCCTCGATGGCATGGCGGATGTCGCGCATCAGCTCCTGGTAGTAATGCAGGTTGTGGATGGTATTGAGCCGGGCGCCGAGGATCTCGTTGCACTTATCCAGATGGCGCAGGTAGGCACGGCTATAGTGGCGGCAGGTGTAGCAGCCGCAGTCCTCGGCGATGGGCCGGGTGTCGTCCTGGTAGCGGCTGTTGCGGATACGTACATCGCCGTCATGAGTGAACAGATGGCCATTGCGGGCGTTGCGGGTGGGCATTACGCAGTCGAACATGTCCACCCCACGGCGCACCGCCTCCAGGATATCCTCGGGCTTGCCCACGCCCATCAGATAGCGCGGGCGCTCGCCGGGCAGCAGCGGCATCGTGGTCTCGAGTGTCGCCAGGCGCTCCTCCATGGGCTCGCCCACCGCCAGTCCGCCGATGGCGTAGCCGTCGAAGCCGATCTCGCGCAGACCCGCCGCCGAGTGCGCTCGTAGATGCGGATAGATGCCGCCCTGGACGATGCCGAACAGGGCCGATGGACTGTCGCCGTGAGCCTCCTTGGAGCGCCGCGCCCAGCGCAAGCTGAGCTCCATCGACTGGCGCGCTGCCTGCTCGGTGGCCGGATAGGGCGTGCACTCGTCGAAGATCATGACGATAACCGAGCCGAGCGCCCGCTGCACCGCCATAGACTGCTCCGGCCCCAGGAACACCCGGCTGCCGTCTACCGGCGACTGGAAACGCACCCCCTCTTCGCTGATCTTGCGCATGGCGGCCAGGGAGAACACCTGGAAGCCGCCGGAGTCGGTGAGAATCGGTCCGTCCCAGTGCATGAACTCGTGCAGGCCGCCGTGCCGACTGATGATCTCGGTACCGGGCCGCAGCATCAGATGAAAGGTATTGCCGAGGATGATCTCGGCACCGATGGCCCGCAACTCCTCCGGGGTCATGGCCTTGACCGTACCGTAGGTGCCCACCGGCATGAACGCCGGGGTCTCCACCGTGCCGCGGGCAAAGCGCAGGCGACCGCGGCGGGCGGCGCCATCGCTATGGGTGATATGGAACTCCATGATCGCCTTTTCCAGCACTGGAACGAAACGGCCATGATCGGCACCGCGGCGTCGCTTGGCAAGAGCAGGCACGGTCGCTAACCTGTGCCACCATCATCGCTATAACCTCAGCAAGGGCCGGACCATGCCCCACCGCCGCCTCCCCCTCGCCGCCCTATTCTGTAGCCTGCTCGCCCTCGGCGCGGCCCAGGCTGTTGAAGCCGCCAAGCCCCGCGAGACGGCATCCGCCCAGAACACCAGCGATGGTCTAGCGAGCCTGCAGCGTCGCCTCACTCTGCTCGGCTTCGACACCGGCGGAGCCGATGGTCAGCTGGGCGACAAGACCCGCGAGGCGATCAAGGCTTTTCAGAAGAAGAACAAGCTCAAGGTCACCGGCCAGCCCTCAGCGGAACTGCGGGTCCAGGTGGAGCGGGAGAGCCTGCGGCTGGCCCAGAGCCGGCTCCAGACCCTGGGCTATGACCCGGGCACAGCCGATGGTCGCATAGGCGACAAGACCCGCAACGCCATCCGGGCTTTCCAGAAAGCCAGCGGCCAGAACCCGAGCGGCAACCTCGACGACAACCTGCTGCTAGCCCTGAGCCAGGCCAAGAACGCGGCCCGCAGCGGCGATGCTGCGCTGCCGACCGCCGCTGACGACATCCGCGTGCGCTCGGTGCAGATCCGTCTGGCCGTGCTCGGCTACCAGCCGGGAGCGCCCGACGGCAAGCTGGACAACGACACGCGTAACGCCATCCGGGCCTTCCAGAAAAAGCAGGGGCTGAAGGCCAGCGGCGAGATCACCCCCGAGCTGAGCGCCCGCCTGGAGAAAGAGAGCGTGCGGCTGGCCCAGACCCGGCTCAAGGCCATGGGCTATCGGATCGGCCGCGTCGACGGGCTGATGGGTAGCGCCACCCGCAATGCCCTCAAGAGCTTCCAGCAGCGCGCCTCCCTGCCCGCCACCGGCACCCTGTCCGACGCCACCCTGCAGCGCCTTACGGGACGCCGCGAGCGCCCGGGCGAGGAGACGGAGGTGGCGCGCTCCAATCGCGCCACCCCGCAGCCCGCCCTGGAGGTGCCCGCCGAAGTGCGCGGCACAACCGCGACCGAGCCCAACCCCACGGTGACACTGCACACCGCGCCGGCTCCGCTCCCCCAGCCCGAGCCCCCGACCCGGCTCACCCCGCCGCCGAAGCTGCCGGAGCCGCCACCCGAGCTGTCCGCGCCCGGCAGCGATGCGCGCGAATTCTCCTCGGTTTCCGCCGGCCGCGAGGATACCATCCAGGGGCGGCTCAGCTTCCAGGGCGACGGCAGCGGCGGCGTGGCCTGGTGCGCCATCGGCACCATCAAGCTCAACAACGATTGGTGCAGCACCTTCCAGGGCGGCCAGCGCAACCAAGAGTGCAGCGTCACGCTGCGCAGCGGCCGGGTGGTGGCGGTCAAGTGCAGTTGAATCACTCGGCCAGCAGCGCCACCCCATCGACGCGCTGAAAGCCGCGCGGCAGCTCCCGGCCGCGCCGGCCGCGCTCGCCGGCATAGGCCTCCAGATCGGCGGGCTTGAGGCTTAAGCTGCGCTTGCCGCAGGTCAGCATCACTCCCTGCCCTTGCGGCACCACGGCGAGCCACAGCAGGGCATCCTGGCCGCTCTGCACCTGAGCGGCAGGGATGCTCACGATCTGATTGCCCTTGCCCTTGGCCAGTTGCGGCAGCTCCTTCAGGGGGAACAGCAGCATGCGCCCGGCCTGGGTGACGGCCAGCAGGCGGTCGCGTTCCACATCGCCCACCATCTGTGGCACCAGTACCCGGGCTCCGTTCGGCAGACTGAGCACGGCCTTGCCGGCCTTGTTGCGCCCGGTCAGCTCCTCGAACGGGCAGATGAAGCCGTAGCCGGCGCTGGAGGCGAGCAGGTACAGATCCTCCGGGTTGCCCAGCAGCACACTGACGAACGCCGCACCCGCCGGCGGGCTGAAACGGCCGGTGAGCGGCTCGCCGAAGCCGCGCGCCGAGGCCAGGGTATGAGCCGGCAGCGAGTAGGCGCGGCCGCTGGAATCGAGGAACACCGCCTGCTGGTTGCTGCGTCCGGAAGCGGCCGCCAGGAAGCCGTCGCCGGCCTTGTACTGCAGCCCCGCGGCGTCGATCTCCTTGCCCTTGGCGGCACGCACCCAGCCCTTCTGGGAGAGGATCACGGTGACCGGCTCGCTCGGGGTGAGCTGGGTTTCGTCCAGGGCCTGGGCGGCGCGGCGCTCGACCAGCTGTGAGCGGCGCGCGTCGCCGTATTTCTCGGCGTCGGCGCGCAGCTCCTGGCGGATCAGCGCATCCAGGCGCTCGTCGGAGGCGAGGATGTCCTGCAGCTCGTCGCGCTCGCGCGTGAGCTCGTCTTGCTCGCCCCGGATCTTCATCTCCTCCAGGCGGGCCAGGTGGCGCAGCTTGGTCTCCAGGATGGCTTCGGCCTGCAGGTCGGAAAGAGCGAAGGCCGCCATCAGCCTGGCCTTGGGCTCGTCCTCGAAGCGGATGATGCGAATCACCTCATCGAGGTTCAGGTAGGCGATCAGCAAACCGGCCAGGAGGTGCAGCCGCGCCTGCACCTTGCCCAGACGGTATTGCAAGCGCCGACGCACGGTGTTGCGGCGGTAGCTCAGCCATTCCGTGAGGATGGCGCGCAGGTTCTTGACCTGGGGCCGGCCGTCCAGGCCGATCATGTTGAGGTTGACGCGGTAGGAGCGCTCCAGTTCGGTGGTGGCGAACAGGTGATCCATCAGCATGTCCACGTCCACCCGGCTGGAGCGCGGCACGATCACCAGGCGGATGGGGTTCTCGTGGTCGGACTCGTCACGCAGGTCCTCCACCATGGGCAGCTTCTTGGCGTTCATCTGCTGGGCGATCTGCTCCAGCACCTTGGCGCCCGAGACCTGGTAAGGCAGTTCGGTGATGACGATCTCGCCGTCTTCTTTCTGATAGCGGGCGCGCACCCGCACCGAACCGTTGCCGGTTTCGTAGAGCTTGCGGATCTCGTCGCGGGGGGTGACGATCTCACCACCGGTGGGAAAATCCGGCCCCTGAATGTGGTGCATCAGCTCCGCGACGCCGGCTTCGGGATGGTCGAGCAGTGCGATGCAGGCCTGCGCCACCTCGCGCAGGTTATGGGGCGGGATATCGGTGGCCATGCCCACGGCGATGCCGGTGGTGCCGTTGAGCAGCACATTGGGCAGACGTGCCGGCAGCAGCGACGGTTCCTCCAGGGTGCCGTCGAAGTTGGGCATCCAGTCCACCGTGCCCTGGCCGAGTTCGGCGAGCAGCACCTGGGCATAGGGCGACAACCGCGCCTCGGTATAGCGCATAGCGGCGAAGGATTTGGGATCGTCGATCGAGCCCCAGTTACCCTGCCCGTCGACCAGCGGATAGCGGTAGGAGAAGGGCTGGGCCATCAGCACCATGGCCTCGTAGCAGGCCATGTCGCCGTGGGGGTGGTATTTGCCGAGCACATCGCCCACGGTGCGGGCGGACTTCTTGTGCTTGGCCGCCGCCGTCAGCCCCAGCTCGGACATGGCGTAGACGATGCGCCGCTGCACCGGCTTGAGGCCATCGCCGACGTGGGGCAGCGCCCGGTCGAGGATGACGTACATGGAATAGTTGAGGTAGGCCTGTTCAGTGAAGGCTTTGAGGGGCAGACGCTCCACACCCTCGGCGGTATAAGTACTCTGTTCAACCATGATGCGCTGCGATCCTCATCGAACGATCGGGGTCGCGCCACCGGGCACCCCGACGCAGGCGGGGTCCGGACGCGCGACCAGGCTCATTGCATAGCCGCCATCTAAGGAGACGGCGATGGATGAAGGTTTTCTCCGCTATTACTGGAACGGGCGCGGTCCCCTGTGGAAGGCGTTCTGGCTATATGGCGTGCTGGGCAGCGTGGCGCTGACCCTCGGTCTGCTGGTGCCTACCGGCTTCGAGCCAGTGAGCGTCGGCTACCTGCTGTTCGCCGTGGCCATCGCGAGCGCCTACACCGTCTGGATCCTGGTGGCGGTGTGGCGCTGCGCCGTCAACGTGGAGCGCTGGTACTGGGGCTTCGTCGCACGGGTATTGACCCTGTTCTGGGCCATCAACGCCAGTCTGCTGCTGCTGTTCCTGGTCCTGGACTCCCTATCCTGAAGCCATCGACTCGGTTGCGCGCCGTATGCGCTTCTGCGCCGCCTTCCAGGCCTCCCCCACCCATGTGGATGTTATGGTTGCGACGGCGCACGCTGCAAGGCCAGTCTGTGCCCCTCCCGCCGGCTTTCGTGCTTGCCGTATCTCCCGGCCCGGGATCCGGGCATGGCCCGAGCCGTCAAGGGACTGTGGCCCTTTCCGCTTTGAGCCGTCCCCACAGCTCGATGATGCCCTGCTCGTAGCCCCGCTCGGGATAATCGCCGACCTCCCGGGATTGGGCCTGTACCACTTCCTCCCAATGGCGCCAGTCTTCGAGCAGGCGCAAGAGCCGCTCCACTGTTGCAGCGATGTCCTCGGGGTCGATGGTGACGCCGGTCTGGATCACCTCTGCCACCCCCGCATCCCGCGGGTAGAGCACCGGCACCCGATGCTGCATGGCCTCCAGCACCACCATGCCGAAGGGTTCGGCACGCGAGGGCAGCAGCAGCGCCGTGGCACCGCCGAAGGCCGTCCCTCTCACCCCCCAGTCGAGCCCGCCGCGCAGACAGATGCAGGGTTGAAACAGCTCGGGGCTGCTTTCCCCGGTGCCGAACACCCAAAAGGTCGCATCGTGGCGGTGAGCGCATACCTTGGCCGCTACCTGGGCGAAGCGGTCCGGCCCCTTCTGCGGGCTCAGGCGTCCGAGGAAGATGGTGCGCTTGTTCTCGAAACTGCCCATCTCCGCCGGCGGAATCTCTTCCCGGGACAGGGAGTTGGGTACGACGCTGATGCGGGTGGGGTCCACCCTGTAGAGCGCCTGCAGCCGCTGCGCCGTGATCCGGCTGGGCACCACGACGTGGCTGGCCGCGTGCGCGCCCTGCCCCTCGATCCGTTCGATGACGGCATCGGCGACCGCGGGCCTGCGCTCGGTCTCGGTGGAGTGGAAGTGCGCCACCCAGGGCTTTTGCGCCTGGTGGGCGACGGTCGCTGCGGCGTCGAAAGTGACCCAGTCGTGAGCGTGGATCAGCTCGAAGGGTTCCTGCTCGGCGAGGCGCATGAGCCGCCTCCCGAACTCCGCGCTCAGATGCAGCACGGTGGAGCCCGCCGCGATGTAGCCGGAGTAGGCGCTGCCGCAGGGGCCGGCCCCGTAGGGCGGATACAGGCCCGCGTAGGATGACCACGGCGGCGCCCCATAGACGCCCCAGGGGGGCGCATAGGGCGATACGGCCGGCCGGGGCGGGACGATCCCCAACGGGATTACCCTGACCTCGCAACCAAAGGGATTGGGCAGGATCGCGGCCTCATCCCAGGGTACCACCACTGTGACGTCGGCCCCGCGCCGACGCAGGTTGCGCACCAGGTGATAGCAGGCGGTCCAGGTCCCACCGGCCACCAGGGGTGGGATCTCCCACATCAACATCAGCACCCGGGGACCGTGCGGCGTGGGGCCGTAGCGACCCAGTAACCGCTCCAGCACCCCCGCATCATAGCTGGCATCCCGCCAGTGCTCGATCTGTTCCCAGGGCATCTGGTCCGGGTCGAACCTGGCCCCGCGCAGATCGGCCTTGTGGAGATTCATGCGCAGGACCTTGGCGTGGTGCAGCACCGCCCCCCGCAGATCCGCCCCGACCAGGCTCGCCCCAGCCAGGTCGGCGTAGGCGAGATCGGCCTCGCGCAGCACGCTGGCGTCGAGCTTGGCACCCATGAGTTGGGCGTTGGTGAAGAGGCTGCCGGAGAGGTCGCAGTACCGTAGGTCCGCATCCTCCAGATAGGCATCGCGGAAATCGAGGTAGCGCAGGTCGCGCCGCTGCTCAGGGCCATCGCCTGCCAGATTCAGCCCCCGCAGTTTCATCACTCGCTGCTTTAGCTCGGGCTGCCAGGTAAACCATGCGGCCCGGCGCAGGGTCTCGGGCGCCAAACCGCGCACCGCCTGCTCGATAGCGAGGCGGATGTTGCCAAGCACCTCGAGGTCGACCTCGTGCCGAGCAGCCGTTGCGAGCGCTGAGAACGCCCGCAGGTGATACTCCGGTAGGTCAGGGGTCAAGAGGTGCTGCAGCCCGATGATGCCCGCGGCTCGCTCCCAGGGCTCCTGGCTCTTCAGGCGCTCCAGAGAGTCCTTGAAATCCGCTGCGGCGCGATCGAGCCGCTCCTTCTCCCGCGCTTCGGAACGCTCCAGATGCTCCTTGGCGCGGGCATCCAAGTAGTTCTGTAGGCCGAGCAAGGCGCCGAGCAGCGTCACGAAGACGGTGACCATCGGCCCCACTCCGATCAGCAGGCCGTTCCAGAAGTAGCCGCGCATCTCGTTCTCGATGCGCAGGGCGAGGACTTCCTGGCGCGCCTTCTCGTCACCGAGCTGCTTGTCCTGGAGCGGCTCCAGCTGTACCAGAATCCGCCCCACCGCCTCCTCCATCTGCCAGGCGTTTTCCAGCGTCGCCCAGATCTGGATAGCGACGATGACCAGCCCTGCACAGACGATCCATGCGATCGCATATCTGCCCAGTCTGCGCATCGTCCCGCGCCTCCACGCTGCGACCCTGCTGCTAGCTTAGTCGCTCGCGGGCCGCACTGCCGGGCCGCTGTCCGGAGCCGTGAATTTCGGTGAAGGCGTGCCTCACACCTGCGCCAGATTGCCCTTCGCCTCCAGCCAGCTCTTGCGCTCGCCGGCGCGCTTCTTCGCCAGCAGCAGGTCCATCAGCGACTCGGTATCGTCGCCGGGCTCCACCGTCAGTCGCACCAGGCGGCGGGTGTCCGGGTCCATGGTGGTCTCGCGCAATTGTAGGGGGTTCATCTCGCCCAGGCCCTTGAAGCGGGTGACGTTGATCTTGCCTTTCTTGCCCTCGGCAGCGATGCGGTCGAGGATGCCCTGCTTCTCCGCCTCGTCCAGGGCGTAGTACACCTCCTTGCCCACGTCGATGCGGAACAGCGGCGGCATGGCCACGTAGACGTGGCCGGCCTCCACCAGCGGCCGGAAGTGGCGCACGAACAGCGCGCACAGCAGCGTGGCGATGTGCAGGCCGTCGGAGTCGGCGTCGGCGAGGATACAGATCTTGCCGTAGCGCAGCCCTTGCAGGTTGGCCGAGCCGGGATCGACGCCGATGGCCACGCTGATATCGTGGATCTCCTGCGAGCCCAGCACCTCGTCGGAGCCCACCTCCCAGGTGTTGAGGATCTTACCGCGCAGCGGCATCACCGCCTGGAACTCGCGGTCGCGGGCCTGCTTGGCCGAGCCGCCGGCGGAATCGCCCTCCACCAGGAACAGCTCGGAGCGCCCCAGGTCCTGCACCGTGCAGTCGGCCAGCTTGCCGGGCAGGGCCGGACCAGCGGTGACGCGCTTGCGCACCACCTTCTTCGCCGCCCGCAGCCGCTTGCCGGCGTTGGCGATGGCCAGCTGGGCGATGCGCTCGGCCTGCTCCACGTGCTGGTTCAGCCACAGGCTGAAGGTATCTTTGACCACGCCGGAGACGAACACCGCGCACTCGCGCGAGCTGAGCCGCTCCTTGGTCTGGCCGGAGAACTGCGGGTCGGCGAGCTTGACCGAGAGCACGTAGCTCGCCCCCTCCCACACATCCTCGGGGGTGAGCTTGACGCCGCGTGGCAGCAGGTTGCGGAACTCACAGAACTCGCGCACCGCCTCGGTCAGCCCGGTGCGCAGGCCGTTGACGTGGGTCCCGCCCTGGGGCGTGGGGATGAGGTTGACGTAGCTCTCGGCCAGCGGCTCGCCGCCCTCCGGCAGCCACGCCAGCGCCCACTCAGCGGCCTCGTGAGCACTCTCCATCCGCCCGACGAAGGGCGGATCGGGCAGGATCTCGCTCTCCGCCAGGGCCTCCTTGAGGTAGGCGGTGAGACCGTCCTGATAGCACCACTCCTCCTGCTCGCCGCTGTATTCATCGACGAAGCCGACCTTTAGCCCCGGGCATAACACCGCCTTGGCGCGCAGCAGATGCTTGAGCGGCTTGATGGCGAAGCGGGGCGAGTCGAAATACTGCGGGTCGGGCCAGAAGCGCACCGTGGTGCCGGTGACGCGCTTGCCCACGCTGCCCACGACCTCCAGCTCGGAGAGCTTGTCACCGCCGGCGAAGGCCATGTTGTATTCCTGGCCGCCCCGGCGCACCCATACCTCCAGGTGCTTGGACAAGGCGTTGACCACCGACACGCCCACGCCGTGCAGGCCACCGGAGAAGCGGTAGCTGCGGCTGGAGAACTTACCGCCGGCATGCAGCCGAGTCAGGATCAGCTCGACACCGGGGATGCCTTCCTCGGGATGGATATCCACTGGCATGCCACGGCCGTCGTCCTCCACCGATAGCGAGCCGTCGGCGTGCACCGTCACGCGGATGTGCTTGGCGTAGCCGGCCAGGGCTTCGTCCACGCTGTTGTCGATCACCTCCTGGGCCAGGTGGTTGGGGCGGGAGGTGTCGGTGTACATGCCGGGCCGCTTGCGGACCGGGTCCAGGCCGCTCAGGACCTCGATGGCGGATGCGTCGTAAAGCGTGCTCATTCCAGCGTCCGAGATAGGATTCAGATAGCGCTTGCAGGCCATAGTTTAACCAAGCCGCAGGGCGGCCCGTCCAACTCTGCAACACGCTCGCGTCAGACCCCGACGCATCGATTCACGCTTGGCAATCCGGCGTCGATGCTCTAAAAAACACAGGGTTGGCCCACGTCCAGGGAGAATCCCAATGACGCCACCCATAACCGGAGAGCGCCGCGCGGCCGCACTGGGCAGTGTGCTGTTGCTGCTGACTACGGTCGCCACCCCGGCCCTTGCCGCCAAACCGGCGCAACCTGCCAAGCCTCCGGCCAGCCACATCGCCAAATCCTCCGCCAAGCTCGGCAAGCACCCCAGCGCCGACGCCCATCGCGCTTCGCGTAAACCCTTGCAGGTCGGCACGGCCTCCTATTACAGCCAGCGCTTCGAAGGCCGCCGCACCGCCAGTGGCGAGCGCTTCAGCGTACACGGTCTGACCGCCGCCCATGCCACCCTGGCGCTGCACTCGCGAGTGCGCGTCACCAACCTGCGTAACGGCAAGAGCGTGGTGGTGCGCATCAACGACCGCGGCATCTCGCCTCGCTCCGGCCGCATCATGGATCTGTCGCCGGCCGCGGCGCGCGAGCTGGACATGCTGCGCCAGGGCGTGGCCAAAGTCGCCATCGAACCGGTCGACGAGCTCGATCCGCGCACCACCCTGGCCAGCCGCCGCTAAAAAGAGACCCCGCGGCGCCGGCGCCGCACGCGGGATCAAGCTGAGGAACGATGCTTCAGTCGAAATCCGCCAGCAACGCTTGGCGGGTGGGTTCGGGCAGCGGATCGACGCTGACCCGGTAGCCGGGATGGTCGATCCCGGCGGCGAGCGCCGCGCCCTCCCTGAGGGCGGCGATCATGACCGGGCTGAACTCGAAGCGCAGGAAGTGCACCGACGAGGTCTTGTACTCGTTCTCCCGCTCCATGTCCTCGTCGGCGATGGCCCACACCGGCTCGCAGCCGGCCACACGCAGCCACACCCGATCCTCGATGCCGATGAGCTGGGCGAGTGCCGCCTGCCGCTGCGCGATGTCCGGATACTCCAGCAGGAAGGTGGCCTTGAGGTTGCGGCCGTCCGGGATCAGCGGATTGTAAGCCTCCAGTTCGCCATCGATGCCTTCGGGCTCGAAGATGCGCTCGATGCGCAGCATTTCCTGGATCTGATACTGCATGGTCAGCCGGTCTTCGAATAGCAGGCTGGCGTGCTCGCCCAGCCGCACCTGGCGCGGCTTCTTGTGGGCCAACACCCGGGCGCGGAAGGCCGGGCGCTGCGCGGCATAGGTCTCCAGGCTCATCAGGTCGGCGCGGGTCAGTTTCTGCATGGGGCACGGTCCTCCAAAATCACTCACCACACTCGTCCGGCGTGCCGGGGTGTTCGCCGCGACGACGCTCGGGAACGGGCGTCTGGCGGAAGCGGAGGCGAATACCCCAAACACGCCTTACGTTAGGAGCTGCTCTCAGATCCCATAAGCCCGACGCAGCAGCGTCAGCGGATGGGTGGGCGCCTGGCCGCTCTTGAGACCGTTCTCGAGGTGATGGCCGGCGATGGGGCAGTCGCTGGCATAGTGATCGGCCTTGGCCGACTGTATCCGGCCGACCACCGGCTTGCCGATCTTCATGGCGATCTCGTGGGTTTCGGCCCTCACCCCGTAAGTGCCATCGTGACCGGCGCAGCGCTCGATGGCCATCACCTGGGTGCCCGGCACCAGCTCCAGTACCTCGCGGGTCTTCTGGCCGATGTTCTGTACCCGCAGGTGGCAGGCCAGGTGGTAGGCCACCTTGCCCAGCCCGCTCTTGAAGTCGGTCTTCAGCAAGCCGGCCTTGTGGCGCAGCATCAGGTACTCGAAGGGATCGTAGACCGCCTCCGCCACCTTGCGCACCAGCGGGTCATCGGGGAACAGCAGCGGCAACTCGCTCTTCAGCATCAGTACACAGGACGGCACCGGGGCGACGATGTCCCAGCCCTGCTCGACCAGCGTCGCCAGGCGCGGCAGGTTGTGCTCCTTGAGACGGGCCACCGACTCCAAATCGCCCAGCTCCAGCTTGGGCATACCGCAGCAGCGACTGTCCTCGACCAGTGTCACTGGGATGCCGTTGTGCTCGAAGACGGCCAGCAGATCCTCGCCGAGCTGGGGCTCGTTGTAGCTGCCGTAGCAGGTACCGAACAGCGCCACCCTGCCCCGGGTCGGCCCGCCCGGGACGACGTTCTGCGTGAAACGATGCCCCGCCAGGCGCTGCTTCAGGGTCTTGGGAGCATAGGGTGGCAGCCTGGCCTCGGCGTGAATGCCGAAGTGCTTGTGCAGCAGCCGCCGCGCCCGGGGGTTGCGGTTGACGGCGTTGACCGTCTCGCTTACCACCGGGATGCCGGCCAGCTTACCGGTGAGGTCGGTGGAGGTGATCAGCTTGTCGCGCAGGCCGACCCGCCCCTGTCTGAACTTCACCGCCTTGGCGCGCAGCATCAGATGCGGGAAATCCACGTTCCACGGGTGCGGCGGCACGTACGGACACTTGGTCATGTAGCACATGTCGCACAGGTAGCAATGGTCGACCACCTTCCAGTAGTCGCCCTTGGCCACACCGTGCAGTTCCATGTCCTCGGTGGCATCGATCAGGTCGAATAAGGTGGGAAAGGCGTTGCACAAACTGAAACAGCGCCGGCAACCGTGGCAGATGTCGAAGATCCGCTCCAGCTCCTGGAACAGCTTGGCTTCGTCGAAGAAGTCGGGGCTCTGCCAATCGATGGGATGGCGAGTCGGCGCCTCCAGACTGCCTTCCCGCGGCATTTCGCGTTCCGCCATGACCGGGACTCCCAGCTCAAAGGGCCGGCGTCCGCATGGGCACACCGGCGGCAAACGGACAGACCGAAAACATCAGGCCGGGGATGCCGGCCTGAGCTCGGGCTGCGCAGAGCGGCTCACTCCATCTGGTCCAGAGCCTTCTGGAAGCGGTTGGCGTGAGAGCGCTCGGCCTTGGCCAGGGTCTCGAACCAGTCGGCGATCTCGTCGAACCCCTCTTCGCGGGCCGTCTTGGCCATGCCGGGGTACATGTCCGTATATTCGTGGGTCTCGCCAGCGATGGCCGACTTAAGGTTTTCGGCAGTCGGCCCGATGGGCAGTCCCGTCACCGGATCACCCACCGTCTCTAGATATTCCAGATGGCCATGGGCATGGCCAGTCTCGCCCTCGGCGGTGGAACGGAACACGGCGGCGATGTCGTTGTAGCCCTCTACATCGGCCTTGGAGGCGAAGTAGAGGTAGCGACGGTTGGCCTGGGACTCGCCGGCGAAGGCGTATTTCAGGTTCGCTTCGGTCTTGCTGCCTTTCAGTTCCATGGTGTCCTCCGTTGTGGCTAGTGGCCGGATAAGCTTTAGATCAAGTCTAAATACTGATCTAACTATGGACGATATATGGAATTTGTCAAATCGGCCGGGGATCAGCCGGCGATAAGGTTTGACCCCCCTGGAACAGCGGAGTAACGTAATTTGATTGACGTTATGGTAAGACCGTATGGCGGCGAAAAAATCCCCACCCGCGCTGGACGTCGAACAGTCTTTGCAGACCCTGGAGCAGCTCGTAAGCGAGCTGGAGCGCGGCGAGCTGAGCCTGGAGCAGGCGCTGGCCCATTTCGAGCAGGGCATCACTCTGGTGCGGCAGTGCCAGCAGGCGCTCGCCCAAGCGGAGCAACGCGTGGAGCAGCTCGTCGCCCGCAATGGCGAGTGGATCACCACTCCCCTGCCGGAACAGGACTGAGGTCTCATGTCCGGCGAACTGATCCGTCACTATCAGGAACGGGTGGAGCAGGCCCTGGACACCCGCCTGCCGGCCGCCGACATCCATCCCAGCCATCTGCACCAGGCCATGCGCTATGCCACCTTGGGCGGCGGCAAGCGGTTGCGTCCGGTGCTGGTCTATGCCACTGGCGAAGCCCTGGGAGTGCCGCTGGCGGCCCTGGACGGGCCGGCCTGCGCGGTGGAACTGATCCACGCCTATTCGCTGGTCCACGACGACCTTCCGGCCATGGACGACGATGACCTGCGCCGCGGCAAGCCCACCTGCCACAAAGCCTTCGACGAGGCTACCGCCATCCTCGCTGGCGACGCCCTGCAGGCCCTGGCCTTCCAGGTGCTGGTCCAGGACCCGACCATGGTGCAGGTGCCGCAGCGGCGCCTGCGCATGCTCGCGCTGCTCGCCCAGGCCGCCGGCTCGCGCGGCATGGTAGGCGGGCAGGCCATCGATCTGGCGGCAGTGGGCAAGAGCCTCAACCTGGTCGAACTGGAAAACATGCACATCCACAAGACCGGGGCGCTGATCCGCGCCAGCGTGCTGCTCGGCGCCCTCAGTCAGCCGGAACTGGGCGATGCCGAACTGGAGCCCCTGGACCGCTACGCCAAGTGCATCGGCCTGGCCTTCCAGATCCAGGACGACATTCTCGACGTCACCACCGACACCCGTATCCTGGGCAAGACCCAGGGTGCCGACATCGCCCGCGGCAAGCCCACCTATCCCGCCCTGCTCGGCCTGGACGGCGCCCGCGAGCATGCCGGGATGCTGATCGAACAGGCCCTGGATAGCCTCGCGCCGTTCGGCGAGCGAGCCGAACCGCTGCGCTGGATCGCCCGTTACATCGTCGAGCGCAGCCACTGACAGGCGACCGGAGCGTGCAGCCCGCCCCTCTGGTTTGCTTGCAGCCCCCCGCCGGGACAACGATAATTCCCGGTTTACGCTGACGGACGCAGCCCATGACCGGACCGAGCTATCCTCTGCTGGAGACTATCGAGACCCCCGTCGACCTGCGCAAGCTGCCCGAGAGCAAGCTGGTGCCGCTGGCCGACGAGCTGCGCGAGTTCCTGATCCAGACCGTGGCCAAGACTGGTGGCCATTTCGCCGCCGGCCTGGGCACGGTAGAGTTGACCATCGCCCTGCATTACGTCTTCAACACCCCCGAGGACCGTCTGGTCTGGGACGTGGGCCACCAGACCTACCCCCACAAGATCCTCACCGGCCGCCGCCACCGCATGCACACCATGCGCAAGCTCAACGGCCTGGCGCCTTTCCCCAAGCGCAAGGAAAGCCCCTACGATGCCTTCGGCGTCGGCCATTCCAGCACCTCCATCAGCGCCGCCCTGGGGATGGCCATCGCCGCCGCGCGCGCCGGTCTGGAGCGGCGTTGCGTGGCCGTCATCGGCGACGGCGCCATGACCGCAGGCCAGGCCTTCGAGGCGCTGAACCACGCCGGCGACCTCAAAGCCAACCTGCTGGTCGTCCTCAACGACAACGAGATGTCCATCTCGCCCAACGTCGGCGCGCTGTCCAATTACCTTACTCGGGTGATGTCGAGCAAGCTCATCGCCAGCGTGCGCGAGGGCGGCAAGAAAGTGCTCTCGCACATGCCGCCGCCGATGTGGGAAATGGCCAAGCGCGCCGAGGAGCACGTCAAGGGCATGGTCGCCCCCGGCACCCTATTCGAGGAGATGGGTTTCAACTATTTCGGCCCCATCGACGGCCACGACTTGCCTACCCTGGTGCAGACCCTGCGCAATCTCAGCGGTCTACGGGGACCGCGGCTGCTGCACGTCATCACCCGCAAGGGCAAGGGCTACAAGCTGGCCGAAGCCGAGCCGGTCACCTACCACGGTGTCGGCACTTTCGATCCGGCCAAGGGCCTGCCCCCCGCTAGCGGCGGCGGCAGCCCCACCTACACCCAGGTGTTCAGCGACTGGCTGTGCGACATGGCCGAGCAGGACGAGCGGCTAATCGGCATCACCCCGGCCATGCGCGAGGGCTCCGGGCTGGTGGAGTTCTCCCAGCGCTTCCCGCAGCGCTATTTCGACGTCGGCATCGCCGAGCAGCACAGCGTCACCGTGGCCGCCGGCATGGCCTGCGACGGGCTGAAACCGGTGGTGGCGATCTATTCCACCTTTCTGCAACGCGCCTACGACCAGCTCATCCATGACGTCGCCCTGCAGAACCTGCCGGTACTGTTCGCCATCGACCGCGCCGGCCTGGTCGGGCCGGACGGCCCCACCCACGCCGGCAGCTTCGATTTCAGCTACCTGCGCTGCATCCCCAACATGGTAGTGATGGCCCCGGCGGATGAAAACGAGACCCGGCAGATGCTCTACACCGGTTTCCTCCACGACGGCCCGGCGACGGTGCGCTATCCGCGCGGCAAGGGCCCCGGCGTGCCGGTACGTAAGGAGATGACGGCCCTGCCAATCGGCAAGGCAGAACTGCGTCGCCGCGGGAAAAGCATCGCCCTGCTGGCCTTTGGCAGCATGGTGGCGGTGGCCGAGGCGGTGGCCGAGCAGCTCGATGCCACCGTGGTCAATATGCGCTTCGTCAAGCCGCTCGACGAGGCCCTGGTGCTGGAGATGGCGCGCAGCCACGAGCGCCTGGTGACCCTGGAGGAGAATGCGGTGATGGGCGGTGCCGGCAGCGCCGTCAACGAGTGCCTGGCCGCCCACGGGGTATTGGTGCCGGTGCGCAACATCGGTCTGCCCGATCGCTTCATCGATCAGGGCGAGCGCAATGAACTGCTGGCGGTGGCGGGTCTGGACACGGCCGGAGTGCTCAAAGCCATCGCCGGCTGAGCGGCGGTCGATTGCCAGACCGGTTGGGTCCAAGTAATATCCAAGCCCGTTACTCGGGAATAGCGAGTCGAGAGGGGACCGGCGTGCCGAACAGCCCAGCCCGCGGCGCGGTGCAAGCACCGGTCCCGTATCGCCGAAACCCAGCCAGGACTAGTCTTCCATGAAACAGCTCAATCCAGCGGCCGAGGCCAAGATCGTGTCCATTCCCGATGTGCAGGCGAGCGCCGACACCCGCCGCATCGCCATCAACAAGGTGGGCGTCAAGGACATCCGCCATCCGGTCCGGGTCCGCGACCGCAGCAGCGGCGAGCAGCATACCGTTGCCAGCTTCAACATGTATGTGAGTCTGCCCCATCACTTCAAGGGCACTCACATGTCCCGCTTCGTGGAGATCCTCAACCACGGTGAGCGGGAGATCAGCGTAGCTTCGTTCCGCGACATGCTGGCCGAGATGACCCAGCGCCTGGAGGCGGAGAGCGGCCACATCGAGATGAACTTCCCCTACTTCGTGGAGAAGGCGGCACCGGTCTCCGGCGTGCGTAGCCTGATGGACTATCAGGTGAGCCTGATCGGCGAGATCCATCAGAGCAAAGTGAGCATCTACACCAAGGTGCTGGTGCCGGTGACCAGCCTCTGCCCCTGCTCCAAACAGATCTCCCGCTACGGCGCTCACAACCAGCGCTCCCATGTCACCGTCGCGGTGCGCACCAAGGGCTTCGTCTGGATCGAGGAGCTGATCGAGCTGGTGGAGCAGGAAGCATCCTGCGAGCTGTACGGCCTACTGAAGCGTCCGGACGAGAAGTACGTCACCGAGAAGGCCTACGAGAATCCCAAGTTCGTCGAGGACATGGTGCGCGACATCGCCGCCCGCCTCAATGCCGACGAGCGCATTCTGGAGTACACGGTGGAATCGGAGAACTTCGAGTCCATCCATAACCACTCGGCGTACGCGATGATCCAGCGCAACAAGGAAATTGCCTAATGCCATCCCTTCCCCCACCCTCCCCCTTCCAAGAGGGGGGGTGACGGTGGAGGTGCTCTGCAGGGCTTACTTGCCCAAGCGTGCCGCCTGCAGCAGATCGAGCAGATCGAACAACCGCGCCACGTAGGCGTCGCGGATGGCCAGTCCGCGCTGTTCTCCCTTCAGCTCCCCCTCCAGCGCATCCAGCAGCTTGTGTAGCTTGCGCCGGTGCAGGCCCAGCGCCTGCTGCAACGGGTCGGTGACCACACCGGCCAGAGCGCTCACCACTCCCAGCGCTACCAGCAGCCCACCGGTGGTGGCGGTGAGCAGTCCCAGCGAGGCGCTGGCCGGGAACGCGCTGTAATACAACCCGCCCAGACTGGAGCCGAGGGCGAAATTGGCCACTGCCAGTTGCTGGGCCACGGCGTTGGCCATGGCACCACCCATGGCCAAGGTGCCAGGGGTGAGGGACTTGAAGGCGGCGACGCCGGCAGCCAGATTGAGCAGCACCGCCGATAGCTCGGCAGCGGCGGTGCGGCTGGCGGTGTAGGTGGCGAGATGCGCCGCCAGGCGCTCGCGAAAGGCTGGCTCCCGCGCCCGGTGATGCAGTTCCAACAGTTCGGGGCGCAACCAGTTCCCCACCTCCGGGCGGGCCAGCAGCGCCGCGAACAGAGCATCACTGGCATATTCCCGTTCTTCCTGGCGGCAGGGCAGCTCCAGCAGCTCGCAGTGGATCCGCCATTCCAGTTCCCGCTCCACATCGGTGCGCAAACCGGGCGGCAGCCGCTCGATGCGTTGCGCCAGTTCCCGCCAGCCCAGCCGCCCGAGCAGGGCGCCGGCACCCCGGGTCAGCAGATAGGGCCCGGCCCATAGCACGTTGGCCGGGGTGCGCAGCAGATCCTTGCCCAGGGCGCGACGGTTGAGTCGCCAGGCGCCGGCCGGGGAGAAGTGGCGGCGGCAGAAGTCGTCGATGCGGGCGCGGCGGGCCGCCAGGTAGTCGTCCACCGCCTGGCGGAACACCTGCTCCAGTTGCGCCGGCGTCGGCTCCATAGACTCAGCGGAACAGCTCGGCGTCCAGCCGTGTGGACAGGTTCACCAGCATGGCGGCAGTGGCGCCCCAGATGAAGTAATGGCGGTAGGGGATGACGTAGTATTCGCGCCGCTGGCCGTTGACGATGCGGCTCTGGCGCTGGTGGTTGCACGGGTCCAGGGCGTGCGCCAGAGGCACTTCGAAGGCCTCGGCCACCTCGAAGCTGTCCAGGGTGAGCTGGAAGCTGGGATGCACCAACCCCACCACCGGGGTCACCAGGAAGCCGGTGACGGTCTGGTACAGGTCCAGGCTGCCCAGCACCTCCACCAGCGCGGGTTCCAGGCCGATCTCTTCGTGAGCCTCGCGCAGGGCGGTGGCCACTGGGCTGGCGTCGCCCTCTTCGCTGCGCCCGCCGGGAAAGCTGACCTGACCGGGATGATGGACAAGATGCTCGGTGCGCCGGGTGAGCAGCACGGTGTAGCCCTCCGGCCGCGCCACCAGCGGCACCAGCACCGCCGCCGGCATTAGCTCGCGCAGCGGCGCCGCCACCCCGGCCACCACATGGTCGCCGTTGAGCGCATCCGACACCCGGGCCAGGCGCCGGCGGATGAGTTCAGGCAGCCGTTCCATGACCGAACAGGCGAAAATAGTTGGCGGTGGTGGTGGCGGCGAGCTGCTCGAACGGCTCCTCGCGCACTGCCGCCAGGCACTCGGCCACGTGCTTGACCCAGGCCGGCTGGTTGGACTTGCCGCGGTACGGCACCGGGGCAAGATAGGGCGCGTCGGTCTCCACCAGCAGCCGCTCGGCCGGCATGCGCCGCGCCACCTCGCGCAAAGACTCGGCGTTGCGGAAGGTGACGATACCGGAGAACGAGACGTAGAAGCCGAGTTCCATGGCGCGTTCGGCCATGTCCCAGTCCTCGGTGAAGCAATGCAGCACCCCGCCCACCCGCTCGGCACCCTCCTCCTTCAGGATCGCCAGGGTGTCCTCCTTGGCGTCGCGGGTATGGACGATGAGCGGCTTGCCGGCCGCGATGGCGGCGGCGACGTGGATCCGGAAACTGCGCTGCTGTTCGGCCCGGCTGTCCTTGCCGTAGTAGTAGTCGAGACCGGTCTCGCCGATGGCCACCACCCGGGGGTTGGCGGCGGCGCGGCGCACCAGCTCCTCTGCTGCCGCCTGCTCACGCAGAGTCTCGGAAGGATGCACCCCCACCGACACCGACACGTTGCGGTAAGGTCGGACCCGCTCCAGCATGGCCGACCAGTGCGCCAGATCGATGGCCACGCAGAGGAAATGGCCGACGCCGTTGGCGGCGGCAGCCGCCAGAGCCTGCCCCAGGTCCCCGTCGAAGGGAGTGAGATCGAGGCGGTCCAGATGACAATGGGAATCTACCAGCATGCTCGCGATCGGGTTCTGTCCCGGTGACAAGGATGATGCTAAGCGCAAGACCGGCTGCCGCCCGCAGAGTTCCGGACCATGCCGGATATCACATGGTACTGGTGGGTCGGTCCGAATTGAGGCCTCCGGCCAGATAGGTCTCGATCTTCTTCTGCACGGTGCTGCCCTCGGCGCCGCTGAACTGGATGCCCACCCCTTGGGGCCGACCGCCCAGGGTGCCGCGCGGGGTGATCCACACCACCTTGCCCGTGACCGGATAGCGCTCCGGCTCATCCATCAGCGACAGCAGCAGGAACACCTCGTCGCCCAGCTCGAAGGGCTTGTCGGTGGGGATGAAGATGCCGCCGTTCTTGAGAAACGGCATGTAGGAGGCGTACAGCGTGTTCTTGTCCTTGATGGCCAGGGACATCACGCCCTGCTTGGGTGCGGCCATGCTCGTTACCTCGCCGTTCGGTCGCTCGCTGCCGGGTCACACACCCGCCCATTCGGCGAGGAAAGCCTCCAACGCCAGTTGCGGATTGAGCTGGGTGGTCCCCAGCAGATGCCGCAGGCGCTGAGCCTGTTCCAGCCGGCGCAGCAGCACCGCCCGCGGCCAGCGGGCAGCGATGCGGGCGAGCGGCTCGCGCAGATCGGGATGGTTCAGCCCGGGGGGATGATCCGTCATCTTAAGCCGGATCAGATCCATGTGCCAGCCGACCAGCCAGCCCAGATTCTCCGCCACATCTCCCTCCAGCCAGGCTTGGGCGGCGCGCAACGGATCACCCTGGCCCTGGGCCAGTTGCTGGAAGGTCTGGAACAGCACACCGCGGCGCGCCAGCCATCGGTTCTCGGCATAGGCCAGGGCGCGCAGCGGCGCACCACCGGCCAGGGTCAGCAGCAGTGCGGCATCGGCGCCGTGCAGCGCCTGCCCGGCCAGCCACTCCCGCGCCTGCGCCGCTGGCGGCGGCTGGAACACCAGCTTCTGGCAGCGGCTGCGCACCGTGGCCGGCAGTTGTGCCGGACGCTCCGCCACCATCAGCAGCAGACTGGCCGGCGGCGGTTCCTCCAGAGTCTTGAGCAGGCTGTTGGCAGCGTTGAGGTTCATGCGCTCGGCCGGCCACAGCAGGGCGATCTTGGTGGCGCCGAACTGGCTGGTGTAGCCGAGGAAAGCGGTCAGTTCCCGGATCTGGTCGATGCGGATGGGCTTGTCCGCCTCCTCTGGGCTGACCTGCAGCAGATCGGGATGGCTGCCGGCGCCGAACAGGTGACACGCCCGGCAGCGGCCGCAGGGCGCACTCTCCGGCCCCGGCTGCTGGCACAGCAGGCTGGCCGCCAGGCGTTCGGCGAAGGCGCGCTTGCCCAGTCCAGCCGGGCCGTGCAGCAGCAGGGCGTGATGCAGCCGGCCGGCAGCCCGGGCCTCCTGAAGCTGCCGCCACTGCCGCTCACACCAGGGATAAGGCGCGCCCATGCTCACTCCGCCACGGCCAACAGTTCATCCAGGGCCGCGGCGACGGTCTGCCGCACCGCCGGCAGCGGCAGGTCGGCGGCGATCACCCGGTAGCGGCGCGGCGCCGCCGCCGCCAGCTCCAGATAACGTCCGCGGATGCGCTGGAAAAACTCCACCGTCTCGCGCTCGAAGCGGTCGGCCGACCCGCGCCGGCCCGCCCGCGCCAGCCCCTGCTCCACCGGCAGGTCCAGTAACAGGGTGAGATCGGGGCGCAGCCCGTCCTGCACCCAGTCCTCCAGCAGCTCGATACGCCCGGCCGGCACGCCGCGCCCGCCGCCCTGATAGGCGTAGGTGGCGTCGGTGAAGCGATCGCACACCACCCATACGCCCGCCGCCAGGGCCGGACGGATCACCCGCTCCAGGTGCTCGGCGCGGGCGGCGAACAGCAGCAGCAGTTCGGTGTCCACCGCCATCTCGTTGTGCAGCAGCAGGCCGCGGATGGCTTCGCCCAGTTCGGTGCCGCCCGGTTCGCGGCTGGTCAGCACGCGCTTGCCGGCAGCCGCCAGGTAGTCGCGGGCGAAGGCCATCAGGGTGCTCTTGCCGGCGCCCTCGATGCCCTCCAGCGTGATGAAGCGTCCTTTCGCCGTGCTCATGGGCCCGCCTCTCCGGCGCGGCGGTTGTGCAGATACTGGCGCACCGCCCGGTTGTGCTCCTCCAGGGTGCGCGAGAACACGTGGCCGCCGCTGCCGTCGCCACGGGCCACGAAGTACAGGGCATCACCCGGCGCCGGGTCGACCGCCGCCGCCAGCGCCGCCGCGCCGGGCAGGGCGATGGGGGTGGGCGGCAGGCCGGTACGGGTGTAGGTATTGTAGGGGGTGTCGGCCTCCAGGTCCTGGCGCCGCAGGTTGCCGTCGAAACCGTCACCCAGGCCGTAGATCACGCTGGGATCGGTCTGCAGCGGCATGTTCTTCTGCAGACGGCGGGCGAACACCCCAGCGATCTCGCGCCGCTCGCTGGGGAGTGCGGTTTCCTTCTCGACGATGGAGGCCAGGATCAGCACCTCGTCGGGGGATTGCAGCGGCAGGTCGGCGGCGCGCCGCGCCCAGACCTCGTCCAGTTTCTTCTGCATGGTAGCGAAGGCGCGTTGGAGGAAATCCAGGTCGCGGGTGCCGCGCGGGAAGCGGTAGGTGTCGGGGAAGAAGCGTCCCTCCGGATGCAGTCCGGGATGCCCCAGGCGCGCCATGACCTCTTCGTCACCCAGGTCCTGCAGGGTTTGCTCCAGTTGGGGGTGGGCGCGCAGCGCTGCGCGCAACTGGCGGAAGGTCCAGCCCTCGACCACGGTCAGGGAATACTGGATGACCTTGCCGGCGACGATGCGCGCCAGCAGCTCGCGCGGGGTCAGCTCCGGCTCCAGGGCGTATTCACCGGTCTTGAGTTTGGGAGCCAGCCCCTGCAGGCGGGCGTAGGCCTGTAGATACCAGCTCTGCCAGGGATGGGTCAGCACGCCGCGCGCCACCAGCTCCTCGGCGATCACGGCGATGGAGCTACCCGGCCTGACCTCCAGCACCTGCCCCTCCCCGCTCACCGCTAGCGGCTGCGCCAGGAAGCGCTGGTAATCCCACCACAGCCCGCCGCCGATCCCGGCCAGCGCCACCAGCAGCCCAATCCCCGGCAGCCAGCGCTTCATTGGCGTCGCGCCTCCGCCACCAAGGCCTGCAGCCGGCGCGTAAGCGAGCCCACTGGCCAGCTCCGGCCGCCAGCCAGGGCGCGCACCGGCCACAGGCCGATCAGACTGTTGCTGAGGAAGACCTCGTCGGCCGCCGCCAGATCGCCCGGAGTCAGCACCGCTTCACGGCAGGCGATCCGGTGCTTGCGACACAGCTCGAGGATCAGCCCGCGCATCACCCCGGCGATACCGGACTGGTCCAGGGTCGGGGTGAGCAGTTCGCCGTCCCGCGCCAGGAACAGGTTGCTCATCGTGCCCTCGATCAGCCGCCCCAGCGGATCGCACATCAGACCCTCGGCGATGTCCGGATCGCCCCACTCGGCGCGCGCCAGCACCTGGTCGAGGCGGTTGAGATGCTTGAGCCCAGCCAGGGCTGGGTTGAGCGACAGCGGCTGGCGGCAGAGGCGTACGGTCACGCCCTCATCCCAGTAGCCCTCGGGATAGTCGGGCCAGGGATAGAGGCCGAGGATGCGCGTGGGCTTGGCCGGCAGCGGGGGCCGGTAGCCGCGCCCGCCGCTGCCGCGGGTGAGGATGAGCTTGAGCACGCCGCGCCGGCACTCGGCGCACAGGGCTGCGGCTTCGGCGTGCCACAGGGTGGCGTCGGGCTGGGGCAGGCCCAGGCGCTCACAGCCGAGAAGCAACCGCGCCCAGTGCCGCTCCCACAGCTCGGGCCGGCCGTCGCGCACCGTCAGGGTCTCGAACAGACCATCGCCGTAGTGCAGGCCGCGGTCGGCCAGTGGCAGGCTGTCCGCCGGTTTGCCGTCGCACCACAGCACGGGTGCGCTCATCTCAGATCACCCAGGCCGGTGCTTCGCCCAGGGCCAGCAGCAGGCCGCGCGCTTTGGCGCGGGTCTCGGCCAGCTCGCGCTCGGCGATGGAGTCGGCGACGATACCGGCGCCGGCGCGCAGCTGCAGCCGCTCGCCGGACAGGGCCAGGGTGCGGATGAGGATATTCAGGTCCAGGTCGCCGTCGCGGTTGAGATAGCCCATGGAGCCGGTGTAGGGACCGCGCCCGACCTGTTCCAGTTCGGCGATGATCTCCATGCAGCGCACCTTGGGGCAGCCGGTGATGGTGCCGCCGGGGAACACGGCGCGCATCACCTGGCCCGGTGTAACACCGTCGCGCAACTCGCCGCAAACGTTGGAGACGATGTGGTGCACATGGGCGTAGCTCTCCAGCACCATCAGCTCGTCCACCGCGACCGTGCCCGGCCGGCACACCCGCCCCAGATCGTTGCGCTCCAGGTCGATGAGCATGACGTGCTCGGCGCGCTCCTTGGGGTGGGTCAGCAGTTCCCGCGACAGGTCCAGGTCGTGCTCGGTGCCCTGGCCACGCGGACGGGTGCCGGCGATGGGGCGGGTATCGACGTGGCGCCCGCGCACCCGCACCAGCCGCTCCGGCGAGGAGCTGACGATGGCGCCATCGCCCCACAGCGCCAGCCCGGCAAAGGGTGCCGGATTGGCGCGGCGCAGGCGCTGATAGAGATCGGCGGCGTCCACGCCCGGACAGAGCCGGCCGCGCCAGGCGCGCGACAGATTGACCTGGAACACGTCGCCGTCGCGGATATAGCGCTTGATGCGTTCCACTGCGGCGATGAAGCGCTGCGGCTCGTCCTCTTCCACCGCTTGCCACAAGCGCTGCGGTAGTTCGCGTTCGGCCGCCGGCAGCCGCGCCAGGTCGGCGCGCATGGCCGTGATCAGCTCCTCCCGCCCCGGTTCCGCCACCAGCCAGGCGCGGTGCTCGCGGTGATCGAGGATAAGCGCCGCCGGCACGCGGGTGGCAAAGGCGGTGGGCAGGCCGTCGTCGGCCGCCGGCAGGCGCAGCACCGGCTCCACCTGCCCGGCCAGTTCGTAACCCAGATAGACGAACCAGCCGCCGCGAAACGGCAGACGTCGATCCACCTCCCCGGCGCTGCGCTCGTCCTGCCAGCGCCGATCCAGCTCGGCCAGGAAGTCCGGGCCGGACTGTCCGGGCAGCAGGGTCAGGGACTGGCCGGGAAAGGCGAACAGCAGGCTGTAGCGGGCGGTCTCGGGGCCGTGCACCGCGCTCTGCAGCAAGAAGGGATAGCGCCGCGGATTGAGCCGGTGCAGCGCCAGAGGATCGGGAAAGCTGTCCAGAGCGTGGAACATGGGCTTCATAAACCAAGCGGGTCCGCCGCGGCGGACCCGTCAGAGCGTGGAGCGGTGCGCCGGATGCCTCAGTCCAGAGCCTTGAAGATCACGGTACCGTTGGTACCGCCGAAGCCAAAGGAATTGGACAGGGCGGTACGGATCTTCATCTCCCGGGCGGTATGGGGCACGTAATCCAGGTCACAGGCCGGGTCCGGGTTGTCCAGGTTGATGGTGGGCGGTGCCACCTGGTCGCGGATGGCCAGCACCGAGAACACCGCCTCGACGCCGCCCGCGGCCCCCAGCAGATGGCCCGTCATGGACTTGGTAGAGCTCATCGCCAGCTTGTAGGCATGGTCGCCGAAGGCGGCCTTGACCGCATCGCTCTCGGCCACGTCGCCGGCCGGGGTGGAGGTGCCGTGGGCGTTGATGTAGTCGATCTGCTCGGGGTTCATGCCGGCGTCCTTGAGGGCGTTGATCATGCAGCGCCGGGCGCCGTCGCCGCTCTCCGGCGGCAGGGTCATGTGATAGGCGTCCGAGCTCATGCCGAAGCCGGCCAGCTCGCAGTAGATGCGGGCGCCGCGGGCCTTGGCGTGCTCGTAGTCCTCCAGCACCAGCACGCCGGCGCCGTCGGCCAGCACGAAGCCGTCACGCTCGATGTCCCAGGGGCGGCTGGCGCGCTCCGGCTCGTCGTTGCGGGTGGACAGGGCACGCGCCGCGGCGAAGCCGCCGATGCCGGTGGGCGTGGTGGCCATCTCGGCGCCGCCGGCAATGACCACGTCGGCATCACCGTAGACGATCAGACGCTGGGCCATGCCGATGGCATGGGTGGCGGTGGTGCAGGCGGTGACCACGGCCAGGTTCGGCCCCTGGATGCCGTACATGATGGACAGGTGGCCGGAGATCATGTTGATGATGCTGCGCGGCACGAAGAACGGCGTGATCTTGCGAGGACCGCCGCGCAGATAAGCGGAGTGGCCGTCCTCGATGCCCGGCAGCCCGCCGATGCCAGAGCCGATGATGATGCCGATGCGCTCTCGATTGGCATCGTTGATCGCCAATCCGGAATCGCGGATGGCCTGCACCCCGGCGGCGATGCCGTAATGGATGAAGGTGTCCATCTTCTTGACTTCCTTGGCCGGGATGTACTGGGCCGGATCGAAATCCTTGACCGCCCCGGAGAAGCGCACCGGAAAGTCGGTGGCGTCGAATACTGTGATCGGACCGATGCCGCTCTTGCCGGCCAGGATATTCGCCCAGGCGGACTCCACGTCGTTGCCCACCGGGGACACCAGCCCCAAGCCGGTCACCACCACACGCCGTCTAGCCAAACGAATATCCTCTCAGCACGGAATGTATGAATCGTATCGCCTGTCACGCCATCAGCCGCGGCCGTGGCCGGGCCACGGCCGGCACGCGCGGTGATGCTCAGCCCAGGTGGGCGGTGACGTAGTCGATGGCCTGCTGCACGGTGGTGATCTTCTCGGCGTCCTCGTCGGGAATCTCGCACTCGAACTCCTCCTCCAGCGCCATCACCAGCTCCACGGTGTCGAGGGAATCGGCACCCAGATCATCCACGAAGGAGGCGTCGTTGGTCACCTGCTCCTCCTTGACGCCTAGCTGCTCGACGATGATCTTCTTGACGCGTGCTTCGATGTTGCTCATGTTGATTGATTCCTCGTTGAGTGAATGCGGCCCGGGCAGGCCTGGCCGCGGCTATTGTA
>DATLYF010000184.1:0-26081 GCA_035575095.1 Candidatus Competibacteraceae bacterium
TCATCAAGGTGGACGTGCGCGTGATCGCCGCCACGAGCCGCGACCTGAAGCGGCTGGTGGACGAAGGGCGCTTCCGCGAGGATCTCTACCACCGCCTCAGCGTGTTCCGCCTGGAGCTGCCGCCGCTGCGCGCCCGTCCAGAGGACCTGGAGGACCTGCTGCCGCCCATCATCGCCGAGTTCAACGCCAAGGCCGGCAAGCAGGTTCGCATCATCCCGCCGGCGGTGTGGGAGGCGCTGCGCCGCCACCCCTGGCCGGGCAACGTGCGCGAGCTGCGCAACGTGGTGGAGCGCTGCGTGCTGTTCGCCGACTCCGCGGTCTTTCCCGGCGAATGGTTGCAGCTCGGCCCACCCGCCCCCGCTGCGCGAACGCCGGAGGTCACGCTGGATGGCATCTTCCTGCCGCTGGACGGCTCCATGGCCCTGGAGGACATGGACCGCCACATCATCCGCACCGCCCTGGAGCGTCACGGTTACAACGTGCTAGCCACCGCCCGGGCGCTCGGCACCACCCGCGAGACCCTGCGCTACCGCATGCAGAAGTACCGGCTGCGGCCGCCACAGAACTGAGTCTGCCGTTGGTGGATTTCCATCACCGATGCCGCTGAAGTGGTGGAAATCCACCAATCCAGCCCCCTTTCCAATTCCCGCCATCGCGAATATCTCGAGCCAGATCAGCATTTTGCAGAATTGGCCCGGAAGCTGCTCTGCACGGGGTTGCCGACTGTCAAGGCCAAGCGGGCGAGCTTCGCCCAAACCGTCAACCGACCGTGGGGGAATTCAGTCATGTCTATCGACCGCCGCTTCGTCGCCGCCACCGTCCTGGCCGTATCCACAGTCCTCGGCACCGTCCAGGCCGCTGCCACCGTCACCCAGGAGTCGGTGACGCGCGAGGCGCTGTCCGCGCATCCAGGCAGCACCGTGGAGAAAGCCAAGCTGGAGAAGGTGAGCGGCAAAGAAATGTGGGTAGTGGTGCTGAAGGGTAAGGACGGCAAGGAAATGACCCTGCACTACGACCCCGTCACCGGCAAGCAGGTCAAGTAAGCGTCAGCGACAAGTGCGCGGCGGCCGCGGTCGTCGCGCTTCCCGACTCAACAACGACGAGGCATCCCTCCATGCACCACACCAAGAAACTGCTCACCGCCGCCACGCTGGCCGTATTCGCCACCCTCGGCACGGGCCTCAGTCTGGCCGCCACCGATACCACCAACCCCGACGACCAGACCACCATCCAGCAGCAGACGGTCAAGAAGCCCAAGCATCACAAGCAGGCCAGCCAGGGTCTGATGCACTATCCGCGGCACCATACCCACCGCATCCAGCAGCATCACCTCAGCACCCATAGCAGCCAGCAGCAGGGCAAGAGCAAGCGCCATCCACAGCAGACCGATCAGCAAAGCACGAGCTGAGGCCGCGCACCGCCGACTACCGCTCCCGCTGCCCCTGGGCAAGCGGGGGCGTGCCTGCCACAATGCACCATCTTGCGTGCGCTGAAGGGAACGAGGCGGGATGGCGCTGAAGTACTGGATCGAACACTACGGCTACTGGGCGATTCTGCTCGGCACCTTTCTGGAGGGTGAAACCATCCTGCTGCTCGGCGGTTTCGCCGCCCACCGCGGCTATCTGGAACTGCCCTGGGTAGTGTTCTGCGCCTTCGTCGGCAGCTTCGCCGGCGATCAGCTCTACTATTACGTCGGCCGCCGCTGCGGCTGGGACTGGCTGGCCCGTCACCCGCGCAGCAAGCCCCAGGTGGAGCGGATACAGCGCCTGCTGGACCGTTACCACGCTCCGCTCATCGTCGGCATCCGCTTCCTCTACGGCCTGCGCATCGCCGGACCATTCGTATTCGGCATGGCGCGCGTGCCGGCGCGCACCTACCTGTGGCTCAACGCCCTGGGCGCCGCCATCTGGGCGCTGAGCTTCGGTGCCATCGGCTTCTTCGTGGGCGAGGCGCTGCAGCGGATGCTGGGCGACATCAAGGAGATCGAGCTGGCGGTGCTGGGCGGCTTCGTGCTGCTCAGCGCGGCGCTGTGGCTGTCGCGGCGGCTGCGGCGCCGGCGCGCGGCGGGGTGATCCGGAGCGCTCGCAGTTCGCCCCTCTCCTCCTGGCGGAAGAGAGGGGGGCTGTCGATGCAATCGTCCCGGTATCACTCCACCGTCACCGACTTGGCCAGGTTGCGCGGCTGGTCCACGTCGGTGCCCTTGAGCACCGCCACGTGGTAGGCCAGCAGCTGCAGCGGCACGGTGAAGACGATCGGGGCGATGGAGTCCGGCACCTCGCCCAGGCTGAGGGTATGCAGCGCCGCATCCTGCGGCGTCTCCACCTCGCGATCGGCGAACAGATAGAGCTGGCCGCCGCGCGCCCGCACCTCCTGCAGGTTGGACAGCAGCTTCTCCAGCAGCCCGTTTTTGGGCAGCACGCACACTACCGGCATATCGGCGTCGACCAGGGCCAGCGGGCCATGCTTGAGCTCGCCGGCCGGATAGGCTTCGGCGTGGATGTAGGAGATCTCCTTGAGCTTGAGTGCCCCCTCCATGGCCACCGGATACTGGGCGCCGCGTCCCAGGAACAGGGCGTGCTGCTTGTCGGCGAATTGCTCGGCCAGTTGCTCGATGGCCGGGTTGAGGGCCAGCGCTTCCTCCAGCTTGCGCGGCAACTGGGTCAGCTCGATCACGAGCTGGGCCTCGCGCGCAGGACTCAGGCCGAAACGCCGTCCCAGGGCGATAGACAGCAGTCTGAGCGCCGCCAGCTGGGTGGTGAAGGCCTTGGTGGAGGCGACGCCGATCTCGCGCCCGGCACGGGTCATCAGCACCAGCTCGGACTCGCGCACCAGATAGCTGTCTGGCACGTTGCAAATGGCCAGGGTGGAGAGGTAGCCGCGGCGCTTGGCCTCGGCCAGGGCGGCCAGGGTGTCGGCGGTCTCGCCGGACTGGGAGATGCCGACGAACAGGGTGCCGGGCGGCGTCACCCCTTCCCGGTAGCGGTATTCGCTGGCCACCTCCACCTGACAGGGAATGCCCAGGGCCTCCAGCCAGTAGCGCGCCACCAGTCCGGCGTGGTAACTGGTGCCGCAGGCGACGATGTGCACGCCCTTGATGCGGTCGAAGATGCCCTCGGCCGCCGGCCCGAAGCAGCCGCTGAGCAGCCGCCCGTCGTGGATGCGCCCCTCCAGGGTCTCGGCCACCGCTCGCGGCTGCTCGAAGATCTCCTTGAGCATGAAATGCCGGTAGGGCCCTTTGTCGACCAGCTGCGCCGAGGTCTCGGCCCGGCGCACGGCACGCTCCACCGGCTCGCCGCGGGCGTCGAAGACGCGGTAGCCGGTGCGGCGCAGCTCGGCGACGTCGCCCTCCTCGAGGATGACGAAGGTCTGGGTCACCGGCGCCAGGGCGTAGATGTCCGAGGCCAGGAAGTGCTCGCCGATGCCGATGCCGATCACCAGCGGCGAGCCCTTGCGCGCCGCCACCAGGCGGTCGGGATGATCACGCGAGATCACGCCCAGGCTGTAGGCGCCGGAGAGCCGCCTCACCGCCTGCTGCACCGCCGCCAGCAGATCCAGGCCCTGCTCCAGATAGCTGTCCACTAAGTGGGCCACCACCTCGGTGTCGGTTTCGGATTCGAAGCGGTAACCCCGACCGATCAGCTCTTCCTTGACGCTCAGATAGTTCTCGATGATGCCGTTGTGCACCAGGGCCACCCGGCTGCCGCCGAAGTGGGGATGGGCGTTGCGCTCGCTGGGTTCGCCGTGGGTGGCCCAGCGGGTGTGGGCGATTCCCAAGGGGGCGCTCAGCGGAGTCTCGCCGAGCCGGTTCTCCAGCTCGCGCACCTTGCCCGGCGTGCGCAGGCGGCGCAGGCCGTGGCGCTCGTCCAGGGTGGCCACACCGGCCGAGTCGTAGCCGCGATATTCCAGCCGCTTGAGACCTTCCAGCAGGATGGGAGTGATGTTGCGCTCCGCGATGGCGCCGACGATTCCGCACATGGTGATCAACCTCGTCCGCTCGTATGGTTTGTCGGTGACTTCCGCTTGGGCTTGTCAGTGATATCCCATAAGACTTGCATAGCACAAACGACAAGCCCCGCCTGTCGCGGGGCTTGCCTTGCCGCACAGCGGATGCGTCAGCTCTGGGCCGCCTTCACTGCCTTGAGCGGCGCCGGGGCCGGGGCCGAGCCGAAGCGCTCTGCGAGATAGGCGCGAAACTCCTCGCCCAGCTCGGGATGGCGCAGCCCATATTCCACGGTGGCCTCCAGGTAGCCGAGCTTGCTGCCGCAATCGTAGCGCTTGCCCTCGAACTCGTAGGCCAGCACCTGCTCTTCCAGCAACAGCTGGGCGATGGCGTCGGTGAGCTGGATCTCGCCGCCGGCGCCCTTGGGGGTCTTCTCCAGCAACTCGAAGATGCGCGGGGTAAGGATGTAACGCCCGACCACCGCCAGATTGGAGGGGGCCTCCGCGGGCTTGGGCTTCTCCACGATGCTCTCGACGTTGGACAGCCCCCTGGCGAAGGGCAGTGGGGTGACGATGCCGTAGCGGTGGGTGTCCTCCTGGGGTACCCGCTCCACGCCGAGGATGGAGCACTGGTACTTGTCGAAGTGGGCGGCCATCTGCGCCATGGCGCCGCCGCGCGGAGCATCGATCAGGTCGTCGGCCAGCAGCACGGCGAAGGGCTCGTCGCCCACCACCGGCTTGGCGCAGAGCACGGCGTGGCCCAGGCCCAGGGCGTCGGCCTGGCGGATGTAGACGCAGTTGACATGAGGTGGCACGATCTCACGCACCACTTTGAGCATGTCCTTCTTGCCGCGCGCCTCCAGCTCCGCTTCCAGCTCGTAGGCCTTGTCGAAGTGGTCGGCGATGGCCCGCTTGGTGCGGCCGATGATGAAGATCAGAGTGTTGACCCCGGCGGCGATGGCCTCCTCGGCCGCGTACTGGATCAGCGGCTTGTCGACGATCGGCAGCATCTCCTTGGGACTGGCCTTGGTGGCCGGCAGGAAGCGGGTGCCCATGCCGGCGACGGGGAATACGGCCTTGCGGATTTTTCTTTTCACGTTGACCTCACGCGCCTTGTAGCCGGCAGCCATGCGCGCTGCCGACGCTGATGCGGGCGGCGGGGCCACCGCTGCCCGCTCTGGTGTTGCCGGATTATCCTCCGGAATGCGCAGGGAGGCTACTGGCGCTCCTCCCCCGCCTGGCCTTCAGTGTCGAGGCTCCTTGCTGAACACCAGCTGACCATCCCGCACGTCCACCCGGATGTTGTCGCCGGGACCGAACTCCCCGGCCAGGATGCGGTTCGCCAGCGGGTTCTCCAACTGGCTCTGGATGGCACGCTTGAGCGGGCGCGCGCCGTAGACCGGGTCGAAACCGGCCTCGCCCAGCAGGCCCAGGGCCGCCTCGCTCACGCTGAGCTGGATGTCGCGCTCGGCCAGGCGCTTGCGCAGATAGCCGATCTGGATGTCGGTGATGGCCCGGATCTGCGCCTTGCCCAGCGGGTGGAACACCACCACCTCGTCGATGCGGTTGATGAACTCGGGGCGGAAATGCTTGCTCACCACCTCCATCACCGCATCGCGCATGGTCTGGTAGCGGCGCTCGGCGGTGACCTGGTCGAGCAGCTCGTCGCCGCTGGCCGGCTCGCCGTGGGCCAGGTACTCCTGGATCAGCGGCGCCCCCAGATTGGAGGTCATCACCACCACGCAGTTACGAAAGTCCACGGTGCGCCCTTGACCGTCGGTCAGCCGGCCGTCGTCGAGCACCTGCAAGAGCACGTTGAAGACATCGGGATGGGCCTTTTCCACCTCATCGAGCAGGATCACCGAATAGGGCTTGCGCCGCACCGCCTCGGTCAGATAGCCGCCCTCCTCGTAGCCGACATAGCCCGGGGGAGCGCCGATCAGCCGGGCCACGGAGTGCTTCTCCATGAACTCCGACATGTCGATGCGCACCATGGCCTCCTCGGTATCGAACAGAAACTCGGCCAGGGCCTTGCACAGCTCGGTCTTGCCCACGCCGGTGGGGCCGAGGAACAGGAACGAGCCGTTGGGACGATTGGGGTCGGAGAGCCCGGCCCGTGCCCGGCGGATGGCGTTGGCCACGGCGGCGATGGCCTCGTCCTGGCCAACTACGCGCCGGTGCAGGGCCTCTTCCATGCGCAACAGCTTCTCGCGTTCGCCTTCCAGCATCTTGGCGACCGGGATGCCGGTCCACTTGGAGACCACCTCGGCGATCTCCTCGTCGGTGACCTTGTTGCGCAGCAGCTTGTGACCGCTCTTCTCTGCCGTCTGCGCGGCGGCCAGCTTCTTCTCCAGATCCGGGATGCGACCGTACTGGATCTCCGACATGCGTGCCAGATCGCCGGCGCGGCGCGCCGTCTCCAGCTCCAGCTTGGCCCGCTCCAGCTCCTCCTTGATGTGCGCCGCGCCTTGCAGGCTGGCCTTCTCCGCCTTCCAGATCTCTTCCAGGTCGGCGTACTCCTTCTCCAGCTTGGCGATCTCGTCCTCGAGCGCTTTCAGGCGCTTGCGTGAGGCCTCGTCGCTTTCCTTCTTCACCGCCTCGTGCTCGATCTTGAGCTGGATCAGGCGCCGCTCCAGGCGGTCCATCTCCTCCGGCTTGGAGTCCATCTCCATGCGGATGCGCGAAGCCGCCTCGTCGATGAGGTCGATGGCCTTGTCCGGCAGTTGGCGATCGGAGATGTAGCGGTGCGAGAGCGTCGCCGCGGCGACGATGGCCGGATCGGTGATCTCGACGCCGTGGTGCACCTCGTAGCGTTCCTTGAGACCGCGCAGGATGGCGATGGTGTCCTCCACCGAGGGCTCGTCCACCAATATCTTCTGGAAGCGTCGCTCCAGGGCGGCATCCTTCTCCACGTACTTGCGGTACTCGTCCAGGGTGGTGGCGCCGATACAGTGCAGTTCGCCGCGAGCCAGCGCCGGCTTGAGCATGTTGCCGGCGTCCATGGCGCCTTCCGCCTTGCCGGCACCGACCATGGTGTGCAACTCGTCGATGAACAGGATGATGTTGCCTTGGGACTTGGCGATGTCGTTGAGCACCGCCTTGAGGCGCTCTTCAAACTCGCCACGGAACTTGGCGCCGGCGATCAGGGCGGCCATGTCCAGAACCAGCAGACGGCGGTTCTTCAGCCCCTCCGGCACCTCGCCGTTGACGATGCGCTGCGCCAGCCCCTCGACGATGGCGGTCTTGCCCACGCCCGGCTCGCCGATCAGCACCGGGTTGTTCTTGGTGCGCCGGGAGAGCACCTGGATGGTGCGGCGAATCTCGTCGTCGCGGCCGATCACCGGGTCGAGCTTGCCCTGCTCGGCGCGCTCGGTGAGGTCGATGGTGTACTTCTCCAGGGCCTGGCGACTCTCCTCGGCGTTGGGGTCGTCCACCTTCTGCCCGCCGCGCAGGCGCTCGATGGCCTGCTCGATCATGCCTTTGACGGCGCCGGCCTTGCGCAGCATGTCGGCCAGCGGACCGCCCTCCTCCAGCGCCGCCAGCACAAACAGCTCGGAGGCGATGTAGGCATCCTTGCGCTTCTGCGCCAGCTTGTCGGTGAGGTTAAGGAGGCGCAGCAGCCCCTGCGAGATCTGCACGTCGCCGCCGGTGCCGTGCACTTGGGGCAGGCGGTCCAGCGCCTCGCCCAATTGCGAGCGCAGCAGATTGACGTTGACGTCGGCCTGGGCCAGCAACGGCCGCACCGTGCCGCCTTGCTGGTCGAGCAGGGCGGTCATGACGTGCACCGGCTCGATGAACTGGTGGTCGCGGCCCAGAGCCAGGCTCTGGGCCTCGGCCAGGGCCATCTGGAACTTGCTGGTGAGTTTGTCCATGCGCATGTGGGCGTGCCCCTCAAAGAGATTCGACTGTCCCGGAACATTGGGATGTTCAGCGGGAAATCAAGCCCATCGTGGCGCATCCGCCCCGCTCAGTCTTTGAGCCAGATCAGACTGGCCATGCGCCCGCTGCGCGGCGCGCGGCGGTAGGAGAAGAAGCGCTGCGGCTCGCTGCGGGTACAGAACCCGCCGCCGTACACCGCCGTCACCCCCACCCCGGCCAGGCGCCGCCGCGCCAGGGCGTAGAGGTCGGCCAGCCAGCGCCCGGCCGGGGAAGACCGGAAACAGCCGTCGCAGTCCGGGTCGTGGGCCAGGAAAGCGGCGCGCACCTCCGCGCCGACCTCGAACACCGCGGGGCCGATGGCCGGGCCGAGCCAGGCCATGAGCTGCGTGGCATCGGCAGCCATGGCCTGCACCGTGGCCTCCAACACGCCGCCGGCCAGTCCGCGCCAGCCGGCATGGGCGGCACCCACCACCGTCCCGGCGCGATCGCAGAGCAACACCGGCAGGCAGTCGGCGGTGAGCACCACGCAGGCGCGGCCGGCACTGCGGCAGACTGCGGCGTCGGCCTCCACCCGGCCGGCCACCGTCAAGGCGTCCACCACCCGCGTGCTGTGCACCTGGGCCAGCCAGGCCGGCTCCTCGGCCAGGCCCAGCGCCGCGCGCAGGCGGCGGCGGTTCTCAGCGACGGCAGCGGGATCGTCGCCGCTGCCGTGCCCGAGATTGAGGCTGGCGTAGTCGCCGCCGCTCACCCCGCCGTGACGGGTGGTGGATACCGCGGCCACGTTGGCCGGCGCCGGCCAATCCGGGCGGATCAGCGGCAGCTCAGAGCTCGTCATGACTGTGCTCCTGCTGGTCCTGGCGCAACACCTGCAGCAGTTCGGCCATATCGGCCGGCAGCTCGGCAGCCCAGCTCAGGGTCGCGCCGCTGGCCGGGTGCTGCAGAGTGAGCCGGGCGGCGTGCAGCGCTTGGCGGCGGAAGGCGCGCAGCACCGCGGCATGTTCCGGCTTCATGCCGGGCGGCAGCCGCAGCCGGCCGCCGTAGACCGGATCGCCCAGCAGCGGATAGCGGATATGGGCCAGGTGCACGCGGATCTGGTGGGTACGCCCGGTCTCCAGCCGCACCCGCAGATAGGTGTGGGCGCGGAAGCGCTCCAGCACCCGGTAATGGGTCACCGCCGACTTGCCCATGGGGGTGACGCTCATGCGCTGGCGGTCCACGCCGTGGCGGCCGATGGGCTGATCGACGGTGCCGCCGGCGCTCATCACCCCGCAGGCCACGGCCAGGTACTCGCGGCCCATGGCGCGGTTCTGCAGCTGTTCCACCAGGGCGGTATGGGCACGCGGGCTGCGCGCCACCACCAGCAGGCCGGAGGTGTCCTTGTCCAGGCGGTGCACCACCCCGGCCCGCGGCAGGTTGGCCAGTTCCGGGTAGCGGTGCAGCAGGGCGTTGACCAGGGTGCCATCGGGATTGCCGGCGGCCGGATGCACCACCATGCCGGCCGGCTTGGCGAGCACGATCAGGTCGGCGTCTTCGTAGCGCACGTCCAGGGGAAGGTCCTGGGGCTGGGCGGCGGTCTCGGTCTGCAGCTCCACTTCTCCGAGCACGTGCTCGCCGCCCAGCACCCGGTCGCGCGGGCGCAGCACCCGGCCGTCCACGGTGAGGCGGCCACTCTTCAGCCATTCCTGCAGCCGAGCCCGGGAATGATCGGTGAGCAGTCCGGCCAGGGCCTGGTCCAGGCGCTGACCGGCGGCGCTCTCGGGTATGAGGCAATCGATGCGTTCGACGATGGGCATATTCATCCGCTGGCCGGGCCGCTATACTGCCCGCCATGTTCAATTCCGCTACACGCCGTGATTTTATGTTGTCGATCAATTCCCTGAAGCGACTCAAACCCCTGCTGCCGCTGCTGCTCACCGGCATTCTCGCCGGTTGCGCGTGGCTGCCGGAGCAGGTAGACAAGACCAAGGACTGGTCGGCCAGTCGCTTCTACAGCGAAGCCAAGTCGGCGATGTCCGAGGGCAATTACCAGACTGCAGTCAACTACTACGAGAAGCTGCAGGCCCGCTATCCCTTCGGCCGCTACGCCCAGCAGGCTCAGCTGGATCTGATCTACGTCTACTATAAAGACGACGAACCGGATGCGGCAATCGCCGCTGCCGACCGCTTCATCCGCGCCAATCCGCGCCATCCCTTCGTCGACTACGCCTACTACATGAAGGGGCTGATCAACTTCGCCCGCGACAACAGCCTGGCGGCCAAGCTCATGCCCAGCGACCGGGCGCGCACCGATCCCAAGCTGGCCCAGCAGGCGTTCAACGACTTCGCCGAGCTGGTGCGCAAGTTCCCCGACAGCAAATACGCCAAGGACGCCCAGCAGCGCATGGTGTTCCTGCGCAACAATCTGGCCGCCTACGAGGTAAACGTCGCCCAGTACTACTTGCGGCGCAAAGCCTACGTCGGCGCCGTGAATCGGGCCAAGTACGTGCTCGAGCACTACGATCGCAGCCCGGCGGTGGCCGATGCCCTGGTGATCATGACCGAGGCTTACGCCCGCATGGGCCTCACCGACCTGGCCAAGGACTCCTTGCGCGTGCTGCAACTGAACCAACCCGGTTCCCCCTACATCGCCCCTCTCACCGCCCTGGTCGAGGGACGCGCCAGCGGCGACGGCCCGTTGTACCAGGGTAGCTGAGCGCCGCCGCCCCACCGATCTGACACCATCAGCGCGGAGCCGAGCGAATCATGTGGGACTTCTTCGAGACCGTGCGCCACCGCCATTCCATCCGCCGTTACCAGGCCGACATGCCGGTGGAGGACGCCAAACTGCACGCCATTCTGGAGATGGTCTGCGCCGCCCCTTCGGCCGGCGATCTGCAGGCCTACCACGTGGCGGTAGTGCGCGATGCGCCCCGGCGCCGTGCCCTGGCGCAGGCCGCCGAGGACCAGAGTTTCATCGCCGAGGCGCCGGTGTGCCTGGTGTTCTGCGCCGATCCGGCGCGCTCCGCCGGCGAGTTCGGCGAGCGCGGCGCCCGCCTCTACGCCCTGCAGGATGCCACCATCGCCGCCGCTTACGCCCAGCTCGCCGTGGTCGCGGCGGGCATGGGCTCGACCTGGGTGGGCTATTTCGATGCGCAGCGGGTGCGCGACACCCTGGCGCTCACGCCCGGCCTGGAGCCGGTGGCGCTGCTCAGCCTCGGCTACCCGGCCGAGCTGCCCCAGCCCTCACCGCGGCGGCGGCTGAGCGAGGTGGTGAGCGGCCTGTGAGCCGCAGCACGCCCGTCAGCGCCGAAACCCCGAGGTAATCGGATAGCGCCGATCACGGCCGAAGGCGCGCGGGGTGATGCGCACCCCGGGGGCGGCCTGGCGGCGCTTGTATTCGTTGACGATCACCAGCCGCGCCACCCGCTCCACCGTGCCGCGCTCGTAGCCCATGGCGACGATCTCGTCGACCGAGCGGTCGCGCTCCACATACTGCTCCAGGATGGCATCGAGCACGTCGTAGGGCGGCAGGCTGTCCTGGTCGGTCTGGTCCGGGCGCAGCTCCGCCGAAGGCGGGCGTTCGAACACCCGCTGCGGGATCACCTCGCCGAGGCCGTTGCGGTAGGCGGCCAGCCGGTAAACCAGGGTCTTGGGCACATCCTTGATCGGGGCGAAGCCGCCGGCCATATCGCCATACAAGGTGGCATAGCCCACTGCGGTCTCGCTCTTGTTGCTGGTGGTCAGCACCATGCGTCCGGTCTTGTTGGAAATGGCCATGAGCAGCACGCCGCGGCAACGGGCCTGGATGTTCTCCTCGGTGACGTCCATGGGTCGGCCGGCGAACAGCGGCTCCAGGGTATCGAGAAAGGCCTGGAACGGTTTCTCGATGGGCAGCACCCGGTACTCCACGCCCAGGGCGCGCGCCTGCCGCTCGGCATCGGTGCTGCTCATCTCCGTGGTATAGCGCGAGGGCATAGCCACCGCCATGACCCGCTCCGCCCCCAGGGCGTCCACGGCCACGGCCAGGGTCAGCGCCGAGTCGATGCCGCCCGACAGCCCCAGCACCACGCCAGGAAAGCCGTTCTTGTTCACGTAGTCGCGAGTGCCGAGGATGATGGCGCGATAGACGGCCGCCTCATCCGGCGGCGGCGCGAGCAGCACGCCGGGCCGGGGCGCCAGCCGGCCGTCGGCGCCGCGCTCGAAGTCGACCGGATAGAGCGCCTCGGCGCAGAACTCGCCGCGGTGGGTCAGCTCGCCACGGGCGTCGACTACCATGGAACCGCCGTCGAACACCAGCTCGTCCTGGCCGCCGACCAGGTTGACATAGATGATGGGCACGCCGTGCGCGAGCTCGGCCAGCCGCGCGCGCAGCACCTGTAGGCGCTCGTTCTCCTTGCCGCGGTGGTAGGGCGAGGCGTTGAGGTTGACCACCAGCTCCGCGCCGGCGGCGACCGCCTGCCCCACCGGGCCAGGCTCCCACACGTCCTCGCAGACGGTGAGGCCAATCCGCACCCCGCCCAGTTCCAGCACGCAAGGCTCGTGGCCGGCGACGAAGTAGCGCTTCTCGTCGAACACGCCGTAGTTGGGCAGCAGCTGCTTGCGGTAGCTGGCCAGCAGGCGGCCGTCGCCGACGACCGAAGCGGCGTTGTAGAGCCGCCCGTCGGCGCGCAGCGGATGGCCGATCACGGCCTGGATGCCGGTGATCTGCGCTGCCAGCCGAGTCAACGCCTCCTCGGCCTGGCGGATGAAGGTCGGGCGTAGCAGCAGATCCTCCGGCGGATAGCCGGTGACGGTCAGCTCGGGGAAGACCACGAGCCGCGCATGCAGACGGTCGCGGGCCTCATTGCAGGCGGCCAGGATGCGCTCGCAGTTGCCGGCGATGTCGCCGACGGTGAGATTGATCTGGGCCATCGCGACCCGGAGCACGGAGCTGTCGGTCATGGCGGGATGCGGCGGGTGGTGGGGGTTCGCTTAGTGTAGCGGAAACGACGAGGGCGGGATCATCCCGCCCTCGTCTCGTCTCTGCCCTCCCCGGCACGGAGGAGGGGGTCGCGGCTCAGCCCGCGAAGAACTCGTTGATGGCCGTGCCGATGTCGGCCGGAGAGCGCACGGTGCGTACGCCGGCCGCCTCGAGGGCGGCAAACTTGTCCTTGGCGGTGCCCTTGCCGCCGGCAATGATGGCGCCGGCATGGCCCATGCGCTTGCCCGGCGGCGCGGTGACGCCGGCGATGTAGGCCACCACCGGCTTGCGCACGCTGGCCTTGATGAACTCGGCGGCCTCCTCCTCGGCGGAACCGCCGATCTCGCCCACCATGACGATGCCTTTGGTCTGGGAATCGGCCTCGAACAGCGCCAGCACGTCGATGAAACTCATGCCGTGGATCGGGTCGCCGCCGATGCCGACACAGGTCGACTGCCCCAGACCGATGTTGGTGGTCTGGAATACCGCCTCATAGGTCAGGGTGCCGGAGCGGGAGACGATGCCGATCTTGCCGGGCCTGTGGATGTGGCCGGGCATGATGCCCATCTTGCACTCGCCGGGAGTGATCACGCCCGGGCAGTTGGGGCCGATCAGCCTGATGTCGCTGCCGGCCAGGGCGGCCTTGACCTTGAGCATGTCCATCACCGGGATGCCCTCGGTGATGCAGGCGATGACCTTGATGCCGGCGTCGGCGGCCTCGAGGATGGCGTCGGCGGCAAAGGGCGCCGGCACGTAGATCATGGAGGCGTTGGCGCCGGTTGCCTTGACCGCATCGTGTACGGTATCGAACACCGGGCGGCCGAGATGCTGGGTGCCGCCCTTGCCCGGGCTCACCCCACCCACCAGGTTGGTGCCGTAGGCGATGCACTGCTCGGAGTGGAAGGTGCCCTGCGCGCCGGTGAAGCCCTGGCAGATGACCTTGGTGTTCTTGTCGATCAGGATGCTCATGCGATTTCTGTCCCCGGAGATGATTACTTGGCAGCGGCGGCGACGGCGGCCTTGGCGGCCTCGGTCAGGTCATCGGCGGCGACGATGTTCATGCCGCTCTCGGCCAGCATCTTGCGCCCGGCCTCGACGTTGGTGCCCTGCAGCCGCACCACCACGGGGAGGGTCAGACCCACTTCCTTGACAGCGGCAATGATGCCCTCGGCGATCAGGTCGCAGCGCACGATGCCGCCGAAGATGTTGACCAGGATGGCCTTGACCTTGGTCGAGGAGAGGATCAGCTTGAACGCCTTGGCCACGCGCTCGGCGGTGGCGCCGCCGCCTACGTCCAGGAAGTTGGCCGGCTCGCCGCCGTGCAGCTTGACCATGTCCATGGTGGCCATGGCCAGCCCTGCGCCGTTCACCATGCAGCCGATGTTGCCGTCCAGGGCGACATAGTTGAGGCCGATCTCATGGGCGATGTGCTCGCGCTCGTCCTCCTGGGTGGGATCGCGCATCTCGGCCAGGTCCTTGTGGCGATAGAGGGCGTTGTCGTCCAGGTTGATCTTGGCGTCCAGGGCCAGCAGCTTGCCGTCGCCGGTGACGATCAGCGGGTTGATCTCGACCAGCGAGCAGTCCTTCTGCACGAACAGGTCGTAGAGGCCCTGCATCACCTTCACCAGGTGATCCACCTGGGCCTTGGCCAGGCCCATGGCGAAGCCCATGCGCCGCGCCTGGTAGGGCTGGAAGCCGGCGGTGGGGTCGATGACCGCGGTGTGGATCTTCTCGGGGCTGTGGGCGGCCACTTCCTCGATGTCCATGCCGCCCTCGGAGGAGCCCATGAAGGTGATGCGCTTGCGCGAGCGGTCCACCACTGCGGACAGGTAGAGCTCGTTGCGGATGTCCAAACCTTCCTCGATCAGCACCGAATGGATGGGCAATCCCTTGTCGCCGGTCTGGATGGTCTTGAGGCTAGAGCCCAGCATCTGGCCGGCGTATTCCTCGACCTCCTGCAGGTTGCGGGCGAGCTTGACGCCGCCGGCCTTGCCGCGGCCGCCGGCATGGACCTGGGCCTTCACCACCCAGACCGCGCCTCCCAGCTCCTTGGCGGCCTCCACGGCTTCCCTGGGGGAGGTGGCCTTGATGCCACGCGGTACCGCCACTGCGAATTGCTTGAACAGTTCTTTGGCTTGATATTCGTGCAGATTCATGCTGTTGTCGCCCCCTAGGTTCAATGGCGCGCGTATTCTAGCGAAAAACCCCGCACCCTGTCTTGGCGCCGCCCCGGTAGGACAGCGGCGGGAGACTGGTTTAGAATCGCCGGCGCCGCTACGTTTGATATTCTGTTCAACCGCTCGATCGCGCCGAAGCGATGCTAGGATTTCGTCAACTGCTGCTGCTTGCCCTGATCGCCGCCGGCTTCTGGCTGTGGCGCCGCTGGCGCCGCCGCCGCCGCGCCCCCTCCCCCCGGGTCCCTGTCTATCGGGAGACCGTGCGCTGCGCCTACTGCGGCATCCATATTCCCAAGGAACGGGCAGTGGGCGACAGCGCGAGCGGCGGCTACTATTGCAGTGAACAGCACCGTCTGGCCCACCGGACGGATTTCTAACCAGACCCGGGCGACACCGGGCGTCCCCCTACCCGCCGCCGGCGTGGCACACGGAAACGCCCGACTTCCACCGTGTATTTCGATCGAGGCGCGAGGCAAGTCACTCCCATGGACTCCGAGAACCCGCTGAAGACGATTGCCACCGCCGGCAGCCTCGACCGCCGGCGCAACTGGTATGTCTTTCGGGTTTTCAACCTCTACCGCCTGATCCTCGCGGCCCTGCTGCTGGGGGCCTACGCCTTCAGCGAGGAAACCCGCATCCTTGGCAAGCTCAGCCCGCAGCTCTTCGCCTGGACCGGCCTGGTGTACGTGCTGCTGGTACTGGTCGCCCTCGGCCTCACCTTCCTGCGCCGCCCCTCCATGCCGGTCCAGGCTCACATCCAGGCGCTGGCGGACATTCTCTGCCTGAGCCTGATGATCCACGCCTCCGGCGGCGTGGTCAGCAACTTGAGCGTGCTGCTGGTGATCTCCGTGGCCGCCAGCAGCATCCTGCTGCCCTTGCTCTCGGCGCTGCTCATGGCCGCCCTGGCCTTCTTGGTCACGACTGGGCAGTGGCTGTACAGCCATTGGTACGTCTTCACCGCCCTGCCCCAGCCCTGGGCTCAGCCCGGGCCGGCGCTCTGGGACGGCTTCTTTCGCTACCTCAGCGCTTACAACGATGAACTGGGAAGGCTCGGCATCCTCGGCGCCAGTCTGCTGATCGCCGCTCTGCTCACCTACACCCTGGCCGAGCGCACCCGGCGCACCGAGGAGCTGGCGCGACAGAAGACCCAGGAACTGCTGGAGGCCGCCGAACTCAACCAGGCCATCATCCGTCACCTGCAGTCGGGCATCATCGTGGTCGACCGGCTGGTGCGCATCCGCCTGATCAACGACACGGCGCGGGACCTGCTCAACGTCCACGGTCCCGTGGTGGGACTGCCGCTCTCCGAGGTCTCGCTCCAGCTCAGCCAGCGCCTGGCCGGCTGGCTCAGCGCCGGTGTCAACATGCCCAAGCCCTTCCGCCAGGACGAGCACCTGCCCGACATCACCCCGAGCTTCACCCATCTGAGCGGCAACCTGGCCTACGACACCCTGATCTTCCTGGAGGATTCCGCCCAGGTGGCGCAGCGGCTGCAGCAGATCAAGCTGGCGGCGCTGGGCCGGCTGACCGCCGGCATCGCCCACGAGATCCGCAATCCCCTGGCCTCCATCAGCCATGCCGCGCAACTGCTAGGCGAATCGACCAGCGCCAGCGCCAGCGACCGGCGCCTGGGGCAGATCATCCACGACAACGCCAAGCGCGCCAGCCGCATCATCACCAACGTGCTGGATATGTCCAAGCGCGACAAGCTCCGCCCCGAAGACTTCGCCCTCAAGCCCTGGCTGGAGCACTTCTGCCGGGAGTTCCTGCGCGGCCACCGCGAGCCCAAGCCCAAGATCGAGATCCGGGTGCAGCCGGCCGAGCTGTTCATCCGCTTCGATCCCAGCCATCTCCACCAGGTGCTGTGGAATCTGTGCCAGAACGCCAGCGCCCACGGCACGCCGCCCGACCAGTTGCCGCGCTTTCGCCTGGCGGCGGGCCTGGATGCGATCCGCCACCGGCCCTATCTGGACGTGATCGACTTCGGCCCGGGCATCCCCGAGACCGAAGCGCGCAAGATCTTCGAGCCGTTCTTCACCACCAAGCCGCGCGGCACCGGCCTGGGCCTGTACATTGCCCGCGAGATGTGCGAAGCCAACCGCGCCCAGCTACAGTATCTACGCTCCCCCGAGGGCGGCAGTTGTTTCCGCATCACCTTCGCCCAGACCGGCCGCCAGGACAGAGAGCCTCAATGGAAGTACGGAACGCACTGATCGTCGACGACGAAGCCCATATCCGCGAACTGATCGAGATCACCCTGCAATCCATGAGGGTAGAGTGCCAGGGCGCGGAGAACCTGCAGCAGGCGCGCGCTCTGCTCAAGCGCCAGGCGTTCGACTTCTGCATCACCGACATGCGCCTGCCCGACGGCAGCGGGCTGGAGCTGGTGGCGCACATCCAGAAGCGCTACCCCAACCTGCCGGTGGCGGTGATCACCGCCCACGGCAACGTGGAAAGCGCGGTGGAAGCCCTCAAGCTGGGCGCCTTCGACTTCGTCTCCAAGCCGTTCGAGCTGTCGGTGTTGCGCAACCTGGTCAGCACCGCCCTCAAGGCCGCCGGCAGCGGCCAGAGCGGCGCCGCCGAGCGCCCCGGGCAGCCGCTGCTGCTCGGCCGTTCCCCGGCCATGGAGAGCGTGCGTCGGCTGATCCACAAGCTGGCCCGCAGCCAGGCGCCGATCCTCATCAGCGGCGAGTCCGTCACCGGCAAGGAGCTGGCGGCGCGCCTGATCCACGCCAGCGGGCCGCGCGCCGACAGGCCGTTCGTGCCGGTGAACTGCGGCGCCATCCCCGAGCACCTGATGGAGAGCGAGTTCTTCGGCTACAAGAAGGGCAGCTTCACCGGCGCCACCCAGGACAAGATCGGCCTGTTCCAGGCGGCTCAGGGCGGCACCCTGTTCCTCGATGAAGTCGCCGACCTGCCCCAGCACATGCAGGTCAAGCTGTTGCGCGCCATCCAGGAGCGGGCGGTGCGGCCCATCGGCCAGCAGAACGAGATGCCCATCGACGTGCGCATCCTCAGCGCCACCCACAAGGACCTGGGCCAGTTGGTGGAGCAGGGCCAGTTCCGCCAGGACCTGTACTATCGCCTCAACGTCATCGAGCTGCGCATGCCCAGCCTGCGCGAGCGGCCCGAGGACATCGCGGAGCTGGCCGATCACATCCTCGGGCGCATCGCCCGCCAGCCCGGCCTGCCCGCCCCCAGCCTCAGCGCCGCGGCGCTGCAGGCCCTGCGCCGCTACCCCTTCCCCGGCAACATCCGCGAGCTGGAGAACATCCTGGAGCGGGCCTGCACCCTGGCCGAGGGCGAGGAGATCCAGGCCGAGGATCTGCTGCTGCCGGAGAGCGCTGCGCCGGGCAACGCCCCGCCGCCGGCCGCCGCGGCCCCGAGCGCCGCCCCGCCGCACCCGGAAGGCAAGCCGCTCAGCCCCACCGAGGCCGGCCTGGAGAACTACCTAGAGGAGCTGGAGCGGGAGGCCATCATGAAAGCGCTGGAAGCCACTCGCTACAACAAGACCGCCGCCGCCGAGCGCCTCGGCATCAGCTTCCGCGCCCTGCGCTACCGGCTGAAGAAGCTGGGGATCGACTGAGCGGGTGGGGCGACAAAAATTGTCACCCTGCCGTCAGCGGGCTGCCGCACCAGGGCAGTTTTCCCCGCGCTGCCCCCCGGCATCCGCTGACCGGGCGCGGCCTGCAGCGGATACTGCGCGCCATTGCAGGCTTGGCACGCCTCGTGCTTAGAATTCCGCCAGCGACAGCGCCCGCCGTCGTGGGATTCCAATAACTGTCCACAAGGAGTCATGTCATGCACATGAAGAAGACCCAGCAGGGCTTCACCCTGATCGAACTGATGATCGTGGTGGCCATCATCGGTATCCTGGCCGCCATCGCCATCCCGGCTTATCAGGACTACACCGTACGCTCCAAGATAACTGAAGGTCTGAACCTCGCCGCCTCGGCCAAAGTGACAGTAGCCGAGGGCTTCCAGGCCGACGGCATGACTGGCGTCAGCGGCGCTGCCACCGCCTGGAATGCCGGGTTCACCGCGACCAAGTATGTCTCCGGCATGACCATCGCTGCTGCCGACGGCACCATCACCATCACCTACGATCCCGCCAACGTCGGTGGCGGCGTGACTGCTGGTACCAACGTGATCACCCTGACACCGCTGGTGAATGCCGCTGGCGGCTATACGCCTTTGGCTGCTGGTGTGGCCGGCAACATCGACTGGGCTTGCGTCTCCGAGACTAACGTGTCTGCCACCGCCAAGTTTGGTGGTGCAGCGCCCGCCGCGCTGGGCGCTGCCGGCCTGCTGGCCAAGTACGCCCCGGCCGAGTGCCGTTGAGCCTCGCTCGGCGTAAACGAGGCTATCTAAGTTCAGAGAGGGTGTGAGGTCATGCCTCACATCCTCTTTGTCTATTGTGTCGCCAGCGGCATAACTCCATACTCAGTGACATACACGCAATCATTAGCTTGAGCCCAGACTCATGGGCAGCGTTTGCGCAGTCGGTCCCCTCTTTCCGCGCTTCCCGGTGATAACGATATGGTGACCACGCCCGCTAACATTCCCACGTCACCAACAACCGCCAACCTCAGCGGCCTCGTGCGCCAACTGGTGCGCCACCAGTTGCTGAGCGAGGAGAAGGCGCTGGAGCTCATCGAGCAGGCGCGCAAGAACGATCAGCCGCTGCCGTCATGGCTGGTGGAGAACCGGCTGGTCAGGGCCTGCGACATGGCCCGCATCGCCGCCCAGGAGTTCAAGTACCCGCTGCTCGACCTTGGCGCCTTCGATCTGGATGCCGCGCCCATCAAGCTGGTCGACGAGAAGCTGATCCGCCGCCACCAGGCCCTGCCGCTGTACAAGCGCGGCAACCGCCTGTTTATCGGTGTGGCCGACCCCACCCATCTGCGGGCGCTGGAGGACATCAAGTTCCAGAGCGGCCTCAATCCCGAGCCGGTCGTGGTGGCCGCCGACGTGCTGGCCCAGGCCATCGAGCGTGCCCTCGATCGCCCCAGCGAGACCATGGCCAGGATGCTGGATGCCGACCTGGAGAACATCAACATCAGCAGCGGCGAGCCCGATGCCGCCGATACGGTGACGGCGCTGGGCGATCCCGCCGACGATGCCCCGGTGGTGCGCTTCGTCAACAAGCTGCTGCTGGACGCCATCAACAAGGGCGCCTCGGACATCCATTTCGAGCCCTACGAGCACTACTACCGCGTGCGCTTCCGCCAGGACGGTATCCTGCGCGAGGTGATCAAGCCGCCGGTGAACATGAAGGAGCGGCTGGCGGCGCGCATCAAGGTCATGGCGCAACTGGACATCGCCGAGCGCCGCGTGCCCCAGGACGGGCGCATCAAGCTCAACCTGTCGCGCAACCGCGCCATCGACTTTCGCGTCAACACCATGCCCACCCTGTTCGGCGAGAAGGTGGTGCTGCGTATCCTCGATCCCTCCAGCGCCCGGCTGGGGATCGACGCCCTCGGCTACGAGCCGCAGCAGAAGGAGCTGTTCCTCAACGCCATCCACAAGCCCCAGGGCATGGTGCTGGTGACCGGTCCCACCGGCTCCGGCAAGACCGTCTCGCTCTATACCGCGCTCAACATCCTCAACACCGCCGAGGTCAACATCTCCACCGCCGAGGACCCGGTGGAAATCAACCTGCCCGGCATCAACCAGGTCAACGTCAACCTCAAGACCGGCATGACCTTCGCCAACGCCCTGCGCGCCTTTCTACGCCAGGACCCGGACATCATCATGGTCGGCGAGATCCGCGACCTGGAGACCGCCGAGATCGCCATCAAGGCCGCCCAGACCGGCCACATGGTGCTGTCCACCCTGCACACCAACAGCGCCCCGCAGACCCTGAGCCGTTTGATGAACATGGGCGTGGCGCCCTACAACATCGCCTCCAGCGTCACCCTGATCATCGCCCAGCGCCTGGCGCGCCGGCTCTGCCCCCACTGCAAGGAGGAGGAGCGCGGCATCCCGCCGGAGGAGCTGCTGCGCCAGGGCTTTCGCGAGGAGGAGCTGGAGCATCTGGCCATCTACCGGGCCGTGGGCTGCGATCAGTGCACTGGCGGCTACAAGGGCCGGGTGGGCATCTACGAGGTGATGCCGGTCTCCGAGGCCATGGGCCGCCTCATCATGTCCGGCGGCAACGCCCTCGAGCTGGCCGATCAGGCCCGCCGCGAGGGCATCAACGATCTGCGCCGCTCGGGACTGAACAAGGTGCGCGAGGGCATCACCAGCCTCGAGGAAGTCAACCGCGTCACCAAGGATTGAGCAACCGCGATTTCGATAACGAGACCAGGGATACCAGCATGGCCACCCAGCCCAAACTAGCGAAGAAGAAGCTGCCGCAGCACGAGGATCTGGTCTTCGTCTGGCAGGGCACCGACAAGCGCGGCGTCAAGGTCAAGGGCGAGCTGCGCGGGCGCAATTCCAATGTCATTCGCGCCGAGCTGATGCGCCAGGGCATCGTCCCCAAGAGCGTCAAGAAAAAGCCCAAGAGCATCAATCTGGGCGACAGCATCAAGTCCAAGGACATCATGCTGTTCACCCGCCAGCTCGCCACCATGCTGCAATCGGGCATCGCCATCGTCCAGGCCCTGGACATGGTCGGCCACAGCGTCAAGAAGCCCAAGCTGAAGAAGATGATCCTGGAGATCAAGGCCGACGTGGAGAGCGGCAGCCGCTTCGCCGAGGCTCTGGGCAAGCATCCCTTGTACTTCAACGACCTCTACCGCAGCCTGGTCAAGGCGGGCGAGGAGGCCGGCGTGCTGGAGCGGGTCCTGCACCGCATCGCCGTCTACCTGGAGAAGGTCGAGTCGCTCAAGGCCAAGGTCAAGAAGGCCATGCTCTACCCGGCTATCGTGCTGCTGGCGGCCTTCGTGGTCACCGCCATCATCATGATCTACGTCATCCCCGTCTTCGAGGACCTGTTCAAGAGCTTCGGCGCCGACCTGCCGGCCTTCACCCGCCTGGTGATCGAGATCTCCAAGATCTTCCAAGCGTACTGGTGGGCCATGATCGGCGGCATCGTCGGCGGCATCGTCGGTTTCATCGAGGCGCGCAAGCGTTCGCGCAAGATGCGCGAGGCGCTCGACCGCATCACCCTCAGGCTGCCCCTGTTCGGCAACATTGCCACCCTGTCGGCCAACGCCCGCTTCGCCCGCACCCTGTCGACCATGTTCGCCGCCGGCGTGCCGCTGGTCGACGCCATGACCTCGGTGGCCGGCGCCACCGGTAACGTGGTCTACGAGCACGCGGTGCTGGAGATGCGCGATGCCGTCTCCATCGGCCAGCAGCTCAACTTCGCCATGCGCCAGAGCAAGCTGTTCCCCGACATGGTGGTGCAGATGGTGGCCATCGGCGAGGAAGCCGGCTCGCTCAGCGACATGCTGGCCAAGGTGGCGGATTTCTACGAAGAGGAGCTGGACAACACCATCGCCGCCCTCACCACCATGATCGAGCCTATGATCATGGCCTTCTTGGGTGTACTCATCGGCGGCCTGATCATCGCCATGTACCTGCCCATCTTCAAGCTGGCGGCGGCGATCTGACGCCGATGGCAGTGCTGGAGCTGCTGGCGGCCTCGCCCGCTCTGTTCGTCGGCATCGCGCTGCTGCTCGGGCTGCTGCTCGGCAGCTTTCTCAACGTGGCGATCCACCGCCTGCCCATCATGCTGGAGCGCGACTGGCGCGCCCAGTGCGCCGAGCTGCTGGGCCAGCCGCTGCCGCAGCAGAAGGGCGCGTTCAACCTGTGGACGCCACGCTCGCGCTGCCCGAGCTGCCAGCATCCCATCGGCGCCCTGGAAAACATCCCTCTGCTCAGCTACACGCTGCAGCGTGGTCGCTGCCGCCATTGCGGTGCGGCCATCTCGCTGCAATATCCGCTCATCGAGGCCCTCACCGGTGTGCTCAGCGCCGTGGTCGCCTGGCGCTTCGGCTTCGGCTGGCCAGCCCTGGCCGCGATGGTGCTGACCTGGGCGCTGATCGCGCTGAGCGCCATCGACTTCAAGCACCAGTTACTGCCGGACTGCATCACCCTGCCCCTGCTCTGGCTGGGGCTGGCGCTCGGCCTGTTCGGGGTGTTCACCGACCTGCGCAGCAGCGTCATCGGCGCCATGGCCGGCTACCTGTCGTTGTGGGCGGTGTATCAGGTATTCAAACTGCTCACCGGCAAGGAGGGCATGGGCTACGGCGACTTCAAGCTGCTGGCCCTGCTCGGCGCCTGGCAGGGCTGGCAATACCTGGTGACCATCGTGCTGCTCTCCTCGCTGGCCGGCGCCCTGCTGGGCGGCGCGCTGATCCTGCTGCGCGGCCGCGACCGCAATCTGCCCCTGCCGTTCGGGCCGTTCCTGGCCATCGCCGGCTGGCTCACCCTGCTCTGGGGCGAGCCGCTGCACCGTTTCTATCTCGGCGCGCTGGGGTCCTGAAGCATGTTGGTGGTGGGTCTGACCGGCGGCATCGGCAGCGGCAAGAGCGCGGTCAGCGACGCCTTCGCCCGCCTCGGCGTGCCGGTCATCGACACCGATGTCCTGGCACGCGAACTGGTGGAGCCGGGCCAGCCAGCGCTGGGCGAGATCGCCGCGACATTCGGCGCCGACTGCCTGGGCGCCGATGGGCGCCTCGACCGGCGCCGGCTGCGCGAGCGGGTGTTCGCCGATGACCAGGCCCGCCGCCGCCTGGAGGCCATCCTTCACCCGCGCATCCGCCAGGCGGTGCAGCAGCGCCTGGTGCGTCTGGTGCAACTGCAGACGCCCTATTGCCTGCTAGTGATCCCCCTGCTGGTGGAATCGGGCATGACCGATCTGGTGCAGCGGGTGCTGGTGGTGGATGTGCCCGAAGAGCTACAGGTCGCTCGAGTGATGCAGCGCGACCGCGTCAGCGCCGAACAGGCCCGCGCCGTGCTCGCCGCCCAGGCCGAGCGCGCGCAGCGCCTGGCGGCGGCCGACGACGTGCTGGACAACAGCGGCAGCCGCGCAGCCCTGGAAGACGCGGTGCGGCGCCTGCACCAGCGCTATCTGCAACTGGCGGCCCGCTCCTCCACCGATCCCTGACCCCCACTGCTTTTTCGTTGCCCTGTCCCACGGGCTGGGCGACAATGTTTTTTTGTTCGCAATGAGGCCGAACCGGCCTCTGGCCGCGAGGATGCTCCGTGACCAGAACCGTATGCTACGAACAGCCCCTGAACGAACGCGTCCGCATCCTGCTGCGCCTGGAGTTCCTGTTCCATCAGATCGACCATGCCCTGGCCGGGCACTCGCAGTGGGACAGCCGCGCCGCCCTACAGGGGCTGTTCGATATCCTCAGCCTCACCGCGCGCAACGAACTGAAGTCGGAGCTGCTCAAGGAACTGGACCGGCACAGCAGCAGCCTGCACCGTCTGCGCCAGATCGCCGAAGTGGATACGCAGGCCCTGGAACGGATCCAGGAGGAGATTGCTCAGGTCAGCCGCCGCGTGCACAGCGTTAACGTGCAGTCCCTGGAGGCGGTGCGGCAGAACGAGTTCCTCAACGCCATCCGCCAGCGCAGCAGCATCCCCGGCGGCACCTGCCGCTTCGATCTGCCCCTGCTGCATCACTGGCTGCAGCGCGACAGCAGCCAGCGCCAGGCCGACCTGGAAAACTGGCTCAGGCCCCTGCAGCCGCTGGCTGAGGGCGTCGAGACGATCCTCAAGCTGATCCGCACCAGCGCCACCCCCCAGGAGGAGATCGCCCTGCAGGGCTTTTTCCAGAAGGCTCTGGACAGCAGCGCCCCCAGTCAGATGGTGCGCGTCATCCTGCCGGTGGAACTGGGGTTGTTTGCCGAGATTAGCGGCGGCCGCCACCGCTTCTCCATCCGCTTCCTGAGTCAGCCCAGCCCGGACCGGCGGGCGGTGCCGGTCAAGGACGACATCTCCTTTCAACTCTGCTGCTGCATCATTTGATACCAGGTCCGCTTACGCGGTCCCCGGACCGGGACTGCCGTGCAACTGCGTATGAGGCTATTGCCGCACTGGTAGCCGCAGCAGGAACTGCGCGCGATACTCCTGACCGGCCTCCACCGTCACCCGCCAGTCACTGCGCCCGACGCTGCACACCGGCAGCAGCGCCTGACCCTGCCAGCTACCGTCGACCTGGCGCTGCAAGACAAAGCGGTTGAAGCCCATGTCCATGCCGACCATGTCGAAGCGCACGGCCACCGCCTCGGCCGTGGCGGCGGCGCCGGACAGGCCGACGCGCACGGCAAAGGGCCGCAGGGGGCCGACGGGATTGTCTAGGGAGAGGGTAATACCGGCAGCCGCCGAGCCGGCACTGCAGGGGCCGCGGCTCGGATCGCAAGCGCCGCTGCCCGGCAGCGCCAGGGCGCCGGATGCGCCCGCGCTCAGCGCCGGCAAGCGCTCGCGCAACAGCCACGTCGCCACCAGGACGAGCAGCAGCGCCGCCAGACTCACCCAGAGCAAGCGCGGCCGCACGGTTCAGTCGTCCCACAGCCCGCGGATGGCGGCGATGCCCTGGGCACCGTGCCGCCAGGCCGTTTCCAGATCCGTCCGCCGCAGCCCGCCCAGCGCGTAGACCGGCAGCGTGGCCTGCTCGGTCAGCGCCTGCAATCCGCTCCAGCCCAGGGTCGGCGCGCCGGGATGGCTGGCGGTCGGGAGCACCGGCCCGAGCACCGCGAAATCCACGCCGATGCGGCAGGCGTGGGCCAGCTCCGCGGCATCGTGACAGGAAGCCCCCAGCCAGCCGGCCAGCGCGGGGCGGCGCTCCAGGGCCCGCAGCCGCATGCTGCTCAGGTGCAGCCCGTCTGCGCTCACCGCTTGCGCCTGCTCGGGGGTGCCGTTGAGCAGCAGGCGCGCGCCATGGGCTCGCGTCAGTGCCTGTGCCTCCCGGTACAGGGCCAGCAACTCCGCTTGCGCCAGCCCGGGCGCCCGCAACTGCACCAGGCGCACGCCGCGCTGCATCGCCCGTTCCAGCCGCGCCAGCCAGCCGTCCCGGTCGCCGCCCGGCGCGGGGGCGATGAGGTACTCGGCGGGCAGGCGCAGGGCGTTGATGATGGGCACGTCGGCGGCGGGGAAGACGGCCGGGTCCAGGACTTCAGGGCGGCGCCAGGCCAGGGGCTGGTCCTCGCGGCCGTGGGGCTCGCCGCGCCAGGCGTCCACCCGCC
>DATLYF010000185.1:0-26602 GCA_035575095.1 Candidatus Competibacteraceae bacterium
CCAGCGGCAGGCCCAGCATCCCGCCGTAGAAGGCCAGGGAGCGGTCCAGGTCTTCGACCACCAGGATGATGTAATCGGGCTGCTGGCACTGCATGGCGCTCTCCGCAAACCGTGACCTGCCCTCAGTATACGGCGAGCGCCGGCCGCGCCCGCAGGCATCGCGCCGCGCCGCCCTGGACTGTCTATGACGCTGGTTCCCTACTGTGAGGAGAGGTGAGGCCGGCGCGAGAGAGGCGTGCGTGCTCTGTCTCGGGCCGATATGCGGAGGGCAGTATAACTCAGATGGTCGATGCTGGCCGAGGATGGGAGGAGACGAAAAAAACCGGGGTACGCGTCGTACCCCGGTCAAGCAACCACCACAATGAGGATATGCAGCAGATCGAGGAGGAGAGGGAATCTGTGCACGGACATAAAAATACTTCGTTCAATTAGAGTAATCACCCTAAAATCCGTTTCTTTCCGCTGCGCTCTCAGGACTTGAACTCGACCAGCTCGATCAGCATCTCGCTAGGCGTTGTGGTGTGCGCCCGCTCGCGGCGCCGCAGTTTGATCAGCCCGATCCCGGGAGCGTACCACTCCTGGGTCAGCACCTCGACAGGGCCGGCCGGAGCGGGCAGCACGCCGGTGCCGCGTACCCGCAGGCAGCGGCGGAAGGCGCCGGCGGGCACGCGCACTGTGTCCTCCAGGCTCTCCACGGTGTAGAGCAGTTCGCCTGAGATGGCGGGAGCGCGCCGCCACTGCTGGCGCGGCGTCAGCGGATCGGGCAGCACGTAGCGCCGTGCCTCCTCCCAACGCAGTTCGAAGTCCGCTGCCTCGCGCCAGCCGGCCCGGTAGATACCCCAGTCGTCGCGACCGAACAGGTATTCGCGGCCGCTGCTGCCGCGCCGTATCTGCAACGGCTGGCCGTCGTGGAGTTCCGTCGCCAGGCTGGCCACGGTCAGGTCGGTGAACAGGCCAGGGCGATCGGTGCGGCTGACCTGATAGCGCCACTGCAGCCCCGATGCCAGGGGGAAATAGCGGGTGCTGTCCACCGCTGCGACGCTGGCGCAGCCGGACAGGGACAGAGCGAACAGCAGACAGGGCGTGGCGAAACGAGGCAGGCAGGCGAGCATGAACGATCCCGGTGCGAAGGCTTCCCGTGACAGCATAGACCACGGCCGCGGGTGCCCGTGCTGCTTGCTGCAAACACCCCAAGGGTAGGCCTGCTGCTCGGCAGTGACCGATTGTCAGTTGCCGCGGTGTACCCAGATCCAGCCTTCACGGCGTAGGGTGGTCGTGTCGGTGTCGGCCTCGGCGGGGAGGTAGCAATGCCCGTTCAGGAAATCGCCGGCGACCAGCACGCAGAGCACGGCGTCGAGCCGGTCGGCATCGGCCAGCAGCGCGTCCTCGTCGCAGGCCAGGGCGAGGCGAGGCGCAGCGGCGGCGCAATCGATGCCGAGTACGGCGACGTCCGCCACGGTCACGGGCTCAACGGCTGATGTAGGCCAGGGCGACAGCACCCGGCCCGACGTTGATGCCGGCGGTGGTGCTCATGATCGACAGCAGCACCTCCACGCCGTGGCGCTCGGCGAAGCAGCGGAAGTCGGCGAACTCCGGCTCGGCCTCGAGCTCCTCCAGGCGGCCGGCGTAGCTGGCGGCCACCACCGGGGTGCGCAGCCCGGCGATGATGGCCGACCTGGCGCGCCCGAACAGGTGCTGCAGGGCGCGCCCGAAGCCGCGCTCCTTGGCGATCGGGCCGGTCTCGCCGCGGTGCGCCTGGAGGATGGGCTTGATGTCGAGCCAGGTGCCGAGGTGATAGGTGAGCCCGCCGACGCTCTTGTCGCCGCGCTTGCTAGCGCGGTTGCGCAAGTAGAACAGATCGCGCGGCACCAGGTAGGCATAGACCTGCTGGCTGAGCGCATCGACTTGGGCGCGCAACTGGCTGAAGGGCAGATCGGGGTTGTCCCGCAGCAACCGGACCACCTCCCAGGTCAGCACTGCCTGACCGGTGAACAGGGTCTGGCTGTCCATCACCTTGAGCGAGAAGCCGCCGTTGAGCCCGGCCCGCTGCCGTCGCTCGCGGTAACCGTTGAGGATGGCGAAAGCGGCCTCGTTGGCGTTCTCGTAGATCTGGCTACGGGTGCGGGCGATGGTCAGCGCCAGCACGCGGTCGTATTTGAGCACGAGCTGGTTCAGGAATAACTGGCGGATCTGCTCGACGCTGAACGGTCGGGTCTCGGCGTCCAGATTCTTCTCGGTGATGTATTTATCATAGAAGGCCAGGGTGGCCTCGGCGTCGCGGGTATCGACGAAGGTCTCGCTGCCGAAGTGCAGGCTGATGGGCAGGATGTGGAGAGCGTGCGTCTGGATGTAGGACGAGGGCAGGTCGCACGCCGAGTCGATGACGATGCCGGTTTTCACCGTCGCTCCTCCTTGGTGCAGTCGTGCTGGACGCTACGCCGGCGGGGTCTGGTCGGTGTCGAGGCGCTGGCGTGGTCCGCACGAGCCTTTTGTTGTGGCGAAGATCATAGACTCAGGAGGACGGGTTGACACCCACACTTGAGAGGGGGTGATCGGCCGCTATCCGGCGGCACAGAGCCGCGACATCCAGACTGCGTAGGGCAGCGACGGCGCATTCCCAGCGCCCTTCCTGGCACAGCCCGGCGATACCGGCCTGTTCGTAGGTCTCCAGGGCGGCCTGCACACAGGCATCTCGCACCGCTTCGGCCAGCGCGCGCAGCCGGGCTTCATCCTGTTCCAGGGTGCTCATCGGTCCTCCTTTGCGGACAGGGGCTCGGGCTCTTCGAACAAGTACAAGTATAGGAAGGGGGGCGGCTGGGCAGGGTTGGGTTGAGACGCCCCGAGCAGCCATGGAAAATGGCCGCTGGCCGGGCAGTTCGCCCGGTACGCCGCAACGCAAAAGGGAGCGACCGCCCATGTCTGAACACAAAGTGGAGCTGATCTGGCACCGGCACACACCGGATTTCACCTACGAGCGCTTCGACCGCACCCATACCTGGCGCTTTTCCGGAGGGCAGACGGTGCAGGGCTCGGCCGCACCCGCCTATCACGGTGATGCCCGCCTGGCCAATCCCGAGGAGGGGCTGGTCGCCGCCCTGGCCAGTTGCCATATGCTCACCTTCCTGGCGCTGGCGGCGCTGAAGCGCTGGCAGGTGGACAGCTATCACGACGAGCCCGGCGGCGAGCTGGGCAAGGACGACGCCGGCAACATCATGATCGCGCGCATCACCCTGCGCCCACACGTCGTGTTCGGCGGCGAGCACCGGCCCGACGCGCAGCAGCTGCTGGAATTGCACCACAAGGCACACGCCAAGTGTTTCGTGGCCAACTCCCTGAAGAGCAAGGTGGTGCTGGATCCGCGCCTGGATTGACTGCCCGGAAAGCGGCCGCGGCGGAGTGTACAAAGCTGTAGCCGGCGATAGAATGCGCGCCTTGTGGCCATAGTGCCGTCCTCCCCTTCGAACTGCTGCAGGTGCTCCGACCCATGGATATCAAATCGCTGCTGGAACAATGGGAAAAATCCGGTCAGGCGCGAATCACGGCCCATGAATACCGCATCCGCCTACCCATCCACGATGCCGCCCGCATCGCCGCTCTGGCGGAGATGTATCCCCTGAAGAGCGAACAGGACATCATCATGGAACTGCTCAGCGCTGCCCTGGACGCGGTGGAGGAGGCTTTCCCCTACAAGCGCGGCACCCGCGTCATCGCCGAGGACGAATTGGGCGACCCCATCTACGAGGACGTGGGGCCGACGCCGCGCTTCCTGGCCCTGACCAAGCGCCACACCGCGCGTCTGGAAGCGGAACTCAAGGAGTGTGGCAGCAGGCAGGAGTGACGGCGGCGATCCTCCGGAACTGGGCACCAATCAGGGAGTTGGAATAAGCAACGGAGGGCGACGCCAGGCAGAATGCAGGGACGAAAGATATTGTTGCGGCGGTGGAAAATTTGCCAAAATAATAAAAGGCAGCACAGTCAAACAACAATGCCTCACGCTTGTTGTATGCGCTGGCCGCGCCTAGGATTCGGCGTTCTTTTCTACTATTACTTGTCAAAATGACTTGCAAAAGGAGCAAGAAGCAATGAAGACCATCGTCAAGTTCTCCGCCCTGGCCCTGATCGCTGGCTTGACTGTCGGCTGCGCCAGCACCAAGGACCTGGAGGCCGTGCGCCAGGAGGCTCAGCAGGCCCAGGCCACCGCCAACCAGGCCAAATCCACCGCCGACGAGGCTCTGGCGGTCGCCAACGAGGCCAAGGCCATGAGCATGGCCACCGAGGAGAAGCTGAACCGGATGTTCGGCCGCGCCATGAAGAAGTAAGCGATCCCTCGCGGATTGCGCAAACCCCACGGCCTGACGGCCGTGGGGTTTTTTATCGCTCACTGCAGCGTGAACTGGGACTGAGACGGCAGGATGGCGGGCTGTTGCATGGCGGTTTGCTCGGGGGTGAGCAGCACCGGCAGGCCGCTGGACTGTTCCACCGCGGTCTGCACCAAGGCGGGGTCGATGGGGATAGCGGTAGGGTTGGGCGTACTCGCCACTAGCCGGACGGCGGTGTCCACCAGGTTGCCGAACTGGGCCCGATCCTCCTCCAGCGGCTGGTGTACCTCCATTTCCAGGGAGTAGCCGTTCCAGCCCACCTTTACCGGCTGATTGACCAAGTATACCGGCGTGCCCACCGGCACCGAGCGGAACAGACTCTCGATGTCCTCGGGATAGAGGCGCACGCAGCCGTGGGTGACGCGCATGCCGATACCGTTGGGCTTGTCGGTGCCGTGGATCAGGTAGCCAGGGATGCCAAGGCGCAGGGCGTACTGGCCCAGCGGGTTGTCGGGTCCGGCCGGTACCACTTCGGGTAGATAATCACCCTCGGCGGCGTGCTCGGCGCGGATGCTGGCCGGCGGGCGCCACACCGGGTCTTTGACCTTGGTCACCACCGTAGTCTTGCCCAGCGGCGTCTTCCACTCCTCGCGGCCGATGCCTACGGGGTGGGTGATGACCACGTTCTGGCCCTTGGGATAGTAGTACAGCCGCATCTCCGGCACATTGAGGACGATGCCCTCGCGTGGTGCCTTGGGCAGGATGAAGCGGGACGGGACCACCACCGGCGTGCCCTCGCCGGGCAGCCAGGCGCTGACCCCGGGATTGGCCTGTACCATCTCGTCGAAGCCCATGTCGTGGCGCCGGGCAATCTCGACGAAGGTATCCTCGTACCTGGCGTAGGTGACCTGCACATCGCCGACCACGTCGATGCCGGGCGGTGGCAAGGGATAGGTGGCGGCGTAGCCGTCGAGAGCGAACAGGCCGGCCAGCAGGGCGGACAGGGTGCGACCGGGCGAAGGATTGTTGTGGTTGGGCATGGCGTTCCGATGTCGTGACAGAGCAACGAAGAGCAAGGACCGACGAAAATCGCAGCGGTTCCGCGCTCGCACAATAAAATTTTGAATTCTAACCCGAATAGAGCATGAGGCGATACGCACAGGAGGAATCGCACGTGGACTACCGTCTCACCACCTTCGACGATCTGGCCGTGGGGCAGCGCGCCAGCTTCGCCAAGACCATCACCGAGGCCGACATCGCCCACTTCGTGGCCTGCACCGGCGATGTCAATCCGCTGCATGTCAACGAAGAATTTGCCCGCCGTACTTTTTTCGGCCAGCGCATTGCCCACGGCCTGCTCTCCGCCTCGCTGCTGTCGACGGTGGTCGGCATGAGCCTGCCGGGTGTCGGTGCCATCTACCGCTCGCAGACGCTGGAGTTCCTGCGAGCGGTACACATCGGCGATACGCTGACGGCCAGCCTGGAGATCACCCGCATCGATCGGGCGGCGGAACTGATCGAAATGGATGCCTGGATCGACAACCAGCGCGGCGAGCGGGTGATCCGCGGCAAGGCGACAGCGTCGTTGTTACGGGGACTCAAAGAATAGGGCGCGGCGCGCGACACGCTCGCCCTCTGCACCACGCACCCTGATCGGCACAACGTGCCGATCAGTGATGCAGGATCTGGCTGAGGAACAGCCGGGTGCGCTCCGAGCGAGGGTTCTTGAAGAACTCCTCGGGCGCGTTCTGTTCGATGATCTCGCCGCGGTCCATGAAGATCACACGGTTGGCCACGGTACGGGCGAAGCCCATCTCGTGGGTGACGCAAATCATGGTCATGCCCTCCTCGGCCAGGCTGACCATGGTGTCGAGCACCTCCTTGATCATCTCCGGGTCGAGCGCCGAGGTCGGTTCGTCGAACAGCATCACTTTGGGGTTCATGCACAGGCTGCGAGCGATAGCCACGCGCTGCTGCTGGCCGCCGGAGAGCTGGCCGGGGTATTTGTGCGCCTGCTCGGGGATTTTGACCCGCTCCAGGTACTTCATGGCGATCGCCTCGGCCTCCTTGCGCGGCATCTTACGCACCCACACCGGGGCCAGGATGCAGTTCTCCAGCACTGTGAGGTGGGGGAACAGGTTGAAGTGCTGGAACACCATGCCCACTTCGCGACGGATCACCTCGATATTCTTGACATTGTGGGTCAGCTCGATGCCGTCGACGACGATGCGCCCGCGCTGATGTTCCTCTAGGCGGTTGATGCAGCGGATCATGGTGGACTTGCCCGAGCCCGAAGGGCCGCAGACCACGATGCGCTCGCCCTTGTGGACGGTGAGGTTGATGCCCTTGAGCACGTGGAACTCGCCATACCACTTGTGCACATCCTGCATCTCGATCATCACCTGATCGGAGATGGTCATCTTGCTTGCGGGAGTGCTCGCCGGATCGGCCATGATCGTCTCCTGGGGCTGTTGGGCCATGCTAGGCAGTCTTGCATATGCCGAAATTTTAGTCGCTATCGGCGCCGGACGCAGGGCGCTGTGGCCAACGCCCCAGGCTGACGCGGTGGATGCCGGCCAGATCGCAGGCGCCCTGGACCTCGACAAAGCCCGCTGCAGTGAGCAGCGCCAGCACCCGCTCACCCTGGTCGTAACCGTGCTCCAACAGCAGCCAGCCGCCGGGCAGCAAATGGGAGGGCGCCTGGGCGACGATGGCGCGGATCGCATCCAGCCCATCGTGACCTGCAACCAGCGCCCGGCGCGGCTCGAAGGGCAAATCGCCCAGGGTCAGATGGGGATCATCCGCGGCCAGATAAGGCGGATTGGAGACGATCAGGTCGAAGCGCTCGCCGGCTAGCGGTGCACACCAGCTCCCCTGGCGCCAGACGACATTGGTCAGCCGCAAACGGTGGGCGTTGTGCTGCGCTACCGCCAGGGTGTCGGCGGCGACATCGGTGGCTACCACCTGCGCGTACGGCCGCTCGCGGGCGATGGCCAAGGCGATGGCGCCGCTACCGGTGCCGAGATCCGCCACCCGCAGCGGACGCTCGGGCGGCAGCCGCGCCAGGGCCAGTTCCACCAGCAGCTCGGTCTCCGGACGGGGGATTAGGGTGGCGGGCGTGACGGCCAGCGGCAGTGACCAGAATTCGCGTTCACCGAGCAGGTAAGCTACCGGCTCGCCGGCTCGGCGCCGTGCCAACAGTTCGCGGAAGGTGGCGAGCTCGGCAGGGGCGGACGTGTGCTCCGGCCAGGCGCGCAGGAAGCTGCGCGGTTTGCTCAGGGCATGGGCCAGCAACAGCTCGGCGTCGGCGCGCGGGCTGTTGCTGTGCCCAGCCAGCTCGGCGATGGCCTGCGTCAGCAGTGCAAAAAGGGTGTTATCCACCAGCCTCCAGCCTCTAATCCGCGGCCAGCGCCGCCAGCTGATCTGCCTGGTACTCCTGGATCAGCGGCTGGATCACCGGGTCGAGGTCGCCCTCCAGGATGTCAGTGAGCTTATACAGGGTGAGATTGATGCGGTGGTCGGTGACCCGACCCTGGGGGAAGTTGTAGGTGCGGATGCGCTCCGAGCGGTCGCCGCTGCCCACCAGCAGGCGTCGCGTCTCGGTCTGCTGCGCCTGCTGCTTCTCCCGCTCGGCATCGAGCAGCTTGGCTGCCAGCAGGCTCATGGCTCGCGCCCGGTTCTTGTGCTGCGAGCGCTCGTCCTGGCATTCCACCACGATGCCGCTGGGCAGATGGGTGATGCGGATCGCCGACTCGGTCTTGTTGACGTGCTGGCCGCCGGCGCCGGAGGCGCGGAAGGTGTCGATCTTGAGGTCAGCGGGATTGAGGGCGATCGCCTCCACCTCGTCCAGTTCCGGCAGGATGGCCACGGTGGCCGCCGAGGTGTGGATGCGCCCCTGCGACTCGGTTTCCGGCACGCGCTGTACGCGATGCGCGCCCGATTCGAACTTGAGCCGGGAATAGGCGCCGCGGCCGATGATGCGGGCGATGATCTCCTTGTAGCCGCCGTGCTCGCCGGGGCTTTCCGAGAGCACCTCGACCTGCCAGCCCTGAGCCTCGGCATAGCGCGCGTACATGCGGAACAGATCGCCGGCGAAGAGCGCGGCCTCGTCGCCGCCGGTGCCGGCGCGGATCTCCAGAAAGATATTGGCCGCATCGTGCGGATCGGCCGGCAGCAGCAGCAATTGCAGTTCGCGCTCCAGCGCTTGCAGGCGCTGTGCGGTGTCCGCGACCTCCTCCTCGGCCAGGGCGCGCAGCTCGGGCTCCTCGGCCTCGCGTGCCATCTCCTGGGCGCCGGCCAGTTCGCGCTGCGCCTGGCGGTAGGCTTTGAAGCCGGCGGCCACCGGCTCGAGCTGGGCATACTCCCGTGACAGGGCGCGGAAGCGCTCCTGGTTGCCAATCACCTCGGGATCGGCCAACAACGCCCCCACTTCCTCGTGGCGCGCCTCGAGCTGCTCGAGCTTGGCGAGAATGGAGGGCTTCATTGCGCGGGATCTCCGTCGTCGTCGGTCGGTTGTAACTGATAGAGCTCGCTGATGGCCAGCAGCAGATCGCTGCGACCCTGAGCAGCAGCCTCGCGCAGGCCAGCGCTGGGGGCGTGGATCAGCTTGTTGGTAAGGGTATTGGCGAGAAAGCGCAACACCTGCTCGGGATCTTTGCCCTGCCGCAGCTGGGCCAGCGCCTTGGCCTGTACCTCGTCGCGCAGGGCCTCGGCCTGACGGCGTAGGGCGCGGATCGGGCGGCCGGCGTCCTGGCTGCGCAGCCAGGCCATGAAATGGTCCACCTGGACGTCGATGATCTCCTCGGCCTGGCGCGCCGCCTCGCGCCGCGATTGCAGATTCTCCTGGATGATCTCCTGCAAATCATCCACGGTGTAGAGGTAGACGTCATCTAGTTCGCCCACCGCCGGGTCGATATCGCGCGGCACGGCGATGTCGACCATGAACATCGGCCGGTGCTTGCGTCGGCGCAGGGAACTCCTGACCAGCCCTGGCTCTAACAGATAGCCGGGGCTGGCGGTAGAGCTGATGACCATATCAGCCTCGGCGAGATGCTTGGCGATCTCCTCCAAGCCGATGGCGTAGCCGCCGAACTGGATCGCCAGATTGTGGGCGCGCTCCAGGGTCCGGTTGGCCACCACCAGGCGGCCGACACCCTGCTCGTGCAGGTGCCGCGCCACTAGCTCGATGGTTTCGCCGGCGCCGATGAGTAGCGCGGTAAGCCGCGACAGATCGGCAAAGATCTGCTTGGACAGGCTGACCGCGGCAAAGGCCACCGACACCGGGCTGGCACCGATGGCCGTGTCGGTGCGCACTTGCTTGGCCACGGCGAAGGTATGCTGGAACAGGCGCTCCAGCAGCGTGCCCAGGGTGCCGGCGGCGCGCGCCTCCTGGTAGGCGCTCTTGACCTGGCCGAGAATCTGCGGCTCACCCAGCACCATGGAATCCAAGCCCGCGGCGACACGCAGCATGTGGCGTACCGCGCCAGGGCCGGGGTGCTGATAGAGGTAGGGCGCCAGATCCGCTGGGGCGAGCTGATGGAACTGGCCCAGCCAATGGATGATCGGACGGCTGTCGGGCTGCTCCAGACCGCAGTACAACTCGGTGCGGTTGCAGGTGGAGAGGATCGCCGCCTCGCGCGCCCCGGCCTGTTCCCTGAGCTCGTGCAGGGCCTGGGGGATGCGCTCGGGAGTGAAAGCGAGGCGTTCCCGCACGCTCACCGGAGCGGTCTTGTGATTGATGCCTAGGGCCAGCAGGAGCATGATAAAAAGTCGGTACAAATGGTGGCCAAATTTTGCGGGATGGGGGGGGCGAAAACAAGGTGAACGCAACGGCCCGGCGCGCACCCATGGCTCGGCGCCGCTGATCCACAGGAGAATTCGACTGTCATGTACACAGCATTGAAGGTGGCAACCCTGGCCGCTGGCCTGGGCCTGATACTCGCCGCCACCGCCCAGGAAACCCAGATGGCGCCTGATGCGGAGTCGATCCGCCGCGAACTGGCCCCCCGTCCGCCCAGTCTGGAGCGGGAGATCCTCTACCGCGTGCTGCTGGCGGAACTGGCCGGCAAGCGCGGGCGCATGCAAGAGGCCATGCAGAACTACCTGGCGGCGGCCCATGCCAGCACCGATCCGCGCCTGGCCGAGCGCGCTCTGGGTGTGGCCCTGTACCTCAAAGACGAGCAGGCGGCCTTGGATATGGCGCGGCGTTGGCAGAGCCTGGAGCCGCAGGCCGAGGGCGCCCGCCGGGCGCTGGCGGTGTTGTTGCTGCGCGTCGGGGAGGTGGACGGCGCCCTGGCGCAGCTCGACCAGCTCCGCCAGAACAACCGCAACAACGGCCAGGACGGCTTCGGTATGGTAGCGGCGGCACTCAGCCAGATCGAAGACAAGGAGCTGGTGCTGCACGTGCTGGAGATCATGCGCAGCCGCCGCCCCGACGATATCCAGGCGCACTATTACCATGCCCTCACCGCCCTGGGGCTGAACCGCCCCCAGCTGGCCCTGGATAGCCTGGCGCAGGTGCTGCAGCGAGCTCCCGAGTGGAGCGCTGCGCATCTGCTCAAGGCCCAAGTACTGCTGGATATGGGCCGGCGTGATGAGGCCCTAGCCGATCTGGAGCAGGCGCTGGCTCGCTATCCCGAGCAGGCGGAACTGCGCATGGGCTATGCCCGGCTGCTGGTATCGGCGCGCCGCCTGGACGAGGCTGAAGCCCAGTTCCGCCGGCTGGTCGAAGCCGAACCCAGCAACGGCGAGGCGCTGTACGCCCTCGGTCTGCTCAATGCCGAGACCCGGCGCTACGAACAGGCGCGCGGCTATTTCTTGCGTGCCCTGGAGCTGAAGCCGGAGCAGCAGGCGGCGGACCTCTACATCGAACTGGGCAAGCTGGACGAAGCCCAGGGCCGCTTCGCCGAGGCGCGCGGCTGGTACGAACGGGTGCCCGAGGGCGAGCGCTATCTGGGGGCACAGCTGCTCATCGGCGGCCTGCTGGCCAAGGGTGGCGATCTAGCGGGCATGACCGCCCAGCTCGCCACTTTGCGCCAGCGCTATCCTCGAGAGCGGGCCAGCCTGTACATCGCCGAGGCCGAGATCCTGCGCGACGTGAAGCAGTACCAGCGCGCTTTCACCGTGCTCGATGAGGCCCTGCAGCAGTTCCCCGACGATCCGCAGTTGCGCTACAGCCGGGCGCTGGCCGCCGAGCGCATCGACCGTCTGGATGTGCTGGAGCAGGACTTGCGGGCCCTGATCGAATCCAACCCGGAGAACGGCCAGGCCCTCAACGCCCTGGGCTATACCCTGGCCGACCGCACCGACCGCTACCAGGAGGCGCTGGGCTATCTGGAGCGCGCCATCGCCCTGCTGCCTGAGGACGCTGCGGTGCTGGACAGCATGGGCTGGGTCAAGTACCGCCTGGGCGACTATCCCGCCGCCCTCGAGTACCTGCGCAAGGCCTACGCCCGCAGCCAGGATGGCGAGATCACCGCCCATCTGTGCGAGGTGCTGTGGCACAGCGGCAGCCGTGATGAGGCGCTGGAGCTGTGGCGGCAGGCCATCGGCCGGATGCCCGAAGACGAGCACCTGCGCGAGGTGCAGCAGAGATTCGGCTGGCAATGAACAGACAACGGCGACGACTGCCGGCGCTGGCGGTGCTGGCGCTGATCCTGGCCGGCTGCGCCGGCATGCCCATGGCCGGGCAGGCGCCCGCGACCGCTCCTTGGGCAATGCGGCAGGCGACCCTCGGTGCGCTCCGCGACTGGGAGCTGGGCGGGCGCATCTCGCTGGCCCGCGAGGCCAAGGGCTGGCACGCCAACCTGCAGTGGCAGCAGCAGGGCAGTGGCTACAGCATCGCCCTGGTGGGGCCGCTGGGCCAAGGCCGCCTCGAGATCGAGGGCGGCGCCAACGGCGCGCGGCTGCGTAACAGCGACGGGCAGGTGATCGACGCGACCGATCCCGATGCGCTGGTGGAAAAGGCCGTCGGCTGGCGCATCCCCATCAAGGGCCTGGTGTACTGGGTGCGTGGCCTGCCCGAGCCGGGCGTGGCGGCCACCTTGGAAGGCGATGGACAGGGCCGTCTGACCCGGCTGCGCCAGTCCGGCTGGATCATCGACTACCTGCGTTACGAGCCGGTCGAGGGCATCGACCTGCCGGCCCGGATCGACGCGCGCCAGGGCGACCTGGAGGTCAAGCTGGTCATCGGCCAGTGGCGGCTGCCGTCGTGAGCGCCGGTTCCGTTCCTTGGCCAGCGCCGGCCAAGCTCAACCTGCTGCTGCGCATCGTCGGCCGCCGCGCCGACGGCTATCATTTGCTGCAGACCGTGTTCCAGTTCCTCGACCGCTGTGACGAGCTGCATTTCGCCGTGCGCGAGGATGGCGCCATCTTGCGGGAAGGGGAGGGGCCGGCCGGGGTGGCGGCGGAGCAGGACCTCAGTGTGCGCGCCGCGCGTCTGCTGCAGCAGGAGACGGGGACGCGACTTGGCGCCGCCATCCGTATCCGCAAGCGCCTGCCTCTGGGCGGTGGGCTGGGGGGCGGCAGCTCCGATGCCGCCACCACCCTGGTGGCGCTCAATCACTATTGGGGTTGCGGCCTGAGCCTGGATGAACTGGCCACTCTGGGGCTGCGCCTGGGGGCCGACGTGCCGGTGTTCGTGCGCGGCCGGGCCGCCTGGGGCGAGGGCGTGGGTGAGCAGCTCACCCCGCTTGAGCTGCCGCAGCCCTGGTACGTGGTGCTGGTGCCCGACTGCCATGTGGTCACCGCTGCCGTGTTTCAGGACCCTGAATTGACACGGGATTCTGAACCCATCACAATACGCGACTTTCTTGCGGGAAGCCGAGAGAACGACTGCGCCGCCGTGGTGTTCCGGCGCTATCCGTCGGTGGCAGAAGCGGCACGCTGGCTGGCGCAGTTCGGCGAAGCCCGGCTCACCGGGACCGGGGCTTGCGTGTTCGCGGCGTTTGCGGATAATGCCGAGGCGCAACGAGTCCTCGCTCGGTTGCCATCCGGCTGGGCCGGTTTCCGCGCAAGAGGGCTCAACCACTCGCCCCTACATCAACGGTTGGGCCTGGAGCATGAAACACAAGTCACTGGGCCGTAGCCAAGCGGTAAGGCAGCGGATTTTGGTTCCGCCATTCCTAGGTTCGAATCCTAGCGGCCCAGCCATTTCTCGTTCCACTGACCAGGCGGAAGGCGTCTCCCACGTGTCTGACGGTAGAATGATGGTGTTTGCGGGCAATGCCCACCCGCAACTCTCCCAGGATATTGTCACGCACCTGCAGTTGCCGTTGGGCAAAGCGGTGGTCGGCCGGTTCAGCGACGGCGAGGTGATGGTGGAGATCATGGAGAACGTCCGCGGCAAGGATGTCTTCATCGTCCAGCCCACCTGCTATCCCACCAATGACAACCTGATGGAACTGCTGGTGATCGCCGATGCCCTGCGCCGCTCCTCGGCGGTGCGCATCACCGCGGTGATCCCCTATTTCGGCTACTCCCGCCAGGATCGCCGTCCGCGCTCGGCGCGCGTGCCGATCTCCGCCAAGGTGGTGGCTAACATGATCACCAGCGTCGGCGTCGACCGTGTGCTCACCCTGGATCTGCACGCCGATCAGATCCAGGGCTTCTTCGACATCCCGGTGGACAACATCTATGCCACCCCCATCATCCTGTCCGACCTCACCAGCCTCAGCCTGTCCGACCTGATCGTAGTGTCGCCGGACGTGGGTGGCGTGGTGCGCGCCCGGGCGCTGGCCAAGCGCCTCAACGACGCCGACCTGGCCATCATCGACAAGCGCCGCCCGGCCCCCAATCAGGCACAGGTGATGCATATCATCGGCGAGGTGGAGGGGCGCGACTGTGTCCTGGTGGACGACATGGTCGATACCGCCGGCACCCTGTGCAACGCCGCCGCCGCCCTCAAGGACCACGGTGCGGCTTCGGTGCGCGCCTATTGCACCCACGCCGTGCTGTCCGGCCCGGCTATCAAGAATATCAACGCCTCGCAGCTCGACGAGCTGGTGGTTACCGATACCATCCCGCTCAGCGACGAGGCCCGGGCCTGCGGCCGCATCCGTCAGCTCAGCGTGGCTGCCCTGGTGGCCGAGACCATGTGGCGCATCCATACCGAGGAGTCGGTGAGCAGCCTGTTCCTGTAAGGCATAACCTGGCCCGCGCCGTGGGGTGGCCGGCGGCGTGGGTGTGGAGCCGGGGCATCTGGTCGCGGATGCTCCGGGTTTTTTTATTATCCGGCCGCCACCGATCGTTGGAGCAAACCCATGAGCATCTCTTTCGAAGTGATCGCCGAGACCCGTGCCGACGTGGGGAAGGGTGCGAGCCGCCGCCTGCGTCGCGAGGGCAAGGTGCCGGCCATTCTCTACGGCGCCGGTCAGGAAGCCGTGAACCTGGTGGTGGAACAGAACGCCATCGCCAAGCAGCTGGAAAACGAGGCCTTCTATTCCCACATCCTCACCATCAAGGTCGGTGAGCGCACCGAGCAGGCCATTCTGCGCGACTTGCAGCGCCATCCCTGGAAGCCCCTGATCCTGCACATGGACTTCCAGCGCGTGAGCGAGGCCGACAAGATCAAGGTGCGCGTGCCGCTGCACTTCATCAACGAGGACAGCAGCAAGGGCGTCAAGTTGCAGGGCGGCGTGGTCAGCCACCTGTTGACCGAGGTGGAGGTAAGCTGCCTGCCGCGCAACCTGCCCGAGTACATCGAGGTCGACCTGGCCGAGATGGAGCTGGGTCAGACCCTGCACCTGTCCGAGCTCAAGCTGCCGGCCGGTGTGGAGATCCCGGCTCTGGCCCAGGGTCCGGAGTACGACGTGGCGGTGGTGAACATCCACCATGGCCGTGTCGGCGCCGAAGAAGAGAGCGGTGCAGCTCAGTAACATGGCCGATTCCAGCCTGGAGGGGTGGCGGTGAGTGGCGCCCCGTCCGCGCTGCAACTGGTGGTGGGGCTGGGCAATCCCGGCCCCGAATACCAGGACACCCGGCACAACGCCGGCTTCTGGTTCGTCGACGAGCTGGCCCGCCAGCACGGTGGCCGGCTGCGCATCGACAGCAAGTACAGCAGCGAAGTGGGTCAGATCAGCATCGGCAGCCACGGCCTGTGGCTGCTCAAGCCGCTGACCTACATGAATCGCAGCGGCCAGGCCATCGCCCGTTTCGCCAGCTTCTATAAGATTCCCCGCCCCGCCATCCTAGTGGTCCACGACGAGCTGGACCTGCCGCCAGGCGTGGCGCGGCTCAAGCGCGACGGCGGCCACGGCGGCCACAACGGCCTGCGCGATGCCATCGCCCAGCTCGGTGGCCACGACTTCCAGCGCCTGCGGCTCGGCATCGGTCACCCCGGCGACGCCCGCATGGTGGTGGACTACGTGCTGCGCAAGCCGCCGCTCGCCGAACGCCAGCTCATCGAGCAGGCCATGGATGAGGCGCTGCGGGTGTTCCCGCAGGTGGCGCAAGGGCAGCTGGAAAAGGCCATGCAAGCCTTACACAGCACGCGCTGAGACGATTTTCCGGTTTCCGGCATCACCAGCGAGAGCGATCCCATGGGTTTCAAATGCGGCATCGTCGGCCTGCCCAATGTGGGCAAGTCGACCCTGTTCAACGCCCTCACCAAGGCCGGCATCCAGGCCGAGAATTATCCGTTCTGCACCATCGACCCCAACGTCGGCATCGTGCCGGTGCCGGACCACCGCCTGGACGAGCTGGCCGCTATCGTCAAGCCGCACAAGGTGGTGCCCACCACCATCGAGTTCGTCGACATCGCCGGGCTGGTGGCCGGCGCCTCCAAGGGCGAGGGCCTGGGCAACAAATTTCTGGCCAACATCCGCGAGACCGACGCCATCGCCCACGTGGTGCGCTGCTTCGAGAACGACGACGTAGTCCACGTCGCCGGCAAGGTCGATCCGCTGGGCGACATCGAGGTGATCAACACCGAGCTGGCCCTGGCCGATCTGGCCACGGTGGAGAAGGCCCTACAGCGCGCCGAGAAGAATGCCAAGGCCGGCAACAAGGACGCCATCGCCCAGCGCGACCTGCTGGCCCGCGTCCTGGCCTGGCTCAACGCTGCCAAGCCGGTGCGCGGCATGGGGCTGTCCGCCGAGGAGCGCGCCGCCCTGCGCGATCTGCATCTGCTCACCATCAAGCCCACCCTGTACATCGCCAACGTGGCCGAGGACGGCTTCGGCGACAACCCGCTACTGGAGCAGGTGCGCGCCTACGCCGCCGCCGAGGGCTCCGAGGTGGTGCCGGTGTGCGCCGCCCTGGAGGCCGAGTTGGTCGAATTGGACGAGGCCGACAAGATCGAATTCCTGCGCGACTACGGCCTGGACGAGCCTGGTCTCAACCGGGTGATCCGTGCCGGCTATAAGCTGCTCGGCCTGCAGACTTATTTCACCGCCGGCGTGAAGGAGGTGCGCGCCTGGACCGTTCCGGTCGGCGCCACCGCCCCCCAGGCGGCCGGCGTGATCCACAGTGACTTCGAGCGCGGCTTCATCCGCGCCGAGGTCATCGCCTATCAGGATTTCATCGCCTACAAAGGCGAGGCCGGCGCCAAGGAGGCCGGCAAGTGGCGGCTGGAGGGCAAGGATTACGTCGTTCAGGAGGGCGATGTGATGCATTTTCGCTTCAATGTCTGATCTTGACACCCGCCGGTGGCGCGGGTACATTACGCGGCCTCGACGGCGCTCCATCGCCGCTCGCATCCGAATAGGGCTATGTAGCTCAGGCGGTTAGAGCACGGCACTCATAATGCCGGTGTCGGTGGTTCGAGTCCACCCATAGCCACCAGACAAATCAAGCACTTAGAGCGCTTGCTTTAAGTGCTTTTTTACTGGGCAGCTGGTTTGAACCATCTCGTTTCCCGGTAGTCTTCTCAGGGGCAGTCGTCATCTGCTCTTTGTGTATGTCGACAGCCATGCGAACCTCCAGGCTCTCGCTTCTCCAGCAAATGCCCATCTTCGGTGGTATCCACGATGCGGCGTTGACGTTTCTTTTGGATAGGACCTCGACCGTTGCCGTCGCCAAGGGCGATTATTTCTTCCGCGAAGGCGATCAGGCATCGGCGATGTTCGTCCTGGAGGAGGGCAGGGTCGCCGTCCTGAAGGCTTGGCAGGGTCGCGACTACCTGTTGAGGTACTTGGAGACGGGGGATTGCTTTGGCGAGATGGCCTTGATCGACCTCGGTCGGCGCAGTGCCTCGGTCTGTGCCGTTACCGATTGCAGCGCCATCGAAATCTCGGTGGCCAGCCTCTATGAGCTGTATCAGCAGGATCCGACGCAGTTTGCCATGATTCACATGAACCTGGAGCGCGAGCTCAGCCGCCGGCTACGAGAGGTGAACGAGCAGTTGTTCCAGGCCAGGATGCAGGCGGGGCTCATCGGCGAAGAGGCCTGTTTCCGCCCCCTTTGATGTGCCCTCACTTCAGCCCCAACAGTTCATAGACCTCGAGCGGCTTCTGCTTACCCTTGACCTGGATCTGCCGGCTCTCGCCGACTGTGACCTGATCCTTGACCCGGGCGTAGGTGGCGGCACTGATCAGAATCTGGTGCGGCCCGGTATGCTCCTGGATGCGCTTGGCGGTGTTGACATCATCGCCGATGGCTGTGTACTCGACGCGCTCCTTGGTCCCCACCAGCCCCAGCACCGCTTCACCGACGTGCAGGCCGATACCGCAGGTAAGGCGGAAAATGGGCGAGACCTCGCGGTGCAGGGCGTTGATGGCATCACGGATGGCGAGGGCGGCGCGGACCGCGCGCAACACGTGATCGGGCTGGGGCAGGGGAGCGTTGAACCAGGCCATCACCGCATCCCCCAGAAACTTATCGATCGTCCCCTCCTGGGCGAGCACGGCGTTGGCCATCGCCGCCAGGTAGCGGTTGAGCAGGCCCACCAGGTCCTCGGCATTGAGCTGCTCGCTGATGCCGGTGAAGCCGTGAATGTCGGCGAATACGAGGGTGATCTCGTGGCGCTGGCCGCCGAGCTGGAGATGATCCGGATCGATCTGGTTCAGGATGGCCGGTGATACCATGTGCTCCAGGAGCCGCCGCTGAGCCTCCATCTGTTTCTTCTCGGTTACGTCGTCGACGACTATCGCCACTCCCTGTATCTGCTCCGCGGCCTTGAGCGCGGAGAGGTTGAAGCGCAGGTGTAGCGCACCACGTTCCGGCAAGGGCAGGCTCATTTCGAGGCCGATCACCGGCTTTTCCGTACGGCGGATGCTGAGGACATGGTGCAGTAGGGGCGTCCCCAAGGCAGGGAGCGCGTCGGCCACGTTCTTGCCGACGAGCTGGCCGCTACTTGCGACTCCCAGAATATGCAGTGCGGCCTGATTGCACAGGGTGATATTGCCTTGTAGGTCCAGGGTGATGACCCCGCTGACGATGGAGGAGAAGACGTTGTCGAGCAGATCCTTGAGTTCCGTAACCTCGCTCAGCGTCTGGCTCAACCGGGCCTCGCGATCCTGCAGCCGCTCGGCCATGTGGTCAAAGGCCTGGGCCAGTTGACCCAGCTCGCCGTGGCCGGGCGAAAGCCCGGTACGCGCACCGAGATCGCCGCTTTGCAGTCGTTCGGTTGCCGTCAGCAGAATCCTGGCCGGCCCCAGGATGAGGCGGTTGCCGAACCACCAGGCCGCGGCGAGGGCCAGCAGCGCGACCACGGCGAAGACCAGCAGGTTGCGGATGAACGCACGATTCACATCGGCGAAGGCCACCGCGGTTGGAATGCCGACGGCCAGATAGACGGTATACCCATCCAGCCGACTGCCGCCGATCGGGGCAAAGGCGAACAGGCTCATCACCCCGTCCAGATTGGGAGCCTGGACCGTGTCGGCCTCGCGCCGGTTCAGGATGGACTTGACCAGCGGGGTATCGGCCGCCGAGGTGCCCGTCAACCCAAGCGCTGAGGGATGGTGTACGAGCACGGTGCCGTTTCGGTCGAACAGGGTCAGCGTCGCACCGCTCGGCAGCTGGGCTTCGGCTGCCAGTTGCTTGAGCCAGACCAGATCGAGGGCGGCAAAGACCGCTCCCTGGACGGTCCCCGCATCATCCACGAACGGGTAACCGAAGTTGACGCTAGCCTTGCCCGTGATCCGGCCAATCTGATACTCGCCGATGGCGAAGTCGCGGGTTTGCAAGGCCCCTTTCACATAGGCCCGATCGGCGAGGTTGACCGGCCGCGTCAGCCGCAGCCCGCTGCAGAAGGTGTCACCGTCGAGATCCACGGCACCGAGGTTGGCATAGAAGGGATAGCGTCTGAGGAAATCGGCAAACAGGGCGCTGCAGCCGGCGCCGTCCCGTTGCCGCACCGCTGGCAGTTGAGCCAGAGCCGTGAGCAGTTGCCGTGCCCCTTCGATGAAGCGCTCATGCTGGCTGGCCATCAGGCGGATCAGACGCTGCGCCTCGACCTGAACGGCCCTGGCTGCGCTCTGCCGCTCCTGGAGACTGGAGTAGATGATCAGGCCGAACGCAGGCAGCACCGCCAGCAACATCAGGGCGAGCAAGCGCGCCCGCAGGCTTGCGAAGATCGTCATATCGGGGCTGCCTCTTGGCTGTCGCAAGAATTGACTCGGGGAGCGCGATCGGACCACGTCCTCGCGTTCAAAGCGAGTGACGCTGAAACCGTTGACTCGGGGAACGCGATCGGACGACTCGCCGATCTAGGTTGAATATAGTGGATCGAGAGGCCGGCGCCGGAGCTGCCGCCCAGGCCGGCCCTCACTGGTAAAACAAATGGAGAACGGTACCGTAGGCTGCACAGTACCGAGAGACAGGCAGAGCGGGCTTAGCGCCGCTTGCTCTTACCGACTTCGTGGCCGATGAATCCGCCTACTGCGGTACCACCAACGGTGCCGAGAGCGCTGCCTTCGGTGAGTATGGAACCCCCTACGCCGCCGATGGCCGCCCCGGTGATGGTGGCCTTGTCCTGATAACTCAGATTACCGCAGGCGCTCAGGCCGAGGGCCAGGACGCCGATCGCGATCGCCATCATAACTTTACGCATGCTGGAAACGCCTCCTGCCAAGTGTCCGAGCGAATTGCCCAATCCGTTACATAAACTTCAAATTTTTCGACAAATTATCTCCGTAAGGATTCCGGGCGCAGCCAGAGGGAAAACGGAATGCTCCGGGACTGCGGATGTCGTACAGTGCATCGCTGAGCAACAATCCAGGAGGCAGCGGCCGATGGTCATCACCCTGTACGATCTTGCCGGCGCGGAGGACAGCATCCGCTTCAGCCCCCATTGCTGGCGGGTGCGGATGGCGCTCCGCCACAAGGGACTGGACTTCGAAGCCATCCCCTGGCGCTTCACGGAGAAGGACGTCATCGCCTTCTCCGGGCAGGGCGCCGTCCCGGTGCTGGTCGACGGCCAGCGCACGGTGGTCGATAGCTGGGAGATCGCCCGTTACCTCGACGCCGCCTACCCGGACAGCCCGTCCCTGCTCGGCGGCGAGCAGGGTACGGCGCACGCCCTGTTCATCAAGCTCTGGTGTGAGCAAACCCTGCATCCGCTGGTCTTGCGCATGATCCTGTTCGACATTTTCGCCGCCCTTCACGAGAAGGACATCGACTACTTCCGCCGGACGCGGGAGGCGCGGCTGGGGATGACGCTGGAGCAGGCCGTGCTGCCCCCGGAGCAGGGATTGCCGCAACTGGCGCAGGTGCTCTCCGTCCCGCGCGCCGTGCTGGCGGTCCAGCCGTACCTGGGCGGCATCAGCCCCAGCTTCGCCGACTATCTCCTGCTGGGCGTATTCATGTGGGCGCGCACGGTTTCACCGATCCGCCTGTTGCAGGCGGACGATCCGATGTACGCTTGGCGCGAGCGGCTGCTCGATGCCTTCGACGGCTACGCCCGCAAGGCCCGGCGCATCCACGACAGCTACCCGGAGTGAACGCCGTGATCGAGCTCTTCTACTGGACCACCCCGAACGGCCACAAGATCACCATTCTGCTGGAGGAACTCGGCCTGCCCTACACCATCCGGCCGGTCAACATCTCCCGCGGCGAGCAGTTCGCGCCGGAGTTCCTCGCCATCTCGCCGAGCAACAAGATCCCGGCCATCATCGACCACGCTCCCGCCGATGGCGGCCCGCCGCTGTCGGTGTTCGAGTCCGGGGTGATTCTCCAGTACCTGGCGGAGAAGACCGGCCGCTTCCTGCCGATTGAGCTGCGTGCCCGCAAGGTGGTGCTGGAATGGCTGCTATGGCAGATGAGCGAGCAGGGTCCGATGCTCGGGCAGAACCATCACTTCCGCCTGTATGCGCCGGAGAAGCTGCCCTACGCCATCGAACGCTACACCAAAGAGGCCGAGCGGCTCTACGACGTGCTCGACCGCCGCCTGAAGGACCGCGCCTTCGTGGCCGATGAATACTCCATCGCCGATATGGCCATCTATCCGTGGGTCGTGCCCCACGAGCGCCAGGGTATCGACCTCGACGAATTCCCCCACGTGCAGCGCTGGTTTCAAGCGCTACGCGCGCGTGACGCCATCCAGCGCGCCTACGCCAAGGCCGATGAGATCAACACCGCCCCCACGATCACCGAGGAATCGCGGGCCATTCTTTTCGGGCAGGGAAGGCTGAAGCCGCAAGGGTAGGGGCGGGCGGCATACCCGCCGCCCTTCAGGGCGACGGGGCAGGCCGTATCGGTCGAATAGGGCGCTACGCCGATTTCTCGGTCGGCGCTTCGGTGAGTTTGGAGCGCTTCACGGCGCGGTTGGCATTGACCTTGACTGGGGGTTCGGCGCTGGTTGCGACGGCAGGCTCTGAGCTCGCTGTAACGGGAGGCTCGGCGCTGGTTGCGACGGCAGGCTCTGGGCTCGCTGCAAGGGAGGGTTCGGCGCTGGTTGCGACGGCGGTTTCAGGCGGAGTCGTGGCCTGCTGAGCGTCTTTCTGCGGGTTTGCGGATGCCTGTGGTGTGGCCTCATCCCGGTTGCCCCAGTAGAAGTCGCGGCCACCACGTAGCCAGGTCTTGAAGACCGCGCTGCGGAACGTGGCCTCGCGCTCGAAGCAACGCTGGTTCCAGTCGAGCATAAAGGCCAGGGCCTCGCTGTTGGCCCGATCCAACGTGTTGGCCCATTGCTGTAGCCAGGGCCGGTCCTGGAGCCAGATCCGCCTGGCTTCGAGCAGGCATGCGGTGTGGCTCTGGAAGGCTCTGAGCGGGCTCAGGGCCCCCCATCCTGCAGGCGCCGATGTCTCATCGAGCCGTCGCGCGACTTCCAGCCACAGGTCCCAAAGCTTCTGCTGGGTGTTCAGGTAGGCCTCAACAAAATCGCCGTAGCTACTCGCCATCTGATTTCCTCTTGTGGTTTGGGGCTCTGAGAGTGTATCGCCTGTTGAGGTGCCCCGTCTTTTCGCCTATCCCTGGTTGTGGTAGGGCACCAAAGAAAAACTTTAGCGGATCTCAAGCTGGATTGTATTGATTTGTTTGATTTCCAGTTATCAGGGGCCCTCTTGAGGAAAGCGCTTGTTGCAATCCGGGGGTGTTGTGCTACAGAACAGCTACACAGCTCAGGGTCCCAGGTCGGCGGCTACCTCGATCCGAACGGCAACGATTTCTGGGCAGTGGAGACGTTCGTCCGCGACGGGCAGATGATCATCCTGGGGAGCGACCGCGACAGCGGGCTGTGGATCTTTAGGTACACCGGACCCCGAGCCTACGTAAGGGTCGCTGACGTATCAGGGCGCGCCTATTCGCTCTCCTCGCTCGGCGTAAGTGACGGGCGAGGAGCTGCCGATCCAGGTCCGCGCCCCCTATTGTGGGGCTATTCGACGGGAGCTGGTCAGAGCGCCCGTCTATGGCTGCTCAGGGCATGGGCGAGGGCCGGTTTGTCGTCGCAGGCGCTATGGGCCATCTGCCATCCCCATTTCCACTGTTCCCATTCGGGGTTGCCGAAGGGATAGGGGTTGGCGTTGACCGGTGCGCCGACCAGTGCTTCATACAGACCCAGCCTCCAGGGTTCGGCCGAGGGATCGACCAGCCGCGGGCGATGGGAACGGAAAGACCTGTGCTGCAGGGACAGATAGGGTGTCGCGTTGCTTTGCGGGTCGGTGTGCATAGTGACCTCCAAAGCCACGTTGTACACGTTGGATCAGTGGCCGTAAGCCGCCAGTATCACGGTTTCGGCGGCCTGCGTACAGACGGCCATGGGTGCGCAGGCTCGATCGATCGAGCCCCGTGCTCAGGCACCATCATATCCATTGGGGGTCGATCTGTTCTCAATAATAGCGCTCTCGCGCGGTTGCGTTACATCCTTTCTTCCCGGGCGGCGGCCTCGCATATTCCGGGGGGATTGCCTGCGGCTCACGGTTCATCGAGGCTTCAGGTGTCCTGAGGGATGCTAGCCTCTGCCGTAGGGAACACGGCAACCGAGCTGTCCTTGCCTCTTACCCGCCGGATCGGCGGGTCTTTTTGCGCAGAGCCCGTCTGCGGCAACGCCTCATCCAGGCTGCGATGGAGATGCGACATGGTCGCCCGCTCCGGGCAGCACCGAGACCGTGCTCCATGCCGCCTATACTCTGACCATTCCCCAGCCGGAGATCTGTCCATGCCCTGGCTTCTCGAGCGCAGTGAAGACAACGGCCAGACCTGGCAGCCCGAGCCGGACGCCGGACCCTTCGAGACCGTGGAGGCGGCGATGGAGGCCGCCGAGCAGCGGCGAGAGCAAGAGCGGGCGCGGGCCGGCGAGGAGGAAACCCTGTGGCGCATCAAGGCGTCGGACGGTGGAACCGCGGAGAAGCCGGAAGAGCCGCCGCCGACCGGGAGCGGGCGGCAGGCGGAGTGAGAAGGCGAGGGGGGAGCAAGTGTGCCGGCCTAGGCGCTGAACCTCACCGGGGCCGGCCACCATCAGTCGTCCAGCGATACCGTCACACCCAGGCGCTTGTGCATGATGGGGCTGGTGGTGGTGTACTGCAAGTGCACCTTCTCGCCGGGGTTGAGGCGGCCCTTGATGGCGAAGGCCGCCAGCGCCGCCTCGTGGAAGCCGGAGAGGATCAGCTTCTTCTTGCCGGGATAGGTGTTGATGTCGCCCACCGCATAGATGCCGGGGACGTTGGTCTGGAACTTCTCGGTGTCCACCACGATCTGCGACTTGTCCAGGTTCAGCCCCCATTCGGCGATGGGCCCGAGTTGCGGCGAGAGGCCGAAGAATACCAGCACGTCGTCGCACTCCAGGCGGCGGGTGACGCCGTCGCCGCCGAGCACGCTGACCCCGGTCAAGCGGCCGTTGTCCTCGATGATACCGTTGCAGTTGCCCACCAGGAACTGCATATCCAGGTTGTCGCACAGCTCCTGCATCTTGGCCACCGAGGCCGGAGCGGCGCGGAACTTGGTGGAGCGGTGCACCAGCACCACGCTGTTGGCGAGGGGCTGCAGCGCCAGGGTCCAGTCCAGGGCCGAGTCGCCGCCGCCGAAGATTACCAGGTCCTTGCCGCGGAAGCGCTCGGGGTTGCGCACCGCGTAATGTACCTGGTGACCCTCGTAGGCTTCGGCCTCCTTCACCGCCAGCTTCTTCGGCACGAAGGCGCCCAGGCCGCCGGCGATGATCACTGAGCGGGCCATGAACTCGGTGCCCTTGGCAGTGCGCAGATAAAAACCCTCCTCGCCGCAGGGCTCCACCATCTGCACCTCCTGATCGAGGTGGAAAGTGGGGTTGAAGGGCCGGATCTGCTCCAGCAGGCGCTCGGTCAGCTCCCGCCCGGTGACCGAGGGCAGCGCCGGGATGTCGTAGATGGGCTTGTCCGGGTAGAGCTCCATGCACTGTCCACCGACTTGCGGCATGGAGTCGATGACATGGGCGTTGATGCCGAGCAGGCCGAGCTCGAACACCTGAAACAGGCCGACCGGGCCGGCCCCGATGATGACAGCATCTGTCTGGATGGTCATGGGCAATCTCTGCTGTTGGGGCCGCCACCCTCGCTGGCAGCCGGGGTCAACTCGACGAGTGAGGGAGTTCTATATCCTGAGCGCATATAGAATCGCAGATTTCAAATCAATTCGTTATTTTAATTTGGCATTTGCTTATTCCGCTAAGTACGGCTGGTCAGGGCTTCAGGATAGGGGATGACGGCCGCAGGAAAATGAGACAGATCAATTCTGTAGAATGTGAGCAGAGTCTTCGCGTCGAGACCGTCCATGCCTTACACCTTCGGCTCACCGCGTCGCGAATGGATGGGGACCCGGCTGCTGGCCGAGCAGGCGTTCTCCCGGGCGGCCGGGGCGCCGCTGCTGTCCGGCAACAGCGTTACCCTGCTGCGCGATGCCACGCAGAACTATCCGCGTTGGCTGGAGGCCATCGGTGCCGCCCGCGAGCGTATCTGCTTCGAGAACTACATCATCCAGCCCGATGCCGTCGGCCAACAGTTTGCTGCCGCTTTGGCGGAAAAAGCCCGCAGTGGAGTGCGGGTGCGGCTGATCTACGACTGGCTGGGCTCGCTCAGCCTGGGCTCCCGCGCCTTCTGGCGCCGGCTGACGGAGGCCGGCGTGGAGGTGCGCTGCTTCAACCCGCCGCGCCTGGACAGCCCTCTGGGCTGGGTCAGCCGCGAGCACCGCAAGAGCATCGCCATCGACGGCCGCGTCGGTTTCGTCAGCGGCATCTGTATCAGCCGCCGCTGGCTAGGCAGCGGCGGCGAGCCCTGGCGCGATACCGGGCTGGAGATCCGCGGCCCGGCGGTGGCCGACATCGAGCGTGCTTTTGCCGAGGTGTGGGCACTGCTCGGTCCGCCGATTCCGGCCGCCGAGCTGGCGCGACGCGACGGCGCCGAACAGAACGCTGGCGGGGTGGACCTGCGGGTGGTGGCGACAGCGCCCAGCTCGGCCGGCCTGTTCCGTCTCGATCAGCTGATCGCCGCCTTGGCGCGCAAGCGACTGTGGCTGGCCGACGCCTATTTCGTCGGTGCCAGCACTTACGTGCAGGCCTTGTGTGCGGCGGCCACCGACGGGGTGGACGTGCGCCTGCTGGTGCCAGGCACGAGCGACCTGCCGCTGCTTACCCCGCTGTCTCGCGCCGGCTACCGCCCACTGCTGGAGGCGGGCATCCGCGTGTTCGAATGGAACGGGCCGATGATGCACGCCAAGACCGCGGTCGCCGATGGACGTTGGGCACGGGTAGGCTCGTCCAATCTCAATATTGCCAGCTGGATCGGCAACTACGAACTGGATGTCACCGTCGAAAATGAGGCTTTTGCCCGGGAAATGGAGCATATGTATCTGGAGGACCTAGAGCGTTCCACCGAAGTGGTGCTGCAGCAGCGCCGGCCGCGGCGGGCGCTGTCGGCCGTGCCGCCAAGGGCGCGACA
>DATLYF010000186.1:0-4383 GCA_035575095.1 Candidatus Competibacteraceae bacterium
TCGACGTGCAGGGCGGCAAGCGCCTGGAGGGGGCGCGGGTGATGCAGCTCTCCCCCGACGGCAGCCGCGTGCACGGCGCCATCCGCGGCATCCCCTGCGACGTGCTGGCGGTCTCCGGCGGCTGGAGCCCGGTGATCCACCTCTCCGCCCAGTCCGGCGCCAAGGCGATCTGGGACGACAAGCTGGCTTGTTTTCGCCCCGGTACCCCGGTGCAGGCGGAGCGCTCGGCCGGCGCCTGCGCCGGCAGCTTCAGCCTGCAGGCGGCGCTGGCCGAGGGTCTGGCCGCCGGGGCCGAAGCGGCCAAGCTGGCCGGCTGCGGTGATGGCAGCGCCCCGGCCATGCCGGCGGTGAACGATCCCATCGAGGAGCCGCTGCGCCCGCTCTGGCTGGTGCCCGGGCAGCAGGCCCCCGGCCGCGTGCCCAAGGCCTTCGTCGACCTGCAGAACGACGTCGGCGCCTCCGATCTGAGGCTGGCGGTGCGCGAGGGCTTCGAGAACATCGAGCACGTCAAGCGCTACACCGCCATGGGCTTCGGTACCGACCAGGGCAAGCTGGGTAACATCAACGGCATGGGCATCGTCGCCCAGACCCGCGGCGCGCCCGTGCCCGAGGTGGGCACCACCACCTTCCGCCCCAACTACACCCCGGTGACTTTCGGCACCATCGCCGGCCCGGACCTGGGCGACCTGTTCGAGCCGATCCGCAAGACCGCCACCCATGAGTGGGCGGTGGCGCACGGCGCCGAGTGGGAGAATGTCGGCCAGTGGAAGCGCGCCTGGTATTTCCCCAAGCCGGGCGAGGACATACACGCCGCGGTCAACCGCGAGTGCCTGGCGGCGCGCAACGGCGTCGGCGTGATGGACGCCTCGACCCTGGGCAAGATCGACATCCAGGGTCCGGATGCGGCTACCTTCCTCAACTGGGTGTACACCAATAACTGGGACAACCTGAAGGTGGGGCACTGCCGTTACGGCCTGATGCTCGACGAGAACGGCATGGTCATCGACGATGGCGTGACCGCGCGCCTGGCTGAGAACCATTTCTACATGACCACCACCACCGGTGGTGCCGCCCGCGTCATGGCCTGGCTGGAGCGCTGGTTGCAGACCGAGTGGCCGCATCTCAAGGTGCATCTCACCTCGCAGACCGACCACTGGGCCACCGTCGCCGTGGTCGGCCCCAAGAGCCGCGCGGTGGTCAGCAAGATCTGCGAGGGCATCGACTTCGATGCCAAGGCTTTCCCCTTGCTCACCTTCCGCGAAGGGAAGATCGCCGGGGTGCCCGGCCGGGTGATGCGCATCACCTTCTCCGGTGAGCTGGCCTACGAGCTCAACGTGCCGGCCGACTACGGCCGCCACGTCTGGGAGGCGGTGATGGAGGCCGGCCGGGAGTTCGACATCACGCCCTACGGCACCGAGACCATGCACGTGCTGCGCGCCGAGAAGGGCTATATCATCGTCGGCCAGGACACCGACGGCTCGGTGACGCCCATCGACCTCGGCATGGACTGGATCGTCTCGAAGAAGAAGGACTTCCTCGGCAAGCGCTCGCTGAGCCGCTCCGACACCGCCCGTCCCGACCGCAAGCAGTTGGTGGGCCTGCTCACCGAGGATCCCCAGGTGGTGCTGCCGGAGGGCGCGCAGATGGTCAGCAACCCCAAGGTGCCACTGCCCATGCCGATGGATGGCCACGTCACCTCCAGCTACTACAGCGCCAACCTGGGCCGCTCCATCGCCATGGCGCTGATCAAGAACGGCCGCAGCCGCATGGGCGAGACCCTATACGCGCCGCTGGCCGACGGCCGGGTGATCAAGGCCACCATCACCGCCCCGGTGTTCATCGACGACAAGGGCCGCGACGAGACCCAGCCGCTGGCCGAGTTCCTGAGAGCACGGTGATGGTCGCACGCAACACGCAGGCTGCCCCCAGGGGCGGCCGCCAAGCCAAACAGCGAGCCTGAAGGAGGCTGCAGAATGTCCAAAGCCGTCCGTCACGAACGTCCCCTGGAGGCGCGGCAGACCACCGCGCCGCTGCGTCGGGAGAGCCCCCTGGTGGGCCGCGGCCTGGCCGCCCGGGTCAGTCACCAGGTCGAGGGCAAGGGAGTGCTGGCCGCCGAGCGTGCCTTTCTCGGCCATCTCAATCTGCGCGGCGACCCAGCCGATGCCGCCTTCCGCAAGGCCGCCGAGGGCGTGCTCGGGCTGGCCCTGCCGTGCGAGCCCAACACCGTCGCCGAGGGCAATGGCCTGACCGTGTACTGGCTGTGCCCCAGCGAGTGGCTGGTAGTCACCGCCCCGGACGCCGAGGCTGCGCTGGCCGCCAAACTGCGCCAGGCGCTGGCCGGCCAGTTCGCCGCCGTCACCGAGATCTCCAGCGGCCAGACCGTGCTGGTGTTGCGCGGCGACAAGGCGCGCGAGCTGCTGGCCAAGGGCTGTCCGCTGGACCTGCACCCGCGGGTGTTCGGCCCCGGCCAGTGCGCCCAGACCCTGATCGCCAAGGCCCCGGCCCTGATCCGGCCGCTGGCCGACGGCGGTTACGAGGTGGTGGTGCGTAGAAGCTTCGCCGACTACCTGTGGCACTGGCTGGAGCACGTCGCCGATCAGAACCAGTACGGCCTCACGGTGGTCGCGGCGTAGGCTGCTTGCCGTAGCCGTCGCTAGGGCGCCCCGCTCCCGGTAACGGGGGCGGGGCGCCGTCGTTTTGAGCGGGAGTGTTCTTGTTTTTTGACGGATACTGTATACAGTAGACGATATACTGAAGAGGATATCCAATCATGTCCCAGCCCGTCCTCCATGTTGTCGACATGCACACCAGCGGCGAGCCGGTGCGCATCGTGCGCGAGGGTTATCCGGAAATTCCCGGCGCCGATATCCTGGCCAAGCGCCGCTACGCCCGCGAGCACCTGGACCACCTGCGCCGGCTGCTGATGTTCGAGCCGCGCGGCCACTACGACATGTATGGGGTGATCCCGGTGCGGCCCAGCCTGCCGGAGGCCGATCTGGCGGTGCTGTTCATCCACAACGAGGGCTACAGCACCATGTGCGGCCACGCCGTCATCGCGCTCGGCCGTTATGCCGTGGACCACGGTCTGGTCGCGGCGCGGGAGCCGCTCACCCCGGTCAACATCGAGTGCCCCTGCGGGCTGGTGCGGGCCCAGGTGGAGGTGCGCGACGGCCGCGCCGGACGGGTGTTCTTCGACAGCGTGCCGGCCTTCGCCCTGGCCCTGGATGCCTCGGTGGAGGTGCCGGGCTGTGGTGTGGTGCTGACCGACGTGGCTTACGGGGGCGCCTTCTACGCCATACTCCCGGCCGCGCGCCTGGGTCTGGATCTAGCCCGCGATCGGCTGCGTGACCTGGTGGACGGGGCGAGTGCCGTCACCGCGGCGGTGCGCCAGCAGATCCCGCTGCAGCATCCCGATGCCGCCGACCTGGCCTTTCTCTACGGCACCATCCTCACCGACGGCGGCGACACCGACCCGAGTCGGCCCAGCCGCAACGTCTGCGTCTTCGCCGATGCCCAGGTGGACCGCAGCCCCACCGGTTCCGGGGTCACCGCGCGGGTGGCCCTGCAGCACCGCCGCGGTCTGCTGCCCTTGGCTCAGGCGCGCGAGTTCGAAAGCCTGACCGGCGCCCGCTTCAGCGGCATGCCTGTGGCCGAGACCCGCTGCGGCGAGTTGCCGGCGGTGACGGTGCGCGTCGCCGGTCAGGCCCACTACTGTGGCGAGTCCCGCTTCTGGCTGGAAGAGGATGACGTCATCGGCCGCGGTTTCCTGCTGCGCTGAAGCTACGGCCGGTTCACTTGCGCCGCCCGTGGGCGGCTCCAACCCCCAAGACGAGGAGAGGCAGACCATGAAACATCCCCGAGCCCTGTTGGTCCTGGCCCTGAGTGCGGCGCTATGCGCCACCGCCCAGGCGGCGGAGGCGATCAAGATCGGCGTGGCCGGCCCCATGACCGGCGCCAATGCCGCCCACGGCGAGCGCATGTGGCGCGGCGCCAGCCTGGCGGTGGAACACCTCAACGCCGCCGGCGGCATCAACGGCAGAAAGATCGAGCTGGTGAAGGGCGACGACGCCTGCGAGCCCAAGCAGGCGGTGGCGGTGGCCAATCGGTTGGTGGACAAGGAGCAGGTGAACGCGGTGGTGGGCCATTTCTGCTCCTCCTCGACGCTGCCGGCTTCCGACATCTATGCCGAGGGCGACGTGGTCATGGTGACCGTCTCCAGCGCCCCGCAGATCACCGAGCGCGGCCTGCCCATTGTCATCCGCATCGGCGGGCGCGACGACCAGCAGGGCGACATCGCGGCCGATTTCATCATCGACCGGCTCAAGGCCGGCAAGGTCGCCGTCATCCACGATAAGGACACCTACGGCCAGGGCGTGGCCGATA
>DATLYF010000187.1:0-9233 GCA_035575095.1 Candidatus Competibacteraceae bacterium
CGCTGCAGGACCTCCAGTCCCTCGCCGTCGGCGCCTAGCGCCGCCACCAGCCGGTCCAGCTGCCGCTCCAGGGGCGCGCGCGCCGCGGCCGTATCGGCGCCGGCCAAGCGCTCGCCGAGGCGCTCCAGGGCGAACAGGTGCTGGCGCAGGTCCTCGCGCAGGAACAGATCCTGGCGCGTCAGCGTGATGAGCTCGTCCAGAGCTTGCTCCAGCCGGTCCAGCAGCGGCTGCAGCCGCGGCGCCGCCGCCTCCAGGTGGGGGATGGCGCGGGCCAGGGCCAGCACCTCACGGGCTTTCTGCCGCAGCGCCTCGGCCTCGCCCTGCAGTTGGAACGGGGAGCTGGCCTCGGCCACATAGGGCGCCAGCGCCGCCAGGTTGGCGGTGCGTTCGGCCAGCTCCAGGGAGCGGGAGATGTCGGGCTGCACCTCCTGTTGCAGGCTCTGCAGCGCCTGCTCGGTATTGGACAGCCCGCGCCAGCCCACCGCCGCCAACACCAGGGCCGCCGCGGCCAGGGTGAAAAAGGCCAGCAGCAGCCGTGCCTTGACCGTGCTCAGCAGTGCCGGCCGCGCCATGCTTCGCCCTCAGCAGCGCGTGACGGTGGCAGTGAAGACATAGCCCATACCGCGCTCGGTGCGGATGTAGCGGGGCTGGCGCGGGTTGGGCTCGATCTTGCGGCGCAGGCGCAGGATGAGCACGTCGATGGTGCGGTCGAACACCTCGCTGTCGTAGCCGCGGGTCATCTCCAGCAGTTGCTCGCGGCTGAGCACGCGGTTGGGGGCGCGCAGCAGCGCCTCCAGCAGGGTGAACTCGGCATGGGTCAACGGCTCTTCGCCGCCGTCGGCGCGCAGCAACTGGCGCCGGGTGAGATCCAGCACCCAGTCGCCGAAACACAGCCGCTCGCGGGCGTAGGGGTCCTCGTTGCGCGCCAGCGGCATGCTCAGCTCGGTGGAGCGGCGCAGCAGAGCGCGGATGCGGGCCAGCAGCTCGCGGTTGTGGAACGGCTTCATGAGGAAGTCGTCGGCGGCCAGCTCCAGGCCGAGGATGCGGTCGGTCTCGTCGCCCTTGCCGGTGAGCATCATGATCGGGATGGCCGAGCGGCTGCGCAGCTCGCGCGCCAGCAGCATGCCGTCCTCGCCGGCCAGGCGCAGGTCGAGGATCACCAGGGCATAGACCTCATGGGCCAGCCGCTCGCGCATGGCCTTGCCGTCGGCCACGCAGGTCACGGCATAGCCGCTGGCAGCGAGCAGATCGTGCAGCAGTTCGCGCATGGCCGGTTCGTCGTCCACCACCAGGATGGCCGGCCGGCCGGGGTCGTTGTATTCGGCCATGATGAGCGTGATCGTCGTGATTCAGCGGGTGCGAGTCGCGGACGGCTCCGGGTCGCGGAGCACGGGGGCCGCGCCCGCTACCATACCACGAGCGCGGCGCCGGCCGGCATGTCCGATGCCGCCGCCATTGCGGCCAACGCCATCCAATATCGAGTCCGGCTCGTTCTGGACCAACGAAAAACGCGCCACTGGCACTATACCCGCTGCGGCGACCCGCATAGCGTATGGTAAACGACCATCACCAAGGCCGATGCCCACGAGCATCGCTGCCAGCGAGGAGGAGCAACACTATGGTCCGCATGGTCCGCAAGTTCGTCGCTTGCCTGGGACTGGCTGCCGCCTTGGCGGTCGCTGCCGGGATGCCGCCCACTGCCTTCGCCGAGCCCAAGCCAGGGGGTACCCTGGTTTGGGTTACCCAGTTCAATCCACGCCACCTGAACTCGGCGGTCCAGTCCGGCGTCGCCACCGGCATGCCGGCCGCCCAGATCTTCGCCAGCCCGCTGCGCTACGACGACAAGTGGAATCCACAGCCGTATCTGGCAGAGAGCTGGTCGGTCGCCGCGGACGGTCTGTCGGTCACCCTGCACCTGGTGAAGAACGCGACCTTTCACGACGGCAAGCCGGTCACCTCCAAGGACGTGGCCTTCTCGGTGAAGACGGTGAAGGAGCACCACCCCTTCAAGAGCATGTTCGAGCCGGTGACCGCGGTGGAGACGCCGGACCCATACACGGCGATCCTGCGCCTGGCCCATCCCCACCCGGCGATACTGCTGGCCATGTCGCCGGCGCTGCTGCCCATCCTGCCGGAGCACATCTACGGCGACGGACAGGATCCCAAGACCCATCCCGCCAACATGAAACCCATCGGCGCCGGGCCATTCAAAGTCGAGGAGTTCAAGTCGGGCGATTACATCACCCTGGTCCGCAACGAGAACTACTTTCTCAAGGGCAGACCCTACCTGGATCGGATCGTGGTGCGGGTGATCCCGGATGGCGCCAACCGCGCCATCACCATGGAGCGCGGTGAGGGTCACCTGCTGGCCTATGAAGACCAGCTGCGCGAGATCGCCCGGCTGCAGAAGCTCGACCACCTGGCCGTCACCGACAAGGGCTATGAGGGTGTCGGAGCGCTGGTCTGGCTGGCCTTCAATACCCGCAAGGAGCCGTTGAACAACAAGGCGGTACGCCAGGCGATCAGCTATGCCATCGACAAGAGCTTCATCACCAAGGCGCTGATGCTGGGGCTGGGCACGCGCGCCTATGGCCCGATCGCGCCGGGCAGCCCGTTCGCGAGCAGCGCTCTGGAGCCCTACGAACTCGATCTGGACAAGGCCAATCGGCTGCTGGATGAGGCCGGGTTCAAGCGGGGTGCGGATGGCGTGCGCTTCTCGATCACCGTCGATTACATTCCCGGCTCACCCTTGCAGAAGAGCCTGGCCGAATACCTGAAGCCGCAGCTCAAGAAGATCGGCATCCAGACCGAGCCGCGGCCGTCGCCGGACTTCCCGACCTGGGCGCAACGGGTCTCGAACCACGATTTCGATACCACCATCGACGCCGTGTTCAATTGGGGCGATCCGGTCATTGGCGTGCACCGCACCTATCTCAGCAGCAACATCCAGAAGGGGGTGATCTGGTCCAACACCCAGAGCTACGCCAACTCCCAGGTCGACCAACTGCTGCAGCAGGCCGCGCGCGAGCTCAACCCGGATGTTCGCAAACAGCTCTACAATGAGTTCCAGCGCATCGTCGTGGACGACGCCCCCATCAGCTACCTGGCCCTCATCCCGTACCGCACCGTGTACCATCGTGGCCTGGCGAACGTGCCCGAGAACATCTGGGGCGTGATGTCGCCGCTGGATGAGGTCTATTGGGAGACACCCCCCAAATGATCCGCTGAGGGACACGGCTATGGCTCTATTGGTATCCCTTGGGCACCGACTGCTACATGTGGTCGGCCTGCTGCTGGCGGTCCTGATCCTCAACTTCGCCCTGATCCACCTGGCGCCCGGCGACCCGGCCGAGGTCATCGCCGGCACCATGGGCGGGGTGACCGAAGAGGTTCTCGCCGAGATCCGCCGCGCCTACGGCCTCGACCAACCCTTCCACGTGCAGTTGCTGACCTATCTGGGACGGATCGCACAGGGCGACCTCGGCTACTCCTATTACTTCAACCTGCCGGTGGTGCAGCTCATCGCCGAACGGGTGCTCCCCACCCTGCTTCTGGTGCTGAGTGCCCTGATCCTGTCGGTGGTGCTGGGAACCTTTCTCGGTGTCTTGACCGCGCGCAAGCCGGAGAGCGGCTTCAGCCACCTCATCACCCTCTTTTCCCTGGCCGGGAATTCCGCGCCGGTGTTCTGGACCGGCATCGTGCTGCTGATCCTGTTCGCCTCGGTCTGGCCGATCTTTCCGGTGACCGGAATGCAGAGCGCGATCCGGGAGCCGGGCTTTCTGGCTGCCGCCCTCGACATACTCCACCACCTGGTGCTGCCGATGCTGACTCTGGCCATCATCTACCTGGCCCAGTACAGCCGGCTGAGCCGGGCCAGCATGCTGGATGTGCTCGGCTCGGACTACATCCGCACGGCCCGCGCCAAGGGACTGAGCGAGCGCAAGGTGATCTTCAAGCATGCGCTGCGCAACGCGGTACTGCCGGTGATCACCATGGCCGGCCTGCAGTTTGGCAACATGTTCGCCGGCGCGGTGCTGGTGGAGACGGTGTTCAACTGGCCCGGCATGGGCCGGCTGGCCTTCGAGAGCATCCTGCGCCGGGACAGCCCCACCATCCTCGGGATCTTGTTCTTCTCGGCCCTGATCGTGGTGATCGCGAACCTCTTGACCGATCTCGCCTATCGGCTGGTGGATCCGCGCATCAAGCTGAAATGAGGGCAGTAGCGATGACGACCGTGAACCTCAACCCTGCCGGGCTGGAGCCCGCCGCGGCCGAGATCTGCCCCCCCGGGCGCGAGGCCTGGCGCATGTTCCGGCGCAATATAGCGGCTGTCGCCGGCCTCGTCATGCTGTGCACCATCGTCCTGGTGTGCGTGCTCGGCCCCGTGGTCTTCCCCGTCGATCCCTTCGAGATCGTCTGGGCGCCCCTGACCCCGCCGGGCGAGAGCGAGTACCTGTTCGGCACCGACTATCTCGGCCGTGACGTTCTGGCGGGCATCGTATACGGTGGCAAGGCGACCCTGGTGGTCGGCATCACCGCGGCCCTGTTGTCGGTGGTCATCGGCGTCACCATCGGCGCACTGGCCGGTTACCACGGCGGCTGGGTCGACAGCCTGATGATGCGGATCACGGAGTTCTTCCAGGTGCTGCCGGCGCTGCTGCTCGCCATGGCGCTCATCACCCTGTTCTCGCCGACACTGACCACCATCACCGTCGCCATCGGTATCGTCAGTTGGCCGGCAGTGGCGCGGCTGGCCCGCGCCGAATTCCTGCGCATCAAGCAACTGGAGTTCGTCCGGGCGGCGCGCGCCATCAGCGCCTCTGACGCCCGCATCATCCTGCGGGTGATCCTGCCGAACGCCCTGCCGCCGCTGATCGTGATGGCCGCCCTCAACACCGGGACTGCGATCCTGTTCGAGGCCGGCCTGAGCTTTCTCGGCCTTGGCGACCCCAGCCAGATGAGCTGGGGCATGATGATTGGCTCCAATCGGGACTACATCCTGAGCGCCTGGTGGCCCGTCACTTTGCCCGGCATCGCCATCTTCCTGACGGTGCTGAGCATCAGCCTGATCGGTGACGGCCTGAACGATGCGTTCAACCCGAAGCTGCGGGAGCGGTGAGATCATGGCGAGCATGCAAGAGGGGCGGATCCTGGAAGTCCGCGATCTCAAGGTGGAGTTCGGGTCGGTGACCGCCGTGGACGGCGTCTCCTTTCATCTGGATGCGGGCGAGACCCTGGCCATCGTCGGCGAATCGGGCTCCGGCAAGTCGGTCACCGCCATGGCGATCATGCGCCTGGTGGGGCTTGGTTCCCGCGGGCGCATCAGCGGCGGCGAGATCCTGTTTCGCAAGCCCGCCGGTACGGTGATCGACCTGGTGCAGCAGCCGGAGCCGGTGATGCGGCAGATCCGCGGCAACCAGATCTCCATGATCTTCCAGGAGCCGCTAACCAGCCTCAACCCGGTGTTCACCATCGGCGACCAGATCGCCGAGGCCATCATGGAGCACCAGCAAAAGCCGCGGAAAGAGGCGCTGGAGCACGCCCTGGAGATGCTGGAGAAAGTCCGCATTCCCGAGGCCCGCAAGCGCCTGCACGAGTATCCGCACCAGCTCTCGGGTGGGATGCGCCAGCGTGCGATGATCGCCATGGCACTGGCCTGCAATCCGACCATCCTCATCGCCGATGAGCCGACCACGGCGCTGGACGTGACCATCCAGGCCCAGATTCTGGGTCTGATGCGGACCCTGCAGGAGGAGCTGAACACCGCGGTCATCATCATCACCCATGACATGGGCGTGGTCGCGGAGGTGGCCGATCGCGCCCTCGTCATGTGCCGCTCCCGCCTGGTCGAGGAAGGGCCGGTGCAGGATATCTTCCAGCGTCCGCAGCACCCTTATACCCAGGCCCTGCTGCGGGCGGTGCCGCGGCTGGGGAGCATGGCCGACCGCCCGCGGCCTGAGAAATTCCCCCTGGTCGGCGCAACCCCGGAAGCGCCGCCGTCGGCCCCGGCACGGACGCCGGACTACAAGGTTCCGCCGGTACTGGAGGTGCGCGAGCTGAGCAAGCGCTTCCCCCTCAAGGGGGCCAACATCCATGCCGTGGAAAAGGTCTCCTTCACCCTGGCGCCCGGCGAGACCCTGGCCATCGTGGGCGAGAGCGGCTGCGGCAAGTCCACCCTGGGCAATATCATCCTGAAGCTGTTCGAACCCAGCTCGGGCACGATCCTGCTCGAGGGACAGGACATCACCCATCTCTCGCCCAAGCAGATGCGCCCGTACCGGCGCCAGATGCAGATGATCTTCCAGGATCCCTTCGCCAGTCTCGATCCGCGGCGCACCGTGGGCGCGTCGGTCGCCGAGCCGCTGATCGTCCACGGGATGGCCAAGGGGCAGGCGCTGCAGGAGCGCGTCGCCGCCCTGTTCCGGCAGGTGGGTCTGGAGCCGCAGCACCAGCAGCGCTTCCCTCACCAGTTCTCCGGCGGCCAGCGGCAGCGGATCTGCATCGCCCGGGCACTCGCCCTCAATCCCAAGCTGGTGATCGCCGACGAATCGGTGTCGGCCCTGGATGTCTCGATCCAGGCCCAGGTCATCAATCTGATGATGGACCTGCAGCAGGAACTGGGGCTGTCCTATCTCTTCATCTCCCACGACATGGCCGTGGTGGAACGCATCAGCCATCGGGTCGCGGTCATGTTCCTCGGGCAGATCGTCGAAATCGGCCCCCGCCAGGCGGTGTTCGGCAACCCGCAGCATCCCTACACCCGCAAACTGCTCGCGGCGGTGCCCATCGCCGATCCCTGCCAGCGCCGGCAGCGGGCGCTGCTCACCGGCGATATCCCCAGCCCCATCCGCGCCATCGGCGACGAGCCGCAGCCGGTGCAGATGCGCGAGGTGGAGAGCGGCCATTTCGTGGCGGCGGCGTAATCCGGTTCCCGAGAGCGGGAGCGGAACTGACTGGAAGCCGTATAACCGGATTATCTGGAGACACGGGATTAGGCATGACCAAGAACACGACTGTCTTTGCCGCGAAGAAGATCATCACCATGAATCCCGACCAGCCCGTCGCCACCCATGTGGCGGTGCGCGACGGGCGCATCCTCGGCGTCGGCTCGCTCGAGGAGCTGCAGGGGTGGGGGCCCTATGAGCTCGACACGCGCTTTGCCGACAAGGTGCTGATGCCGGGTCTGGTGGAGGGCCACAGTCACGTCCTGGAAGGCGGCGTGTGGAACCACACCTACGTGGGCTACTACGACCGCCGGGGACCGGACGGCACGCTGTGGTCGGGGCTGAAGAGCATCGACCAGATGGTGGCGCGGCTGCGCGAGGCGCAAGCCCGGCTCACCGACCCGCAGCAGCCGCTGTTGGCCTGGGGGCTCGACCCGATCTTCTTCGGTGGCGCGCGCCTCACCCGCGAGCATCTGGATCAGGTCTCCAGCACCCGTCCGATCATGGTGATGCACGCCAGCCTGCATCTGGCCAACGTCAACAGCGCCGTGCTGCAGGCCGCCGAGATCAGCGCCGACACCCCCGTGGAGGGCGTGGTGAAGGGAGCCGACGGGCGGCCGACCGGCGAGCTGCAGGAGTTCGCGGCGATGTTCCTGGCCTTCCGGGTCGCCGGCGGCGAGTTCTTCTCGGCCGGCAGTTCGGAGCTCGCCCTGTGGAATTTCGGCCGGGTGGCGCAATTGGCCGGGGTCACCACGGTGACCGATCTCTTCAACGATCTGCCCGAGGCCACCATCGCCAACTTTCGCAAGGTGACCGCCGATCCAGCGTTTCCGGTGCGCCTGGTGTCCACCCTCAACGGCGTCTCCAGGCCCGCCGAGCAAGGCGTGAAGACCCTGCGGACGCTGCTCGAAGCCAACACCGACAAGCTACGCTTCGGCATCGTCAAGCTGATCACCGACGGCTCCATCCAGGGCTTTACGGCGCGCCTCAAGTGGCCGGGCTACTACAACGGGCAGGGCAACGGCCTATGGGTCACGCCCCCCCAGCAGCTCCGGCAGTACCTGCTCGCCTACCACAAGGCCGGCTTCCAGGTCCACATCCACGCCAATGGCGATGAGGCCTCCGAGGTGGCGCTGGATGCGCTCGAGCAGGTGCTCGGCGAAGCGCCCCGCTGGGATCACCGCCACACGCTGCAGCACTGCCAGATGGCCGACACCAGCCAGTTCCGGCGCATGGCCAGCCTCGGGGTATGCGCCAACCTGTTCAGCAACCATCTCTACTACTGGGGGGACGCTCATTATTCCCAGACCATGGGGCCGGATCGCGCCAGGCGCATGGATGCGGCGGGGACGGCGCAGCGCCTGGGCGTGCCGTTCGCCATCCATTCCGATGCCCCCATCACGCCCATCGGGCCGCTCTTCACCGCCTGGTGCGCGGTCAACCGCCAGACGGCCTCCGGCCGGGTGCTGGGTGAGGCGGAGCGGATCCCGGTCGCCGCCGCGCTGTACGCGATCACCCTGGGCGCGGCCTACACGCTGAAGCTGGATCACGAGATCGGCAGCATCGAGGTCGGCAAACTGGCCGACTTCGCGGTATTGGAGCAAGACCCGTTGGCCGTGCCGCCGCAGGCGCTCAAGGATGTCCCGGTGTGGGGCACGGTCCTCGGCGGGACGGTGTTTCCGGCGCCCACCCGATGAACCACCCCCAGCACCCCATCCCGCTCACCATCCTCAGTGGCTTCCTGGGCGCCGGCAAGACCACCCTGCTCAACCACATCCTGCGCGGCGACCACGGGCTGCGTCTGACGGTGCTGGTCAACGATTTCGGCAGCATCAATATCGACGCAGAACTGCTGAGCGGCCGCGACGGCGATACCATCAGCTTGGCCAACGGCTGCATCTGTTGCAGCATCGGCGGTGACCTGATGCAAGCGCTGCTGCAACTGCTGCAACGGCCGGTCTCGCCGGATCACCTCATCATCGAAGCGAGCGGCGTGTCCGACCCCTGGAAGATCGCCCAGATCGGGCTCGCCAACCGCTCGTTCCGCCTCGACGGGATCATCACTCTGGCCGACGCGGAATCGGTGCGCGAGCAGGCGCGGGACCGCTACGTGGGCGAGACGGTGGTGCAGCAACTGGCGGCAGCCGACCTCGTGGTGCTCAACAAGCTCGATCTGGTCGATGACCGGCGGCGGGCGGAGGTGCTGACCTGGCTGCACAGCCTAGTACCGCAGGCCCATGTCCTCGAGGCGGTGCAGGCCCGGGTGCCACTGCAGTTGCTGCTCGGGAT
>DATLYF010000188.1:0-2157 GCA_035575095.1 Candidatus Competibacteraceae bacterium
TGCGCAAACCTCGGCGCAGTGGTTTCCCCCTCCCGCCGGCGGGAGGGGGAGCGTGCTCTCAGTCCTGCAACATCGGCAGGTCCAGGCCCTGCTCGCGGGCGCAGCGCCGGGCGATGTCGTAGCCGGCATCGGCGTGGCGCATCACCCCGCTGCCGGGGTCGTTGCGCAGCACGCGGGCGAGGCGCCTGGCCGCCGCCGCGCTGCCGTCGCAGACGATGACCATGCCGGCGTGCTGGGAAAAACCCATGCCCACGCCGCCGCCATGGTGAATGCTCACCCAGGTGGCGCCGCCGGCAGTGTTGAGCAGCGCATTGAGCAGCGGCCAGTCGGAGACGGCGTCGCTGCCATCGAGCATGGCCTCGGTCTCGCGGTTGGGGCTAGCCACCGAGCCGGAATCGAGATGATCGCGGCCGATGACGATGGGCGCCTTGAGCTCGCCTTTGGCCACCATCTCGTTGAAGGCCAGGCCGAGGCGGGCGCGATCCTTCAGCCCGACCCAGCAGATGCGCGCCGGCAGGCCCTGGAAGGCGATGCGGCTGCGGGCCATGTCCAGCCAGTTGTGCAGATGGGCATCGTCGGGGATGAGCTCCCTGACCTTGGCGTCGGTCTTGTAGATGTCCTGCGGATCGCCAGACAGCGCCACCCAGCGGAACGGCCCTGTGCCCTCGCAGAACAGCGGACGGATGTAGGCCGGCACGAAGCCGGGGAAGTCGAAGGCATTCTTCACGCCCTCCTCGAAGGCCATCTGGCGGATGTTGTTGCCGTAGTCCAGCACCGCCGCGCCGCGCTTCTGGAACTCCAGCATGGCGCGCACCTGCACCGCCATCGATGCCTTGGCCTCGCGGATCACCCGCGCCGGCTCGGTTTCCTGGCGCTCTCGCCACTGGGCCACGCTCCAGCCGATCGGGAGATAGCCGTGCAGCGGATCGTGGGCCGAGGTCTGGTCGGTGACGCAGTCGGGGGTGATACCGCGCTTGACCAGTTCCGGGTAGACCTCGGCGGCGTTGCCGAGCAGGCCGACCGAGACGGCGCGGCCCTCGGCCATGGCGTCGCGGATGATCTTCAGCGCCTCGTCCAGATCGTAAGCCTTGTGGTCGACATAGCGGGTGCGCAGGCGGAAGTCGATGCGCGACTCATCGCACTCCACGGCGATCATGCAAAAGCCGGCCATGGTCGCCGCCAGGGGTTGGGCCCCGCCCATGCCGCCCAGGCCGCCGGTGAGGATCCAGCGCCCCTTGGGATGGCCGCCGAAGTGCTGGTTGGCGACGGCGTAGAAGGTCTCGTAGGTGCCCTGCACGATGCCCTGGGAGCCGATGTAGATCCAGGAGCCTGCGGTCATCTGGCCGTACATCATCAGACCCTTGCGGTCCAGCTCGTTGAAGTGCTCCCAGGTGGCCCAATGCGGCACCAGGTTGGAGTTGGCAAGCAGCACCCGCGGCGCGTCCGGATGGGTCTTGAACACGCCCACCGGCTTGCCGGATTGGATCAGCAGCGACTCATCGTCCTCCAGACGCTTGAGCACCTCCAGGATCTTGTCGAAGCACTCCCAGTCGCGGGCGGCGCGGCCGATGCCACCGTACACCACTAGGGCCTGAGGGTGTTCGGCCACCTCCGGGTCCAGGTTGTTCTGGATCATGCGGTAGGCGGCCTCGGTCAGCCAGCTCTTGCAGGTGAGCTCATTGCCGCGGGGGGCGCGGATCACGCGGGTCTTGTCGTAGCGCTTGTCAGTCATGGAATCGTCACCTCGATGCCGGTTCGGTCGGGATGATGTCAGTATAGTTGTTATTACCTGTATATACAATACCAGTCGAGCGAATGTCCGCACCAACGAATGTGGGTCTTATACGAAGTTGGCCGACACGGTCACGCTATGGACGCGGAGAATGGAGACGGACATCCCTGCGCCCATAAGGCCAGCCAACCTCAATGCAGCCCCAGATAAGCCTCCACCAGAGCCGGGTCCTGGCGCGCCGCGGCGGCGCTGCCGCGCCACACCGTGCTGCCCGACTCCAGCACGCAGACCTCGTCGGCCACGTTCAGCACCCGCTCGGTGTTCTGCTCCACCAGCAGAATGGCCATGCCCTCATCGCGCAGCCTGAGCAGCGCCTGGTAGCAGAGGTCGATGACCTTGGGCATCAGTCCCAGCGACAGCTCGTC
>DATLYF010000189.1:0-30385 GCA_035575095.1 Candidatus Competibacteraceae bacterium
TCGCGCAGCACCGCCGGTACCGACAGCCGGCCGCTGTTGACCAGGGGCCGGGCGAAGGGGTAGTGCTCGGCCAGGGTCAGCACGGCATCGCGAAAAGCGCGGCTGGCCGCGCTCTTCGGCGTGATGAAATCGGTCGAGCGGGTGGAGTTCTTGATGTTCTCGTCGGCGGCGTAGATGCGCTCGACGTCGTAGGAGTCCAGCAGTCGCTCGGGGGCGCTGCCGTCCAGCACCAGCTTGAGCTTCCACACCAGGTTGTCCACGTCCTGGATGCCGCTGTTGGCGCCGCGCGCGCCGAACGGCGAGACCTGGTGGGCGGCGTCGCCGGCGAAGATCACCCGACCGTGGCGGAAGCGATCCATGCGCCGGCAGGTGAAGGTGTAGACGCTCACCCACTCTAGATCGAAGGCATGCTGCGGGCCGAGCATCGCCTGGATGCGAGGGATCACCCGCTCCGGCTTCTTTTCCTCCTCCGGGTCGGCATCCCAGCCGAGCTGGAAGTCGATGCGCCAGACATCGTCGGCCTGGCGGTGCAGCAGCGCCGACTGATTGCGGTGGAACGGCGGATCGAACCAGAACCAGCGCTCCGGCGGGAATTCCGCCTTCATGATCACGTCGGCGATGAGGAAGCGGTCCTTGAAGATCTGCCCCTTGCTCTCCAGCCCCAGCATGTGGCGGATGGGAGAGCGGGCGCCGTCGGCCACGATCAGCCAGTCGCAACTGAGCCGATAGGGGCCGTCGGGGGTGTCGACGGTGAGTTCTACCCGCTCGGCCTGGGGTTTGACCGCCACCACCTTGTTCTTCCAGCGCAGCTCCAGCTCGGGCAGAGTTTGGGCGTGTTCGATCAGGAACTGCTCGAAATAGTACTGCTGCAGGTTGATGAAGGCCGGGCGGTGGTGGTCGGCCTCGGGCAGCAGGTTGAACTCGTAGATCTGGCGCTCCTGGAAGAACACCTTGCCCAGATTCCAGACCACGCCCTTGTCCACCATGCGCTGGCCGCAACCGAGGCGATCGAGAATCTCCAGCGTGCGCTTGGCGAAACAGATGGCGCGTGAGCCGACGCTCACGGTATTGTCCTCGTCCAGCAGCAGCGTCGGCACGCCGTGGCGGGCCAGGTCGATGGCGGCGCACAGCCCGACCGGGCCGGCGCCCACCACGATCACCGGATGGTGCACCGGCGTGGCGCTCTTCTGATCGGGGCTGGCGCGGTAGGGGTAGACCGGGTACTCGTAACTGGCGAGCATGGCGGCGGCCTCGCTCAGTTGCTGCCTTCCAGGGCTAGCCACATCTCCTTGTCGCGCTCGGCGGTCCAGATGCGCGGATCGCGGATGCCGCTGGCCTCGTCGTAGGCGCGGGTCACGTCGAAGGGCATGCAGTGATCGAAGATCACCCAATGGCCGAACTGCGGCTGCATCCTGGCGTAGGTGGCTTTGTAGCAGTCCTTGAGCGACTGCCCGGCGGCCACGGCGGCTTTGGCCGAGTCGAACAGCTCGTGGATGAAGGCGGTGGTACCGTCCAGCGCAGCCTCGACCGCGGCCGGAGTCTGCAGTGCCTCGCCGCGGCCGGGTACCAGCTTCTGCGGCTGGAGCGCGCGGATCGCCTCGAGCGTGGTCGGCCAGTCGCTGAGATAGGCGTCACCGGTGTAGAGGGCCGAGCTGTATTCCACCAGATCGCCGGAGAACAACACTTTTTCCCTGGGCAGCCAGACCACGGTATCGCCCTTGGTGTGGCCGCGGCCGAGATGCATGATGTTGACCTCGGTCTTGCCCAACCACAGGGTCAGCTTGTTGTCGAACACCAGGTTGGGCCAGGTCAGCCCGGGCACGCTGTCGACGCCGCGGAACAGCCGCGGGAAGCGCTCCAGCTCAGACTTGAAATCCTGCTCGCCGCGCTCCTGGATGAGTTCGTAGGTGCCTTGGCTGGCGATGATGTACTCGGCCTTGTAGGCCGAGGCGCCCAACACCCGCACCGCGTGATAATGGGTCAACACCAGATGTTTGATCGGCTTGTCGGTGACCTGGCGGATACAGTCGATCAGCCCCTGCGCCATGATCGGCGTGGCCAGAGTATCGATCACCATCACGCAATCGTCGCCGATCACCACCCCGGCGTTGGGGTCGCCTTCGGCGGTGTAGGCGTAGGCATTCTCCGCCAGTTTGACGAAGCTGACCTTCTTCTCTTCCACATCCCCTTGGGAGGCGAACTTCTTCTGCGTCATCACTCTGCTACCTCAGTGTGGTTACATGTTGATTTCTCTGGAAATCAAAAAACGTGTTATTTTCTAATCATATTTGTTCTGCAAAATTAGTTGCGTACGAAACTAATGTCAAGCGAAAACGAGCCCGTGGAAGTGCTCGAAGTGCCGGACTTCCAATTGGAACGGTTCCTGCCCTACCGGTTCAACGTGTTGGCAGACCTGCTCAGCCGCTCGCTGGCGGCCATCTACCAGGAGCGCTTCGGCATCAGCGTCCCGGAGTGGCGCATCCTCGCCACCCTGGGGCGGGAAGCGCCGCTGTCGGCCGGTGAGGTAGGAGCGCGGACGCGCATGGAGAAGGCACGGGTGAGCCGGGCGCTCACCCGCCTGGTGGAGAACGGCCTGGTCAATCGCCAGGCCGATCCGCGCGACAATCGCGTGGCGGTGTTGCGCCTCAGTCGGCGCGGCCAGAGCCTGTACCGGCGTATCGTGCCGCTAGCCAAGGCCTGGGAACGGGAGCTGCTGGCGGGGCTGCCGGCGGAAACCTTGCAGGCTCTGGATCAGGCCCTGGATCTGCTGCAGACCCGCCTGCTGTTGCTGCGGGCCGGCGAGGAGCCCGATAACGCCGCAGATTGACCGCCGTCGGGTTGCGCAGGGTACGGCGCAACTGGCGCAGTTCGCTCTGGCCGGCCTGCAGGGCAGGGAGATGACGGTACAGCAGCGGGCGCAGTGTCGGATCGGCCGACAACCCCTCGCGTAGGCCCTGCAGCAGCCAGCCCTCCACCGCCTCCAGCCAGGCTAGATGGCGGGCCTGACGATCGTCGTCGAGGCGATAGCCGATCAGCGCATAGAGCTGGCGCAGCGTCAGGGCTAGACGGTCGGCGCCGAAGCCGGCGTCGGCCCCGGCGGCGGCGAGCTCGGCGAGCAGCCGCGACTTCAGCCGTGCCAGGTGCTGGAACACGTTGCGCAGTACCAGGTTATCGGTGCTGGCTGCGGCACTCTGGTAGAAGTCCCGGTTGTCGCGGCAGAGCTGTAGCAGTTCCCGGAGAGCGGGTGCCGTCATGGTCTGCTCCCGTTCAGCCCAGGGCCGGGTCGATGCGCAGGCGGCGGGTATCCACCCCCTGTACGCCGCGCACGCCGCGCACCAGCGCCGCCAGCGCGTCGCGATCGGCGGCATGCGCGACGCGCCCGGACAGATGCACCACGCCGGCGCGGGTCTCTACCGTCACGGCATGCGCGTCCAGATCGGTGGTGCGCAGCAGGGTGCCGCGCACCAGCGTGGTGATCCAGGCGTCGGCGCGGGCCTGCCCAGCCGCACCGCGGCGGTCGTCGACCAGTGTCAGGCGGTTGTCTACCGCCCGCACGCCCGCGGTTTGCTCGGCCACCTGTTGGGCCAGGCGGCGGGTAGCCTCGTCCTCGACCGAACCGCGCAGCACCACCTGGCCGTTTGCGGTATCCACGTCGATATCGCGCGGCCGTCCGGCTTCGTCCCAGACCAGTTTGGATTTGATGGCGGCGGTGATGGCGGCATCCTCCACCAACTGCGCCAGACTGCGCTCGTCCGCTTGCAGAGGGCGGACCTCCGCGCCGGGGATGGTGTCGCTGCTGGCCAGGACGGCGCCGGTTACGCTCAGGCCGGCGAGCAGGAGTAGGGTGCGCGGGAAGCGCAGCGAATGTCCGATCATGATCGTTCTCCTCGGAGGGTGTAGGTAATGGGGCGCCGCCCGTGGCGGCGCCCGGCGAACCTCAGCCCGGGGTGGTGGTGGGAGCGGCGTCCTTGCCGCTGCGCACGCTCAGGCCATCGGCCTGCACCTGCTTCACCCCGCGCACGCCTTCGGCCAGGCTGACCGCTACCGCCTTGGCCTGGGCGCTGTCCACGCTCCCGGACAGGGTGACCACACCGTTCTTGCTGCGCACTTGGATGGCGCTGTTGGCCAGTTGCGGCGCCGACATGAGCTCCGCCTTCACCGTGGCGGCGATCCAGGCATCGTCGGCGCTGTCCGCGGCTTTGCCGGCGGCGGGGGCCTGCGGTGTCGGGGTAGTCTGGGCCTGTTCCTCCAGGCTGGGCTGGGGAGCGACCACCAGGATGCGGTTCTCGACGCTGACCACGCCGTCGGTTTCCCGCGCCACCTGTTCGGCGAAGGTGCGCGCCTCTTCGCTGGATACCTCGCCGCCGAGGGTGACGACGCCGTTGCGGGTGGTTACCGAGATATCGAAGCTCTCACCGGGGCGGTTCCACAGCAGCTTGGATTTCACTGCAGCGGTGATGCTGGCGTCCTCCAGCACCGTGCCCACGCTGCGCTTTTGCTGCTCGGGCGCAGCAGCGGGGCCCTCGGCCAGTTGCAGCCGGCTGCTGAGGGTCTGATAAGCTTGCTGGTGTTCAGCCAGTATCTGGGGCGGCACGATAGGGGCACGCTCGGCGGGAGCGGCGGCCAGGGCGGTGCCGGCCAGCGGCAGACTGCAGGCGATGGCGGTGACCAGGGCCAGTTTGCGATGGTTCATAGTCGCTCTCCTCGTTGCCGTTATCGACTCGGGCCGAAATCCCGGCCTCGACTCTCCCTATTTCAAGCCCCGTGCCAGTTTTGCCATTTCTGTTTTTCGCTGTTCAATCAATTGCTTGGTGAAATTTTGGAGACATGGCCGATGTTGCATCCTGCAAGAAGGCCGCGCCTGACCATTGCAAATTGCAATGAATGGCAGGAGCTGGGCTAAAATTGAAAAACGTTCAGCAAGAGAACCGAATCATGAGCGAGTCCGTCGCTGCGCCGAGAAGGAGCCGCGGCCGCATCCTGCTGGTGGATGACGAGCCCAACATCCTGCGCACGTTCCGCTTTTGCCTGGAGGATGATGGCTACAAGGTGGCCACGGCACAGAACGGTACCGAGGCCGAGACCCGGCTGCAGTTGGAGGTGTTCGACCTGTGCTTCCTCGACCTGCGCCTGGGCACCGAATCGGGCATGGAGCTGCTGCCGCGGCTCAAGGCCGCCGCGCCGTGGATGCGCATCGTGGTGGTCACCGCCTACGCCTCCATCGAGAGCGCGGTGGAGGCCATCAAGCTGGGCGCCGCCGACTATCTGGCCAAGCCCTGTTCGCCGGAGCAGTTGCGCCTCACCGCCCAGCGCCAGGTGCAGGCGCGGCGGCTGGAGCTCAAGCTGGAGCGGCTGGAGACTCAGTTGCGCGAGCAGTCCGCCGCCGAGCTGCATAGCAACAGCCCGCTGATGATGCAGCTCCTGGAGACTGCCCAGCAGGTGGCGGCCACCGATGCGACCGTGCTGATCCGCGGCGAGAGCGGCACCGGCAAGGGCGTGATCGCCCGCACCATCCACCGCTGGAGTCCGCGCGCCGAGCAGGAGTTCGCCGTGGTCAACTGTCCTTCGCTGTCGCCGGAGCTCTTGGAGAGCGAGCTGTTCGGCCACCGCAAGGGCGCCTTCACCGGCGCGGTGGAGAGTACCATGGGGCGGGTCAGCCAGGCCGAGGGCGGCACCTTGTTCCTGGACGAGATCGGCGACTTCCCGCTGGCGCTGCAGCCCAAGCTGCTGCGCTTCGTCCAGGATCGGGAGTACGAGCGGGTGGGCGACCCGGTGACGCGCCAGGCCGATGTGCGCCTGATCGCTGCCACCAACCGCAACCTGGAGGCCATGGTGCGCGAGGGTGGCTTCCGCGAAGACCTGCTCTATCGGCTCAATGTCATCACCCTGGAGATTCCGCCGCTGCGCGAGCGGCCCGAGGACATCCTCGACCTGGCGCGCGAATTCCTGGCCCGCTACGCCGCCAGCTACCGCCGCCCGGCGCGGGGCTTCAGCGCCGCCGCCGCGGCGCGGCTACAGGAATACGCCTGGCCGGGCAACGTGCGCGAGCTGCAGAACGTGGTGGAACGGGCGGTGATTCTGTGCAGCGAGGAGCGCATCGACGAGGACAAGCTGTCCATCGCCGCCCCCGCGGTGGAGCGCCAGACGCGGCTGCGCGCCGGCGATCCGGTGAGCCTGGAGGAGCTGGAGCGCGCCCACGTGGCTGCCATCATCGCCACCAGCGAGACCCTGGAGCAGGCCGCCCGCACCCTGGGCATCGATCCCTCGACGCTGTGGCGCAAGCGCAAGCAGTTCGGGATCTGAGCGAGTTCAATCCCACTCTGGCGCCAGGTGCGTGGGCGCGACCAAACGCCCGCCGGGACGGGCCAGGGCGTGGATGCGGGCCATCTCGCCGGCGCTCAGTTTGAAGTCGAAGATGGCGAAGTCGGTGCGGGCGTGCTCGATGCGGGCGGAGCGGGGAATCGCCGCAACACCTTGCTGCACCAGCCAGCGCAGCGCCACCTGGGCCGCGTTCTTGCCGTAGTGGGCGCCGATCTCCCGCAGCACCGGGTCGCCGATGATGCGGCCGCGGGCCAGCGGCGCGTAGGCGGTGATGCCCAGGCCCAGGCGCTCCGCCGCGGCGATCACCCGGCTCTGGTCGAGATAAGGATGGTATTCCACCTGGTTCATGGCCAGGGGCGCCTCAGACAGCGCTGCCGCCTCCTGCATCAAGGCGATGGTGAAGTTACTGACGCCGATGGCCCGCGCTAGGCCCTGGCGGTGCACCGCGTTCAGCGCAGCCACGGTCTCGGCCAGCGGCACCCTGGGATTGGGCCAGTGCAGTAACAGCAGGTCGACGTAATCCATGTGCAGCCGCTTCAGGCTTTCGTCCACCGAGAGTTGCAGCTCCCAGTCGCGGAAGCGGTCGATCCAGACCTTGGTGGTGATGAACAGCCGCTCGCGCGGTACGCCGGCGGCGGCCACGGCGGCGCCGACTTCGGCCTCGTTGCCGTAGTTCTGCGCCGTGTCGATATGGGTGTAGCCGATCTCCAGTGCCGCCTCGACCATGTGACAGGCGGTGGAGCCCTGCAGTTGAAAGGTGCCGAAACCCAGCAACGGCATCTGCATACCCGGTCGGTCCAGTGTCTGCATTGGCGTTCTCCCTGCAGGTACCGAGATTGGGAGCACGGCCGTCTCGCCACGGCCGCCTCCGTAGGGATAACAGCAACATGAGACCGGCCGGCATCGCGCGGGGTTCAGTCCGGGTTATCTTGTAGCTTCGCCGCCTCACCGGGAGTCATCCGCATGAGTCTGCGCAATCGCCTGCTGATCGGCTACGGTGCGGTGCTGGCCATCGTCCTGGCCGGCTTCTGCATCACCTTCGCCGGGGTCTGGTCCCTCGGTGGCCTGACCCGCAACATCGTCGAGGACAATTACCAGTCCATCCTCGCCGCCGAGCGCATGACCCAGGCCCTGCAGCGCCAGCAGCTGGCCATCCTGCAGGAGCTGCTGACGCAGAAGCCGGACCTGGCCGAGGACCTGGAGCGCGCTCATCAGCAGTTCGTCACTTGGCTGGAGCGGGCGCGCAACAGCGTCAGCCTGGGCGGCGAGCCGGCGCTGATCGAGGCCATCGCTGGCGAGTACGCCAAGCTGCGCGAGCGGGTGGAGGACCGCAGCCGCTGGGCCGCCACCCTGCCTTGGGAGAACGGGGTACCGGAGGCCTTCCAGGCGGTGGTCCAGGCCTGCGAGGCGCTGCGGACCCTCAACCTGGAAGCCATGCGCGAGGCCAGCCGCCGTTCCCAGCAGGAGGCGCGGACCACCCTGGGGGCCCTGGCCGGTGTGGCGCTCGTCACCCTGCTGATGGGACTGGGGGTGTCGATCAACCTGTCGCGGCGCTTGTCCGAGCCGCTGGAGCAGATGGTAGAGGCAGCCGGACGCATCGCCCGCGGCGACTATCAGGTGAACATCGCCGGCAGCCCGATCGAGGAGCTGGCCGCCCTGGCCCGCCAGTTCAACCGCATGGCCGAGGCGCTGCGCCAGTTCCGCGCCATGGATCTGGAGCGGGTACTGCACGAGCAGCGCCAGAGCGAGGCGGTACTGGCCTCCATCGACGACGGTCTGGTGATCTTCGCCGAGGACGGCCGCATCGAGCGCATGAACCCGGTGGCGCAGCGCCAGCTGGGGCTGGCGGGACGCGACTGCACCGGCCAGCGCTTGGGCGAAGTGCTGGGCGAAGCCGCTCTGGATGCGCTGGTGGCGCGCTGCCTGGGGCTGGGCGGGGATGAGCCGGCCGGGGCTCAGGAGTTGAGCGTGGGGGAGGGTGACGGGCGGCGCTTTCTGGCCTATTCGGTGATGCCCATCGTCGGCAGCGGCGAGCGCCGCCAGGGGGCGGTGCTGGTGCTGCGCGACATTACCGCCCATAAGGCCTTCGAGCAGATGCGCACCGAATTCGTGGTGCGCGCCTCCCACGAGCTGCGCACCCCGCTCACCAGCCTGAGCATGGGCATCGGCATGCTGGTGGAGCGCGCCCCGTTCGCGCCGCACAGCCGCGAGCGCGAGTTGCTGGATACGGTGTACGAGGAACTGCAGCGGCTGCTGCGCCTGGTCAACGATCTGTTCGATCTGTCGCGCTTCCAGGCCGGCAAGCAGAGCCTGGAGCGGGTGCCCTGCGAGCCGGCGGCCCTGCTGCAGGCGGCACGCCAGCGCTTCGCCCTGCACGCCGCCGACCAGGGGGTGGAACTGACGCTGGAACTGCAGCCGCCGCTGCCGCGGGTGCTGGTGGACGAGACCCACTTCGCCCGCCTGCTGGACAATCTGATCGGCAACGCCCTGCGCCACACTCCGGCGGGCGGGCGTGTCATCCTGGGCGCGCGTCGCGCCGGTTCGCGTCTCGAGATCCGGGTCGCCGACACTGGTCCGGGCATCGACTTCGCCCAACAGGCGCGGGTGTTCGAGCCGTTCGTACAGGTGGGCGGCGGCAACAGCGGCGGCGCCGGTCTGGGGCTGGCCATCTGCAAGGAGATCGCCCAGCACCATGGCGGCACGCTGACGCTGTCGTCGTGGCCGGGGCGGGGGGCGACGTTTGTGGTGACGCTGCCAGTGTGAAGCGAGTCCCCTCTCCCGCGTGCGGGAGAGGGCCAGGGTGAGGGCAGATGACGATATCCCTACCCCAGCCTTTCCCCTTCCAGGGCAAGGTAAACAAGGGAATCAGCGCTGATCGTAGTCCAGCACCACCCGGTCGGTGATGGGATGGCACTGGCAGGTGAGCACGAAGCCGGCCTCCACCTCACTTTCCTCCAGGCCGTAGTTGACATCCATCTCCACCTTGCCCTCCAGCAGCCGCGCCTTGCAGGTAGCGCAGACTCCGCCCTTGCAGGCATAGGGCATGTCGCGGCGCAGCCTGAGGGCGGCATCCAGCACCGGCTCGGCGCCGCGGCTCAGGCTGAAAGTGGTGCGCTTGCCGTCGAGGATGATAGTGACCTCGCTGAGATGAGCGGCGTCCTCGGGCTTGAGTTCACGCTTGGGCTTGGCCGCGCCGCCCAGCACGCCGGCGTAGGGCGAGGTGAACAGCTCGAAGTGGATGTGGTCGCGCGGCACACCGCGGCTGGCCAGGGTTTCGCGCACGGTTTCGATCATCGGCTGCGGGCCGCACAGAAACACCTGGTCGATGCACTCCGGCGGCAGCACCGAGTCGAGCAGGGCGTTGACCTTGGCGGCATCGATGCGGCCGTTGAACAGCTCGACCTCCTGGGGCTCGCGGCTGAACACGTGGATCAGGTTGAAGCGCGCCATATAGCGGTTCTTCAAGTCCGCCAGCTCCTCCAGGAAGATGACGTGGCGGCTGTCGCGGTTGCCGTAGACCAGGGTGAAGCGGCAGTCCGGCTCCTCGGCCAGGTTGGTGCGGATCATGGACATGATCGGGGTGATGCCGCTGCCGGCGGCGAAGGCCACATAGTGGCGGTTGCGGCCCGGCGGCAGATGTGGGTAGAAGTTGCCCACCGGCGGCATCACCTCCAGCTCGTCCCCGGCCTTGAGGTGATCGTTGGCCCAGTTGGAGAACAGGCCGCCGTCGATGCGCTTGATCGCCACCCGCAGTTCGCGCTCCTGCACCCCGCTGCAGATGGAATAGGAGCGCCGTTCCTCGACGCCGTCGAAGGCGCGGCACAGGGTGAGGTGCTGGCCCTGGCTGTAGAGATACTCCTCGCGTAGCTCCGGCGGTACCTCGAAGCGCACGGATATGCTGTCGGGGGTCTCGCGGCGGACCTCGGCCACTTTCAGGCGATGGAACTTGATCATGGTGGCGACGCTGCTTCGCTGGTTGTGGTTCAGAGTGGCTTGAAATAGTCGAACGGCTCCAGACATTCGCGGCACTGGTACAAGGCCTTGCAGGCGGTAGAGCCGAACTCGCTGAGCAACCGAGTGGCCAGGGAGCCGCAGCGTGGGCAGCGTACCCGCCACTGCAGGGGCGCGGTCCCAGCGCAGCTCGCCGGGCCGGGCGGGGCGATGCCGTACTCGGCCAGCTTGCGCTTGCCGGACTCGCTCATCCAGTCGGTGCTCCAGGCCGGATCGAGCACGGTGCGCACCCGCACCGGGGCGAGGCCAGCGCCCGCTAGAGCGCTGCGGATCTCCTGCTCGATGGCGTGCATGGCCGGGCAGCCGGAGTAGGTGGGGGTGATGGTGACCTCCACGCCCTGCTCATCTACCCGCACGGCGCGGGCGATGCCCAGATCCACCACGCTCAGCACCGGGATCTCCGGGTCCGGCACCTGCTCCAACACCGCCCAGACGCGGTGCTCAGCGGATTCGACAGCGCTCATGGCCGCGACCCCGCTCACCAGCGCAGCCCGGGATAGGCGCGCTGCACGAACTGCATCTCCGCCAGCAACCGGCCCAGGTGCTCGCTGTGCAGCCCTTTGAGCTTGCCGCCGTCCTGCATCCAGGCGTCGGCCGGGCGGATCAGGGTGGCCTCACTCAGCACGTCGCCGACACGGGCATTCCAGGCTGGGCGTAAGGCCTCCAGGTCGACGGCGATGCCGGCCGCGATCAGCATCCGGTCTACCTCGTCCATGCGGAACAGCTCGCCGGTGTACTGCCACAGCTCGTCGATGCCGTGCTGCATGCGGCGGTGGCTCTCGTCAGTGCCGTCGCCGAGGCGGAGCACCCATTGGCTGGAGTGGCGCAGATGGTAGCTCACCTCTTTGAGCGCCTTGGCAGCGATGGCGGCCAGTCGCTCGTCGCGGGACTGGCGCAGCGCCCCATAGAACTCGACGGCGAAGGCGTCGTACAGGAACTGGCGCGCCATGGTCTGGGCGAAGTCGCCGTTGGGCTGTTCTACCAGCAGCAGGTTACGCCAGTCGCGCTCGTCGCGATGATAGGCCAGGGCATCCTCGTCGCGGCCCTTGTCTTCCACTTCGCCGGCGTAGGTGAGCAGCGCCCGCGCCTGGCCGATCAGGTCCAGGGCGATGTTCATCAGCGCCACTTCCTCCTCCAGTTCGGGCGCGTGGCTGCACCACTCGGAGAGGCGATGGCTGAGGATCAGGCTGGTGTCGCCCAAGCGCAGGGCGTATTCGAACAGCGCCTGTTGCAGGCTCAGAGTGGTCGGCACGGCGGCATCCCCCGGCGTCACATGTGCTTGACCGCGTCGGGCACGGTATAGAAGGTCGGGTGGCGGTAGACCTTGTCCTCCGCCGGGTCGTAGAAGGCCGGCTTGTCATCCGGGTTGGAGGCGTGGATGTCTGAGGACTTGACCACCCAGATGCTCACCCCTTCCAGGCGCCGGGTGTAGACATCGCGGGCATGCTCGATGGCCATCTGCGCGTCGGCGGCGTGCAGGCTGCCGACGTGCTTGTGGTCCAGGCCCTGCTTGCTGCGGATGAACACTTCCCACAGCGGCCAGTCGCGGGAACTCATGGTGCTTGCTCTCCTGTTCTAGCGTTTCCCGCCCCCCGTCAAGGGGCGGGGCGGAAGGGGGGGCGGCTCAGGCAGCCTGGGCTTCGGCGCGCAGGCGCTGCTTCTCGGCATGGGCCAGAGCCGCTTCGCGTACCCAGCGGCCCTCCTCGTGGGCCTGGATGCGGGTGCGTAGGCGCTGGCGGTTGCACGGACCGTTGCCCTGCAGGATCTGATGGAACTCGGCCCAGTCGATCTCGCCGAAGTCGTAATGGCCGCGCTCGGCGTTCCAGCGCAGCGCGGGGTCGGGGATGGTGAGGCCCAGATACTCGGCCTGGGGCACGGTCATGTCGATGAACTTCTGGCGCAGCTCATCGTTGGAGTTGCGCTTGATCTTCCATTTCATCGACTGGGCCGAGTGCGGCGAATCCTTGTCGGAGGGGCCGAACATCATTAGCGCCGGCCACCACCAGCGGTTGAGCGCGTCCTGGGCCATGGCCTTCTGCTGCGCCGAGCCCTGGGCCAGGGTCATCATGATTTCGTAGCCCTGACGCTGGTGGAAACTCTCTTCCTTGCAGATGCGCACCATGGCGCGGGCATAGGGGCCGTAGGAGGTGCGGCACAGCGCCACCTGGTTGACGATGGCGGCGCCGTCGACCAGCCAGCCGATGGCACCGATGTCGGCCCAGCTCAGGGTGGGGTAGTTGAAGATGCTGGAGTACTTCATACGTCCGCTGTGCAAGCCGTCCAGCAGCTCCTCGCGACTCGCTCCCAGGGTCTCGGCGGCGCTGTACAGATACAGGCCGTGGCCGGCCTCGTCCTGCACCTTGGCCATCAGTACCGCCTTGCGCCGCAGCGTCGGCGCGCGGGTCAGCCAGTTGCCCTCCGGCTGCATGCCGATGATCTCCGAATGGGCGTGCTGGGCGATCTGGCGAATCAGGTTCCTGCGATAGCCCTCCGGCATCCAGTCCTTGGGCTCGATCTTGGTCTCGGCATCGACCTTGGCCTGGAAGGCGGCCTCCAGGGCCTGCTGGTCGCTATTCACGGCTTGAATGGACATGGGCTTGGTCTCCGTATCCGAAGACGCCGCAGGGCGGCGATTTAGACTGATTTTTATGTTACACATTATTTGTTGATGTTCAAGTTTTTGTATCACTTACTTGCGCTATCGACGCCATGTCCGCATGGAGACAGGCTCGGCCGGGGTCGCCAAGCGCTACGCAGACGGTTACTGCGCAGTGGCAGGCGGTGATCCCGGGTCGGCCGCCATGGGGGCGCACGATCTTGCTACAGTTGTGACGGACATCCGCCGGGAACGCCGTCTCATGAGCACCGTCGACGAGTTGCTGATTTGCCCTCTCACTGCCGAGCGCTGGGCCGATCTCGAGGAGCTGTTCGGCCCCAACGGCGCCTGCGCCGGCTGCTGGTGCATGTGGTGGCGGCTGTCGCGGGCCGAGTTCGAACGGCAGAAAGGAAAGGGCAACCGCGCTGCCCTGCGGGCCCTGGTAGAGGGTGGTACGATGCCGGGACTGCTGGCCTACGCCGGGGAGCGGGCGGTGGGCTGGTGCGCGGTGCAGCCGCGAGCCGCCTATCCGGCGCTGGCGCGCTCGCGCATCCTGGCGCCAGTGGACGATACCCCGGTGTGGTCGGTGACCTGCTTCTATACCCGCAAGGGTTGGCGCGGGCAAGGCGTGAGTCTGGCGCTGCTGCGCGCCGCCGTGGAGCACGTGCGCGCCCTGGGCGGACGGGTGCTGGAGGGCTATCCGATAGAGCCGCGCCGCGCCGGCAAGGCGCCGGCGGCCCTCGTCTGGTCAGGGCTGGCCTCGGCCTTCCGTCAGGCCGGTTTCGAGGAGGTGGCGCGGCGCTCGCCGACCCAGCCGATCATGCGCTACCGGCTGGTGGACACCCGCCTGGCGGGGAACTGAGTCTGCTCACGCCGCCACCGCCTCCGGCAGCCCCAGGATCAGATTGGGATCGGGACACAGGCTTTCCCATAGCGCCCACAGCGAGGGCTGGCCGGCGCCGGGGAAGTCGCCGCGGCAGCCGAGCAGGTCGAGAATGATCTGGAAATGCACGTGCGGTATCCAGCCGCCGTTGACCGCGGGATCGCCGATGCGCGCGAGTTCCGCGCCGGCGCTGAAGGGCTGGTCCACCTCGAGCCCCGCAAGCGACTCCCGCGCTAGATGGCCGTACAGGGTATAGAAGCGCAGCCCCGGCTCCGGCTGATGCTCGAGGATGATGGTCGGGCCGTAGTCCAGGGGCAGGGCGTTGTCGGCGTAGCTGTGCACCCGGCCCGCCAGCGGCGCATACAGCGGCGTGCCGGCGGGGGCGAACAGGTCGATGCCGAGATGCACGCTGCGCGCCTCGCCGCCGGCAGCGGCAAACTGCGGGGCGTTGTAGCAGGCCCGTCGCTCGCGGTAGCGGCCCACGCCGAGCACCGCCCCGGCGGCGGCGAACTGGGCGAACATGCGGCTCGCCGCCGTCCACGGGTCACTGTCGCCACCGAAGGGGATCTCGGCGTTGTCGCTGCCGAAGTCGTAGACGATCTTGCCGGCGTTGCGGCCGCCGGCGATGAGCTCGGCGAACTCGGCGCGGTGGGCGCGCAGCCAGGCCACCACCTGCGTATGGCTGGGCACTGGCTCCAGACCCTGAGCAGCGCGCTGTCGGTAGTGCTCGAAGGCGGGGGAGAGTTGGTAACTCATGCGGGCGGCTCCTCTGGCGTCGCTAGTCGCTATCGGGGCAGCTTATACCAGCTTCGAGCGAGCAGTTCCCGCGGATGCGCGGGGCAAGGGGCGGGGACGGGGTTGTGCCGCTTGTCTCGATTGGCGTGTCTGGCGGTGACGCCGCGCCCTGTTACAATGCCGGGCCAGATCGTCCGAAACCGCTATCCGATGTCTCTCGAATCCGCCATCCAGCACGGCATCGACGCCCTCGGCCTGCGCCTGCCGGCCGGGGCGGTGCCGCGTCTGGCCGCCTACATCGCCCTGCTGGCGCGCTGGAACCGCGCCTATAACCTCACCGCGGTGCGCGAGCCGGCGGAGATGGTCGGCAAACACATCCTCGACAGCCTGGCCATCTTGCCCTGGCTGCAGGGGCCGACGGTGCTGGACGTGGGCAGCGGCGCCGGCCTGCCCGGCATACCGCTGGCCATCGCTCGCCCCGATCTCGCCTTCACCCTGCTGGACTCCAGCGGTAAGCGCACCCGCTTCATGGAACAGGCGGTGACCGAGCTCGGACTGGTCAATGTGCATGTGGTGTGGTCGCGAGTGGAGGACTATCGGCCGGAGGCGGCGTTCGCCTGTGTGGTGTCGCGGGCCTTCGCCTCGCTCGCCGACATGCTGGTGCTGGCTGGCCGGCTGTGTGCTGCCGGCGGCTGTCTGCTGGCGATGAAGGGACAGCGGCCCGAGGACGAGCTGCGCACGCTGCCGCCCGGCTACCGGCTGCTCGGGGTGGAGCCGCTGGCGGTGCCGGGGCTGGATGCCGAACGTTGCCTGGTGCGACTGGCGCCGGCGGGTGCTGCGGAACGTTGAAGAAGTGCGAAGAAGCGTAACGGGAGCGAGCATGGCCAAGATCATCGCCGTCGCCAACCAGAAGGGCGGGGTGGGCAAAACCACCACCGCAGTCAATCTGGCCGCCTCGCTGGCCCTGGGCAAGGGACGGCGCCAGGTGATGCTGGTGGATCTGGATCCGCAGGGCAATGCCACCATGGGCTGCGGCATCGACAAGCATGCCCTGGGCGCCGGCACCTGCGAGGTGCTGCTCGGGGAAACGCCGCTGGCCGAGGCGCTGGTGTTTTCCGAGAGCGCCGGCCTGCAGATCTTGCCGGCTAACGGCGATCTCACCGCCGCGGAGGTGGCCCTGTTGCACGCCGAGCAGCCGCAGACCCGGCTGCGCGCGGTGCTGGAGCCGGTGCGCAGTAATTTCGATTTCATCCTGGTGGACTGCCCGCCGTCGCTCAACATGCTTACCGTCAACGCGCTGACCGCCGCCGACAGCGTACTGATCCCGGTACAGTGCGAGTACTACGCCCTGGAGGGACTGTCGGCCCTGCTTGCCACGGTAGAGCAGGTGCGCCGCAGCACCAACCCGGGCCTCAGAGTAGAGGGGCTGTTGCGCACCATGTTCGATCCGCGCAATCGGCTGGCCGGTGAAGTCTCCAGCCAGCTCGAGACCCATTTCGGCGGCCAGCTCTTCGACACCCTGATCCCGCGCAACGTGCGCCTGGCCGAAGCGCCCAGCTACGGCCAGCCGGCGCTGGTCTACGACCCCCAGTCCAAGGGGGCGCAGAGCTACCAGGATCTGGCGCGGGAGCTGATCAAGCGTTCCCGGGGGACGGCGGCGCGCCCGGCGTGAACCGGCCCACTGATAGAAGGAAGCGGATATGAACCAGAAGAAGCGAGGTCTGGGGCGCGGTCTGGACGCCCTACTGGGGGCGGTGAAGCCGGCGGCGCCGGCAGAGGAGGGCGGGACGCTGCGCCGGTTGCCGGTGGAGTGGCTACAGCGCGGCCGCTACCAGCCGCGCCAGGACATGCATGCCGAAAGCCTGCAGGATCTGGCCGACTCGATCCGCGCCCAAGGGCTGGTGCAGCCCATCGTGGTACGTCCCGTGGACGGTAATCGCTACGAGATCATCGCCGGCGAACGGCGCTGGCGCGCTGCGCAGATGGCCGGCCTCGCCGAGGTGCCGGTGCTGGTGCGCGAGGTGCCGGATCAGGCGGCGGTGGCCATCGCCCTGATCGAGAATATCCAGCGCGAGGCTCTCAATCCATTGGAGGAGGCCCAGGCCCTGCAGCGTCTGATCGACGAGTTCGCACTCACTCACCAGCAGGCGGCGCAGGCGGTAGGGCGTTCCCGCGCCGCGGTCAGCAACCTGCTCAGGCTGCTGGAACTGACCCCCGAGGTGCAGCAGTTACTGCGCGAAAACAAGCTGGAGATGGGGCACGCCCGTGCCCTGCTGGTGCTGGCTCCGGAACTGCAGCGGGAAGCGGCGCGCCAGGTGCAGATGCACGGCCTGTCGGTGCGCGAGGCCGAGGCGCTGGCGCGCCGCCTGCAAGCTGGCGGCGGGCGCGCCACGCCGCGGCCCAGCCTCGATCCCGACGTGCGCCGCCTGCAGGAGCGGCTGGCCGAGCAGCTCGGTGCCAAGGTGGCGCTGCAGCACAGTGCCGTCTCGGGCAAGGGACGACTCGTCATCCACTACAACAGCCTCGACGAGCTGGACGGGATTCTCAGCCACTTCAATTAGTTTGTCGGCGCTTTGCCGGCTTTTCGATTGACCCTGCCGGGGCAACTTCTTATAATCCGGCGCGCAATTGCTCTGGGTAACAAAGAGCAAAATTTTTTAAGTGTAGCTGGCCGGTGTCTCGATTGCAGCGCACGTCCATGAAGACAAGGCACAGCGGCAGCACCGCCGCGTCTAGCGGGCGACGCCAGAGCAAAACCGCCATCGAGACCATACGGACGGTGCTGGTGCTGCAGGTCGCCATTACGATGCTGGCGGTCGCGCTTTCATTCTGGTTGGGCGGGCTCTACGCGGCCTGGTCGGCCGCGATGGGAGGGGGGATCAACATCATCGTCACCGCCTACTTCGCCAGCAGGGTGTTCTCGGTCGGTCCGGGGGCGTCGGCGGCGCGTGTGGCGCGTGCCTTTTATGTGGGCGAAGTGGTCAAGCTGGTGTTGACCGCACTGCTCTTCACCCTTGCTCTGGTGTGGCTGAAGGCGCAGTTCCTGCCGCTGATCCTGACGTACATGGCCACGCTGCTGGCGTACTGGTTGGTATTGCCTCTGAATCTGAACACTTCGGTGAGGACGTTATGAGTGCGAGTGAGGCCCCTTCGGCAACGGAATACATCATTCACCACCTGACGCCGCTGCACGTGGGCGAGGGTTTCTGGACCGTCCACCTCGATACTCTGTTCTTCTCCGTGAGCCTGGGCGTCTTCTTCCTGTGGCTGTTCCGCAAGGCCGCGGTCAACGCCACCAGCGGCGTGCCCGGACCGTTGCAGAATCTAGTCGAGATCATCGTCGAGTTCGTCGATGCCCAGGTCAAGGACACCTTCCACGGCAAGAACCCGGTGATCGGTCCGCTGTCGCTGACCATTTTCGTCTGGATCTGGCTGTGGAATTTCATGGACCTGATTCCGGTGGACTTGCTGCCGGCCATCGCCGGGGCGCTCGGCATCCCCTACCTGCGCGTAGTGCCTTCCACCGACCTCAATTCCACCTTCGCGCTGTCGCTCAGCGTGCTGATCCTGATCTACTACTACAGCATCAAGGTCAAAGGCGGCTCTGGCTTCCTCAAGGAGGTGCTGACGCATCCCTTCGGCCCCTACGCCTTCCCAGCCAATCTGCTGCTGCGCGTCGTCGAGGATGCGGCCAAGCCCATCTCGCTGGGTCTGCGTCTGTTCGGCAACCTCTATGCTGGCGAGCTGATCTTCATCCTCATCGCGCTGTTGCCGTGGTGGATCCAGTTCACTCTGGGCTGGCCCTGGGCGGTGTTCCATATCTTGGTCATCACCCTGCAGGCCTTTATCTTCATGGTGCTGACCATCGTGTACCTGTCCATGGCGCACGAAGACCATTGAGCCCGTAACCGTTTTTTCAACCGCTTCTCCTAACCTCAACCGCAACCTTTAGTCTGGAGGAAACATGGAAAACCTGGCTCTGATTGCTAACGTGCAGGGCATGACCGCGATCGCTGTGGCTCTGATCCTGGGTCTGGGCGCTCTGGGGACGGCCATTGGCTTCGCCCTCCTGGGCGGCAAGTTCCTGGAGGGCGCCGCCCGTCAGCCGGAGATGATCCCGACCCTGCAGGTGAAGATGTTCATCGTCGCCGGTCTGCTCGACGCCGTGACCATGATCGGTGTGGGTATCGCCCTGTTCTTCACCTTTGCCAACCCCTTCCTGGGTCCGCTGCAGGGCTGAGTCGTAGGTCGCACTGGCAACCGATACACACAGGGGGTGTAACGTGAGTTTCAATGCCACTCTGATCGGGCAGATGATCACGTTTCTCCTTCTGGTGGCCTTTACCATGAAGTACGTGTGGCCGCCCATCATGCAGGCCATGCAGGACCGCCAGAAGAAGATTGCTGAGGGCCTGGCGTCGGCCGAGCGCGGTGTCCGCGAGCAGGAGCTGGCCAAGGCCAGGGCCGCGGAGCTGCTCAAGGAGGCGAAGCAGCAGGCGGCCGAGATCATCGCCCAGGCGCAGAAGCGCGCCAGCGAGATCGTCGAGCAGTCCAAGCTCGAAGCTCAGGCCGAGGGTCAACGCCAGCTGGCCGCTGCCCAGGCCGAGATCGAGCTGGAGTTCAACCGCGCTCGCGCCCAGTTGCGTGAGCAGGTCGCCAGTCTGGCCGTGGCCGGTGCCGGCCGCATCCTCAAGCGCGAGCTGGACGAGAAGTCCAACGCCAAGCTGCTGGACGACCTGGTGGCCCAGCTCTGACGATTCTCTGACACGGACCCGCATCTATGGCTGAATCGACAAGCGCCGCCAGACCCTATGCCCGGGCCGCCTTTGAACAGGCCCAGGCCGACAAGAGGGGCTTGAGGAAGTGGTCGGAGCTGCTCGCCGTGGCCGCCATGATCGCCGAAGACCCCGCCGTGCGGCGGCTGCTGGCGAGTCCGCGCGTGGCGGCCCAGGACAAGGGCGAGCTGTTTCTGGATATCTGCGGCAACCTCCTCGGTGAGGACAAGCTCCCCGAAGAGGGCCGCAATTTCATCAAACTGTTGGCCGAGAACCGTCGCCTCCCCCTGCTGCCCGCCATCGCCGAGCAGTTCGAGCGCCTGCGGGCAGAGGCGGAGAGAACGCTGCACGCCGAGCTCATCACGGCCCTGCCGATCTCCGATGGGCAGCGCGACAAGATCGCTGCCGCGCTGAAGGCCCGCCTGGATCGCGAGGTGGTGCTGGAGGTCAAGGTGGACGAGTCGCTGCTCGGTGGGGCCATCATCCGCGCCGGCGATATGGTCATTGACGGCTCGGCACGCGGCCAACTACACAAACTCGCCACGGTCCTGAGCCAGTAAGGGGAACTAAAGGCTTATGCAACTGAATCCATCTGAAATCAGCGAGCTGATCCGGCAGCGCATCGAGAAGTTCCAGGTGGTGGCCGAGGCCCGCACCGAGGGCACCGTGGTCAGCCTGGCCGACGGCGTGGTGCGCATCCATGGCCTGGAGGACGTGATGTATGGGGAAATGATCGAGTTCCCCGGCAACACCTTCGGCCTGGCCCTTAACCTGGAACGCGATTCCGTGGGCGGCGTGGTGATGGGCAGCTACGAGCACATCAAGGAAGGCGACAAGGTGCAGTGCACCGGTCGCATCCTCGAAGTGCCGGTGGGTCCCGAACTGCTCGGCCGCGTAGTCAACTCCCTGGGTCAGCCCATCGATGGCAAGGGCCCGATCGAGACCCAGCTCACCTCGCCCATCGAGAAGGTGGCGCCGGGCGTGATCGCCCGCCAGTCGGTGAGTCAGCCGGTGCAGACCGGTCTCAAGGCCATCGACGCCATGACCCCGATCGGCCGCGGCCAGCGCGAGCTGATCATCGGTGACCGCCAGACCGGCAAGACCGCGGTGGCCATCGATACCATCATCAACCAGAAGGGCACCGGCATTAAGTGCATCTACGTGGCGGTCGGTCAGAAAAACTCGACCATCGCCAACATCGTGCGCAAGCTGGAAGAGCACGGCGCAATGGAGCACACCATCGTCGTCGCCGCCGGCGCCTCCGACCCCGCCGCCATGCAGTTCATCGCCCCCTACGCCGGCTGCGCCATGGGCGAGTATTTCCGCGACCGCGGCGAGGACGCGCTGATCGTCTACGACGACCTGACCAAGCAGGCCTGGGCCTATCGCCAGATCTCCCTGCTGCTGCGCCGTCCGCCGGGCCGCGAAGCCTATCCCGGTGACGTGTTCTATCTGCACTCCCGGCTGCTGGAGCGCGCTGCCCGGGTGAACGCCAACTACGTGGAGAAGTTCACCAACGGCGCGGTCACGGGCAAGACCGGCTCGCTTACGGCGCTGCCCATCATCGAAACCCAGGCGGGTGACGTGTCGGCCTTCGTGCCCACCAACGTGATCTCCATCACCGATGGCCAGATCTTCCTCGAGACCGATTTGTTCAACGCCGGTATCCGCCCGGCCATGAACGCCGGTATCTCGGTGTCGCGTGTGGGCGGTGCGGCGCAGACCAAGATCATGAAGAAGTTCTCCGGCGGCATCCGCGTGTCGCTGGCGCAGTACCGCGAGCTGGCCGCTTTCGCCCAGTTCGCCTCCGATCTGGACGAGGCCACCCGCCGTCAGCTCGAGCGCGGCCAGCGCGTCACCGAACTGATGAAGCAGAAGCAGTACTCGCCCATGTCCGTGGCCGAGATGGCGATCGTGCTGTATGCCGTGGACAACGGCTACCTGGACGACGTCCCGGTCAACAAGGTCGTGGATTTCGAGGCGGCGCTGCTGGCTTACCTGAAGGGCCAACAGAAGGCGCTGCTGGACCGTATCAACGCCACCGGCGACTACAACGACGAGATCGAGGCGACGATCAAGAAGGCGCTGTCCGATTTCAAGGCCAACTACGTCTGGTAAGCGGGTGTCAGCATGGCCGGTGCCAAAGAGATACGCAACAAGATCAAGAGTATCCGGAATACTCAGAAGATCACCCGCGCCATGGAGATGGTGGCGGCGAGCAAGATGCGCAAGGCGCAGGACCGCATGCTGGCGGCCCGTCCCTACGCGGAGAAGATCCGTAATGTGGTCTCGCACCTGGCCCATGCGCACACCGAGTACCGCCACCCCTTCCTGCTCGACCGCGAGGTCAAGCGGGTGGGCTACATCATCGTCTCCACCGACCGCGGTCTGTGCGGCGGCCTGAACAATAACTTGTTCAAGGCGGTGGTGGCCTCCATGAAGGGGTGGCGCGACCAGGGCGTGGAGATCGATCTCTGCATCGTCGGCAACAAGGGCGTCGGCTTCTTCAAGCGCTTGGGCGGCAACCTGGTGGCCCAGGCCACCCATCTGGGCGATGCGCCCCATGCCGAAGATCTGATCGGTGTGGTCAAGGTGATGCTGGATGCCTACCAGGAGGGTCGGGTCGACCGGGTCTTCCTGGCCTACAACCGCTTCATCAACACCATGACCCAGCGCCCCCAGGTGGAACAGCTGATCCCGGTCAGTGCCGAGGTCACCGAAGCGGCGCCCAAGCACCGCTGGGACTATATCTACGAGCCCGATGCCCAGGAACTCCTGGACATGCTGTTGACCCGCTACATCGAATCCCTGGTCTACCAGGGGGTGGTGGACAACATCGCCTGTGAGATGGCCGCGCGCATGATCGCCATGAAGAGCGCCTCGGATAATGCCGGCAACCTCATCAACGAGTTGCAACTGGTGTACAACAAGGCGCGTCAGGCGGCGATCACCCAGGAGCTGTCGGAGATCGTGGCGGGCGCCGCGGCCGTTTAAGGCGCAGTATTCGAGTCAAGGGGAACCCGAGTCATGAGTTCTGGAAAGATTGTGCAAATCATCGGCGCCGTGGTGGACGTGGAGTTCCCCCGCGGCGAGGTGCCCAAGATCTACGACGCGCTGCTCGCCGAGGGCGGCCTGACCCTGGAGGTGCAGCAGCAGTTGGGCGACGGCATCGTCCGTACCATCGCCATGGGGCCATCTGACGGCCTGCGCCGCGGCGTCAAGGTGACCAACACCGGCGCCCCCATCGCCGTACCGGTTGGCAAGGCCACCCTGGGCCGTATCATGGATGTGCTGGGCAATCCGGTGGATGAGGCCGGCCCGGTAGAGGCCGAGGAGCGGTGGGTCATTCACCGCAAGGCCCCCAGCTACGAGGAGCAGGCTGGTTCCACCGAGCTGCTGGAAACCGGCATCAAGGTGATCGACCTGCTCTGCCCCTTCGCCAAGGGCGGCAAGGTCGGCCTGTTCGGCGGCGCCGGCGTGGGCAAGACCGTCAACATGATGGAGCTGATCAACAACATCGCCAAGGCCCACTCGGGTCTGTCGGTGTTCGCCGGGGTGGGCGAGCGTACCCGCGAGGGTAACGACTTCTACCACGAGATGAAGGATTCCGGGGTGCTCGATAAGGTGTCGATGGTCTACGGCCAGATGAACGAGCCGCCGGGCAACCGTCTGCGCGTGGCCCTGACCGGCCTGACCATGGCCGAGTATTTCCGCGACGAAGGTCGCGACGTGCTACTCTTTATCGACAACATCTACCGCTACACTCTGGCTGGTACCGAGGTGTCGGCGCTGCTCGGGCGCATGCCCTCGGCTGTGGGTTATCAGCCGACCCTGGCCGAGGAAATGGGCCAGTTGCAGGAGCGCATCACCTCCACGAAGGTCGGCTCGATCACCTCCATCCAGGCTGTGTACGTACCCGCCGACGACCTCACCGACCCGTCGCCGGCCACCACCTTCTCGCACCTGGATGCGACCGTGGTGCTGTCGCGTGACATCGCCGCGCTCGGCATCTACCCGGCGGTGGACCCGCTGGATTCCACCAGCCGCCAGCTCGACCCGCTGGTCATCGGCCAGGAGCACTACGACACCGCCCGCGGCGTGCAGTCGGTGCTGCAGCGCTACAAGGAGCTGAAGGACATCATCGCCATTCTCGGCATGGACGAGCTGTCCGAGGATGACAAGCTGGTGGTGGCGCGTGCTCGCAAGATCCAGCGTTTCCTCTCCCAGCCGTTCTCGGTGGCCGAAGTGTTCACCGGCTTCCCCGGCAAGTATGTGCCGCTCAAGGACACCATCGCCGGCTTCAATGGCATCCTCAAGGGTGAGTACGACCACCTGCCCGAGCAGGCTTTCTACATGGTCGGCTCCATCGAGGAGGCGGTGGAGAAGGCCAAGAGGCTGTAACCCCGGGCAGCGCGGCGCAGGAAACCCGCGCCGCCACCCCCTGACCCAAAGGTGAGGAAGCATGGCCATGACATTGCATGTGGACATCGTCAGCGCCGAGAAAGCCATCTTTTCCGGCACGGCGCAGATGGTGTCGGCCACCGCCGAGCTGGGCGAGGTGGGCATCTTGCCCCGGCACAGCCAGATGCTGACCCGGCTCAAGCCCGGCCAGGTGCGGGTCAAGACCTCCGATACCGAGGAGCTGGTGTTCTACGTCTCCGGCGGCCTGCTGGAGGTGCAGCCCCACGTGGTGACGGTGCTGGCCGATACCGCCGAGCGCGCCCACGACCTGGACGAGGCTGCCGCCCTGGCGGCCAAGCACAAGGCCGAAGAGGCCATGGCGAATAAGAAGTCGGACTTCGACTATGCCAAGGCCCAGGCCGAGCTGGCCGAGGCCATCGCCCAGCTGCGCGCCATCGAGCGCCTGCGGCAGCTCAAGAAGTAAAGCGGTTCCGGACACTGGCACGGAGGCCGTGGCAGCAGACAGCGCCACGGCCTTTTTCGTGTCCGTCGTCCCGGCCATAATCCCCTCATCATTCCCGTTCGTTCCAGGAGGCTCCATGGCCCTGTCCGTCGTCATCCTCGCCGCAGGCCTCGGCAAACGCATGGTGTCCGACTTGCCCAAAGTGCTGCATCCCCTGGCCGGCCGGCCGCTGCTCGCCCACGTCCTGGACACCGCCGCCGCCCTGCAGGCGCAACGGCGGCTAGTGGTGATCGGCCACGGTGCCGAGAGAGTACGCGCCTGCTTTGCCGGGCAGGACAGCCTGATCTGGGTGGAGCAGGCCGTACAGCTCGGTACCGGCCACGCCGTGGCCCAGGCCCTGCCAGCAGTGCCCGACGCCGACACGGTGCTGGTGCTGTATGGTGACGTGCCCCTGGTGCGGCGCGAGACGCTGGGCCCGCTCATCGACCGTGCCGCGTGCGGTGGCGTCGGCCTGCTCAGCGCAGTGCTGGACGACCCCAGCGGCTACGGCCGCATCGTCCGCGACGGCGCCGGGCGGGTGCTGCGTATCGTCGAAGAGAAGGACGCCAGCGCCGAGGAGCGCGCCATCCGCGAGATCAACACCGGCATCCTCGCCGCCCCGGCGGCGCGGCTGCGCGACTGGGTGGAACGGCTGGACAATCGCAACGCCCAGGGCGAGTACTACCTCACCGACATCATCGCCCTAGCCGTAGCCGAGGGCGTGACGGTGCAGGCGGTGGTGGCCGGTGACGCCGCGGAGGTGGCCGGGGTCAACGATCGTGCCCAGCTCGCCGCCCTGGAGCGCGCCTACCAGCAACGCCAGGCCCAGGACCTGATGCGCCGCGGCGCCACCCTGGCCGATCCGGCGCGGCTCGACGTGCGCGGCACGGTGGAGCTGGGCCGCGACGTGTTCATCGACGTCAACGTGGTGCTGGAAGGCCGGGTGCGCTTGGGCGATCGGGTGCGCATCGGCGCCAACTGTGTGATCCGCGACGCGGTGATCGAGCAGGATGCCGAGATCCTGCCCTTCTCGCTGCTCGAAGAGGCCTGCGTGGGGCCCCGCGCCCACGTTGGCCCCTATGCCCGGCTGCGTCCGGGGGCGGAGCTGGCGGAGCGGGCCAAGGTCGGCAACTTCGTCGAAGTGAAGAAGGCGCGCATCGGCGCTGGCAGCAAGATCAACCATCTAAGTTATATCGGCGATGCCGAGATCGGCCGCGACGTCAATGTCGGCGCCGGCACCATCACCTGCAATTACGACGGCGTCAACAAGTTCCGCACAGTGATCGAGGACGGCGCGTTCATCGGCTCCAACACCGCCCTGGTGGCGCCGGTGCGGGTAGGACAGGGGGCCACCGTCGGTGCCGGCTCCACCTTGAGCAAGGACGTGCCGGCCGACAGCCTGGCCCTGACCCGGGCCCCGCGCAAGCTGGTGCCGGGCTGGAGGCGGCCGGGCAGGACATGAATCTCGCTGCTCTGCTGAACGATCTCAATCCGGCCCAGCGCGAGGCGGTCACCGCGCCGCTCGGTCCGCTGCGCGTACTGGCCGGTGCCGGCTCCGGCAAGACCCGCGTGCTGGTGGCGCGCATCGCCTGGCTAATCGAAGCCGAGCGCGCCTCACCCTGGTCCATCCTGGCGGTGACTTTCACCAACAAGGCCGCCGGCGAGATGCGCGGCCGCGTCGAAGAGCTGCTCGGCATGCCCATGCGCGGGCTGTGGATCGGCACCTTCCACGGCACCGCCCACCGCCTGCTGCGCGCCCACTGGCGCGAGGCGCGGTTGCCGGAGAGCTTCCAGATCCTCGACGCCGACGACCAGCAACGCCTAGTCAAGCGCGTGGTCAAGGCCCTGGACCTGGACGAGAAGCAGTGGCCGCCGCGCCAGGCGACCTGGTTCATCAACCACCACAAGGACGAGGGGCGCCGGCCGCAGCACATCGAGCATCGCGACGATCCGCAGCTCAAGCAGTGGCTGCGCATCTACCAGCACTACCAGGAACACTGCGAGCGCGCCGGGCTGGTGGATTTCGGCGAACTCTTGCTGCGCGCCCACGAGCTCATGCGCGACAACCCGACTCTGCTACGCCACTACCGGGAGCGCTTCCAGCACGTGCTGGTGGATGAGTTCCAGGACACCAACACCCTGCAGTACGCCTGGTTGCGCTTGCTCACCGGCGGCCAGGGCGATGTGTTCATCGTCGGCGACGACGACCAGTCCATCTATGGCTGGCGCGGCGCGCGCATCGAGAACATCCAGCAGTTCGAGCGCGACTTCGCCGGCGCCCGTACCCTGCGCCTGGAGCAGAACTACCGCTCGACCGGCACCATTCTCAAGGCCGCCAACGCCGTCATCGCCCACAATGCCGGGCGGCTCGGCAAGAACCTGTGGACCGAGGCGGGCGAGGGCGAGCCGCTCGCCGTCTATTGCGCCTTCAACGAGTACGACGAGGCCAAGTTCGTGGCCGAGCGCATCCGCCGCTGGCTGGAGCAGGGCGGGCGGCGCAGCGAGGTCGCCATCCTCTACCGCTCCAATGCCCAGTCGCGGGTGTTCGAGGAGACGCTGCTCGGCATGCAGATCCCCTACCGGGTCTACGGCGGCCTGCGCTTCTTCGAGCGCGCCGAGATCAAGGACGCTCTGGCCTATCTGCGCCTGCTCGCCAATCGCGACGACGACCCCTCCTTCGAGCGCGTGATCAACACCCCGCCGCGCGGCATCGGCGAGCGCACCGTGGAACAGGTGCGGCGGCTGGCCCGCGAGCAGGGGCTATCGCTCTGGCGGGCGGCGTGCGCCATGGTCGCTAACAAAGCGTTGCCGGGGCGTGCCGCCAACGCCCTGAGCGCCTTCCTGGCGCTGCTCGAGCGCCTGGCCGGCGACACCGCCGCGCTGCCCCTGGCCGAGCGCACCGAGCATGTCATCGTCCACAGCGGGCTGCGCGAGTTCTACGCCAACGACAAGGGCGAGCGCGGCGAGGCCAAGCTGGACAACCTGGAGGAGCTGGTCAACGCCGCCCAGAGCTTCGAGCGCCTGCCGGCCGAGGAGCGCGACGGCCTGGATCCGCTTACCGCCTTCCTGGTGCACGCCGCCTTGGAGGCCGGGGAAGGGCAGGGCGAGCGCTGGGAGGATTGCGTGCAGCTCATGACCCTGCACGCCGCCAAGGGTCTGGAATTCCCGCTGGTGTTCCTGGTGGGGCTGGAGGAAGGCCTGTTCCCCAGCCAGCTGTCCCTGGAGGAGCCGGGGCGGCTGGAGGAGGAGCGGCGCCTGGCTTACGTCGGCATTACCCGCGCCCGTCAGCAACTGGTGCTGAGCTACGCCGAGAGCCGGCGGCTGCACGGCAGCGAGATCTACTGCCGGCCGTCGCGTTTCCTCGGCGAGATTCCCGCCGAGTTCACCCAGGACGTGCGTACCCGCGCCGTGCTCAAGCCCACCGCCCTGAGCCGCCAGCCCTTCGCCGCTGCCAGCGAGACCCATCAGGGTCTGCGCCTGGGGCAACGGGTGCGTCACGGTGTGTTCGGCGAGGGCGTGATCCTGGCCTTCGAGGGGCAGGGGGCTCATGCCCGGGTGCAGGTACGCTTTGCCGAGGCGGGGACCAAAACACTGGTGTTGAGCTATGCCAAACTCCAGCCGATCACAACCTCCTCGGAGAATCGCTAGACCACCGGCGCCCCGTAGCCGCGGCTGAACGGCACCGGCCCGGACAGGGCCAGCACGTCGCCCTGGCGCAGTTCGTGCTCGGTCTCGATGCCAGAACCGCAGCCGAAGCCGCGCATGATGTTGCGGCCGTTGTGCAGGGCCAGGAAGATCTCGCCCTCCGGTACCGGCAGGCGCTTGAGGGCATCGCCTACGGTGCGCGCCCCGTCCAGGAGCAACGAGCGCTGTACGCGACCGCCGTTGTACTGGGTCAGACTGTTGAAGAAGCGGACCTCGATTTCGACCATGGCAATACCTCGGGATGCAGCGGATGGGGCCATGATCGGAGGCGGGCCAGAGGCCGGCCTTGATGCTGGTCAAACGCCGTCCGAGGCTGGCGCACCGGCTTCGCCGAGATGCACCGCCAGCCACACCGTGGGCCGCGCGGGATCGGTCCACTCCACCCGGTGCCGGCAATGGGCGGGCAGGAACAGGTAGTCGCCGGGCGCCAGGCTCATGACCGCACCGCCCTCGCAGCGCAGCCTGGCGCCGCCGGCGAGCAGGATCACCCACTCGTCCCATGTTTGCTCCCACCATTCCCCGGGCGGCGTAGCCTGGCCCTGGGAGACGATGCGCTCGATCCGGCAGCCGGGGTGGGCGAGCAGGGTCTCGAATACCTCGGTGGCGCGGGCGTCGGGAAGAGAGGCGTAGAGGTTGCCGCGGGCGCTCACAGCTCCAGCTCCGCCAGCACCGGGGCGTGGTCCGAGGGCCGCTCCAGCTTGCGCGGTTCCTTGTCGATCACGCAGGCACGACAGCGTTCGGCCAGCTCCGGGCTGAGCAGGATGTGGTCGATGCGCAATCCCAGATTGCGGCGGAAGGCGGCGGATCGGTAGTCCCACCAACTGAAGGTGTTGGGTTCCTGCTCGAACAGGCGAAAGCCATCCTTCAAGCCGAGTTCTAGCAGGCGGCGGAAGGCGGCCCGCTCCGGCTCGGAACACAGCACCTGGCCGGCCCAGGCGGCGGGGTCGTGCACGTCGCGGTCCTCGGGGGCGATGTTGAAGTCGCCCAGCAGCACCAGCCGCGGATGCTCGCGCAACTGAGCTTCCACGTAGGCCACTAGCCTGTCCAGCCAGTCCAGCTTGTAGGCGTACTTGTCGCTACCCACCGCCTGGCCGTTGGGGACGTAGAGATTGAGCACCCGCAGGCCGTCCAGCGTTGCCCCCAGCAGCCGCCGCTGCGGATCGTCCAGTCCGGGCAGGTCGGTGATCACCTCGGCGGCCGGCGTGCGGCTGAGCAGGGCCACGCCGTTGTAGGTCTTCTGCCCGGCGTAGACTACCTGGTAGCCAGCCGCACGGATGGCATCGGCGGGGAACTCGGCATCGGTGAGCTTGGTTTCCTGCAGGCCGAGGATATCTGGCTGCTGGCCAGCCAGCCAGTCCAGCACCTGGGGCAGGCGCACTTTCAGGGAGTTGACGTTCCAGGTGGCGATCTTTAGTGAGGCCATAAAACCCAGTTATGACAATGAATTGGTTTTTATTTCTTGCTTGTGGCCAGACGGTGGCTACACAACAAGCAGCCGCTGGATTCCATTCTGCCAGTCGACCCTCTAAACACAAGTTTAGGAGCGAGCTATCCCAGACACTCTAAGAGCCGCATCGACGTTATCCACGCCGAGAAGCGCATCCAACATGCTAGCCTTGTCCCGGACCACGGCGTTGTTCCCGCGAATGCGGTTGATCAGGGTATCCTGCACAAGGAGCGACTCGTAGACCAGAACCCCAACGACGAGCCGGCCGCCGTGCTGCTGGAGCACATCGGCACCGAGCGGGCAACACAGGTAACGAAACGCCCCGGCCGGCGGGAGGGTCGGAAATCAGGCCTGAGGCAATCCGCCACCGAGGAGGCAGCCCATGCGTCTTAGCCCCGCCGAGGCAGCCGCCATCTGCCGCATCCTGGTCCGGCACCTGGGCAACCGTGCCACCGTGTACCTGTTCGGTTCGCGCACCGACGACAGCCGCCGGGGCGGTGATGTGGATGTGCTCGTCGAAATGCCCATCCGCCCCGCGACTACCTGCGCTGCGAACTGGAGGCCGGCGTGGAAAGGGAGGAGACTCTGGGCGGACTGAAGGTGGATCTGCTGGCGCGCTATCCCGACAGCCCGGCCCATCCGCTGTTCCGGATTGCCCACGAGTACTATGAAAACGAGACCGAGCTGCGCGCCCTGTACGACGAGGTCATCCGTTTTACGCCCGTGCTGTTGGGTATGGTAGCCAGCCTGCGTGACTACGGTCAGCAGGTCGAGGCCGCCCGCCGCGAACAGCCCTCCGCGATCTGACGCGAGCCGCTCCACCAGCCACAGGGCTGTGGAATCTGCCATGGCGCACCTCGACCAGACGCCCGTCTCAGGATCGTGGCAGCAATCCAGGTCGACTCCGACAGACGGATCGTCCGCCCTGAGCACGAAGCCGATCCCGGATAGTCACCCGACTTGAGAGCGGCCACGGCCTCGGCGGAGGTGCCCGAGATCATGTGATCGG
>DATLYF010000190.1:0-11750 GCA_035575095.1 Candidatus Competibacteraceae bacterium
AACAGGCAAGCCGCGACCGCCCCGAATTCGGCCACGCCCTGTTCATCGGCGACGACGGCGAGCGCCTGCTGCGTCTACTCGATCCGGCTCGGCATGTGGGCGAGTACCTGCGCAGCGGGTGCCGCCAGGCACGCGATCTGCAGGTCTTCTTCCAGGAATGCTGGAGCAAAGCCCTGCCCGACAGCGAGCTGCGCCGGCTAGGGATCTGAGATCCCCGCCGCCGGGCGGCGGCGCCAGCGCCGCAGCAGTTCCTGGCGGTGCATCTCCAGCCACTGCAGGGCGATGATCGGTGGTGACGAGATGATGCGCCCGCTAGCCAACAGTTCCATCGCCTCCTGCCGCGGGAATACGTGCACGCGGATGTCTTCGTGCTCCCCGGCTAGGCCGTGGATGCCGCCGGCGCGGGAGGAATCCACCCAGCCGCAGAACAGATGCACGGTCTCGGTGGTACCGCCCGGACTGACCAGATAGTCGCAAATCGCTACCAGATCGAGCAGCGCACAGCCGGTCTCCTCGAGCATCTCGCGCTTGGCCACGGCCCGCGGATCCTCATCGGGCTTCATCATGCCGGCGACGATCTCCAGCAGCCAGGGCCCGTCCGGGGCGCGCAGTGCGCCGACGCGGAACTGCTCCAGCAGCAGCACGGTGTCGCGCACCGGATCGTAGGGCAGCACCGCTACCGCATCGCCGCGCTCCAGGCACTCGCGGGTCAGGTCCGCGCTCCAGCCACCGGCGAACAACTGGTGGCGCAGACGGTAGCGCTCCAGCCGGAAAAAGCCCTGATAGGCTACGGTCTTGTCGAGAATCTTGTAACGGTAATTCAAGGGGAAACCTCGTGAAACCCCGGTATTTTCAGAAAAGGGCCGGAAGCTCAGCCTGGCGCTGCCAATACTCGGCCTGGTGCGGATCCGGTACCTGCCCCAGGCCGCCGCGGCGGTAGACCTCGGCCAGGGTGCGCTGAGCCTCACGATGGCCAGCACGAGCGGCCGCGATCCGCCACTGCAGCGCCGCCGCCGGATCGGCCATCACGCCGCGCCCGTGCTCGTAACAATCGCTGAGCAGGAACTGCGCCGGTGCGTAGCCGCGCTCGGCCAGGCGCCGCAGCCAGACCACACCATGAGCGGCGTCGCTCACCACACCGAAGCCCTCGAAATAGAACCGGGCCAGCCAATACTGGGCACCGACCTGGTCTTGGCGCGCCGCACGCTCGATCCAGCGCAAGGCTAGGCTGGCATCCTGCGGCAGATGCTGGCCGGCCCGGTACATCATGCCGAGACGGAACTGCGCCGGTGCGTAGCCGGCATCAGCCAGTGCCTGCAACTCGGCCACCCCGGCCGCGCTATGACCCTGGAGCAGTTGCCAGAGCGCCTGATTGTAGCGGGTGCGCAGCGCGTCACAGCCGCTCAGCAGCACGCTTGCCAGCAGCAGCAATGCGCCGCCGCGCGCGAGCCTGCCGGCTCTGCTCATGGCGCGCGCCCCACTGTCAACCACCATTCGCGCAGCAGGCGGTGATTGTAGTACAGCCATAGCAGCAGCGGTGCGAACGTCGGCGCCACCAGCACCGCCAACTGCCTTCCTACGCCCAACAGATAGTAGACGAGCGCCGAATACGGCAGGGTCAGCAGATAATCAGTGGACGGCCGATCCGCCATCAGCGGCTGCTGGTTGACGTTGAGGGCCAGCTTGAATTGCACATAGATGAGCAGCAGCGCCGTCACCAGCAGCCACAGCAGAGCCGAGCCCCAGACCAGTTGTACGCAGCGCTCCAGCCGCGCCAGTCCGGGCGTGGCCAGCACCAGACCCCAGAACAGCGGGAAGGCGACGGTAAAGCGCAGCGGATCGAGCATCAGAACCAGCGGCCGCAGCGGGTCTTCCGCGAGCATGAGCGAACTCAGCAGCAGCCATACCTGATCCTGCGCCAGCAGGCCGTATGCCTGGTCGGCCAGCAGCCACTCCACGCCCAGCGCAACGCCGACATATAGCAGCCCTAACAGCCACGACTTCAGCCACAGCCACCACAGCGCCAGGCACAGCGGCAGCCACAGCAGCGCCCGCAGCCCGAGACGAAGGATGGGACTAAGCGGCAAGCGGCTCACCGGGACGCTTCACGGCGGGCGCCCAGCGCAGCCAGGCCAGAAAGACGACGAGGATGTCCAGCATGATCACAGCGTCCCACAGATACCAGTGAAACCAGTGGAACAGCTCGGCATCGTAGGCGCCCAGGTAGAGCAGGCTGATGATGCGCAGGATGTTGAGGGCATGCACGGTCGTGGTGCCGAGCGCCAGTCCCTTGAGCTTGTAGCGCCAAGGGGCGGGGAAGGCGAGCATGGCCGACCAGAGCACGAGGGTGGCCTCGACGCCGTTGCACATATCCAGCACCTGCACGGCGAAACCGGGGATGGCCAGGGTATTGCTGGAGACCCAGACCTGCCCGCCGCAGAGCGCGATGAGCGCACCGGCCACCTGGGTGATGCCCGCCGTGAACGGCCCCACCAGGTGCTCCCGCACCGGCGGCAGATAAACACTTATATAACCTAGCAGCAGGATCACCCCAAACAGCACGAAGTAACGCCGCATCCTCCCTCCCTCACACGCCGGTGCTTGCGGTTTGTTGTCCCCGTGGTCGCAGTCACGGCTGCCGCCTATGATAATCTCTCCCCTCATCGGGAGACACGACCATGCCCCATACCCTGCTCCGCTGCTTGCTGCCGTTTATGCTGCTGCTCGCGACCTGCCGCGCCGGATCTGCGGCCGAACCGGCCACCGCCACGGTGCGCGTGGACGGGCACGAGTTCCAGGTGGAGCTGGCGGTGAGTGAGGCGGAACGGGCCCGCGGCCTGATGCATCGGGAGCGGCTCGCAGCCGATCAGGGCATGCTGTTCGTGCAGCCGCAACCGGCGCCGGCGGCGTTCTGGATGAAGAACACCCTGATCCCGCTGGACATGCTGTTCTTCGACGCCGAGGGCCGGCTGCTGGCGCTGCACCAGAACGTACCGCCCTGCACCATCCCAGATTGTCCTATCTACCCGGCCGCGGGTCCGGTCAAGTACATTCTGGAGGTGAACGCCGGCACCGTGCGGCGTCTGGGCATCGGTCCGGACGCCCGCATGGTCCTTCCCTCCAACGACTGAGCGCCGGCATTCGGGCGTAACGGATTTCGCAGCAGAGTACCGGCCTGTCCATGGTCCGCCCGGCGCCACTGCGGCCGCGCCGCGGATCGCGCTCCCCACCCGAGCAGGCTCGACCATGGACTTCAAGGACTACCTCAAGATTCTCGCCTTCAAAGACGGCTCCGACCTCTATCTCAGCACTGGTGCGCAGCCCCGCGTCAAGTTCAATGGGGTTCTGAAGCTCCTGGAAAAGGAGCCGCTGCCCTCCGGTCGGGTCAAGGAGATCGCCTACTCGATCATGAGTCCGGCGCAGATCCGCGAGTTCGAGGAGAAACTGGAGATGAACCTGGCGGTCTTCGAGCCGCGCATCGGGCGCTTTCGCGTCAACGTCTTCCGCCAGCGCAACGAGATCGCCGGCCTCAAGGAGGTAATGGAGAAGTCGGAGAACCTGGGCATGCAGACCATGGACAGCGTCCTGTTCGAGCTCTACCGGGACGGGCGCATCAGCCTGGACGAAGCCATCCGCAATGCCGACTCGCCCAACAACCTGCGACTGAAGATCAGCCTGATGGAATCGGGCAAGAAAAGCGAGGCCAGCCTGGACCTGAGCCTGATGGAGGAAAAGCCGGCCGAGCCTGCGGAGGAGAAGAAGGAAACGCCGGCCGGCAAGCCCCAGATCGCTCCGGGTGGTATCAATCTGACACTGCAGTAATACCGGAAGGATATCACTTCCCTCTTTCCTCGCGTTTGGCCCGCTCCCACAAGGCGTCCATCTCCTCCAGGGTGGACTCCTCGGGAGTGCGGCCCCGCTCCGCCAGCCAGTGTTCGATGCGCTGGAAGCGACGCTCGAACTTGCGGTTGGTGTCGCGTAGAGCCTGCTCGGGGTCGGCGCGCAGATGGCGCGCCAGGTTGACCACGGCGAACAGCAGGTCGCCCAGCTCGGCGGCGGCGCGGGCGGTCTGGCCGGCAGCGATCTCGGCGCGCAGCTCGCGGATCTCCTCCTCGATCTTGTCCAGCACCGGCTCGGCCGCGCCCCAGTCGAAGCCGACCCGGGCCGCCTTCTTCTGCAGCTTCAGCGCCCGGGTCAGGGCCGGCAGCGAGGCCGGCACGCCGTCCAGCACGCTCTGCGGCTCGCCCCCTTTCTCCGTCTGCTTGATGCGCTCCCAGTCGGCCTTCTGCTCGTCCAGGCTGGCGTACGACCTGTCGCCGAATACGTGAGGATGGCGGCGGATCATCTTGTCGGTGATGGCGCGAGCCACCGCCTCGAAATCGAAGCGCCCCTCCTCCTTGGCCATCTGCGCATAGAACACCACTTGGAACAGCAAATCACCCAGTTCGGCCTTGAGCTCGGCGTAGTCCTCGCGCTCGATGGCCTCGGCCACCTCGTGGGCCTCTTCCAGGGTATAGGGGACGATGGTGCGGTAGGTCTGCGCTCGATCCCAGGGACAGCCGTTCTCCGGGTCACGCAAGCGCGTCATCAGCTCGATCAGTTCGTCGATGGCCGCCATCAGCGCCCCCGCCGCTTGCCCATGCCCGCCGGGCTGCCGCTCTTGGCCGCTGCGCGCAGCCTGGCCCCGCGCGCCACCTGGTTGCCGTCCGCCCGGGGCGGTAGGCCGCCGTGCTGGGTGAGGAACACCTGCTCGCGGTGCTTGCGTCCGAGGCGCTTGCCCTCGCCGCCGCCCAGGCCGGTGCCGCTCGGCTGGAAGGTCGGCACCAGGTGGTGCTTGCCGTTGCCGATCAGATCGGCGCGCCCCATGCGCTTGAGCGCCTCGCGCAGCATCGGCCAGTTCTCCGGGTCGTGGTAGCGTAGAAAGGCCTTGTGCAGCCGGCGCTGCTTGAGGCCCTTGGGCGAGTACACGGTCTCGCCGCCTTCGCGCTTGATGCCCTTCAGGGGATTGCGGCCACTGTGGTACATGGCGCTGGCCAGCGCCATGGGGCTGGGCAGGAAGGCCTGCACCTGGTCGGCGCGAAAGCCGTTGCGCTTGAGCCACAGCGCCAGGTTCATCATGTCCTCGTCGGTAGTCCCGGGGTGGGCGGCGATGAAGTATGGGATCAGGTACTGCTCCTTGCCCGCCTCCCGGGAGTACTTGTCGAACAGGCGCTTGAACTCATCGTAGGCGCCCAGGCCCGGCTTCATCATCTTCGACAGCGGTCCCTGCTCGGTGTGCTCGGGGGCGATCTTGAGGTAGCCGCCGACGTGGTGGCTGACCAGCTCCTTGACGTAAGCGGGATCGCGCACCGCCAGGTCGTAGCGCAGCCCCGATGCGATCAGGATCTTCTTCACCCCCGGCAAGGCCCGCGCCTTGCGGTAGAGCTGGATCAGAGAGGAGTGGTCGGTGTTCAGATTGGGGCAGATATCGGGGTAGACACAGGACAGCTTGCGGCAGTTGCGCTCGATGTCCTTGGACTTGCAGGCCAGCCGGTACATGTTGGCGGTCGGCCCGCCCAGGTCGGAGATCACGCCGGTGAAGCCTGGCACCTTGTCGCGGATCTCCTCGATCTCGCGCAGGATGGAGTCCTCCGAGCGGCTCTGGATGACCCGCCCCTCGTGCTCGGTGATGGAGCAGAAGGTGCAGCCGCCGAAGCAGCCGCGCATGATGTTGACCGAGAAACGGATCATCTCGTAGGCCGGGATGCGCGCGCCGCCGTAGGCTGGGTGCGGCACCCGGGCGAAGGGCAGCGCGTAGAGCCGGTCCATCTCCGCCGTGGTCAGGGGGATGGGCGGCGGGTTGAGCCATACGTCGCGGTCGCCGTGGCGCTGCACCAGGGCGCGGGCATTGCCGGGATTGGTCTCCAGGTGCAGGGTGCGCGAGGCATGGGCGTAGAGCACCGGATCGGCGCTCACCTGCTCGAAGCTCGGCAGGCGGATGACGGTCCTGTCGCGCTCGTGGCGCACGATGCGGCGCGCAAGCTTGACCACCTTGGGGAGGGTAGATGAAGCGGAGTCGGCGCAGGGCTTGCCGGCCACCGGGGTCATGGCGTAGGGATCGGGGTGCGGATCGACCCGGCCCGGCTCGTCCACCTCGCTGGAATCGATCTCCAGCCAGCCTTCGGGCAACTCGCCGCTCGGGCGCAGGAAGGCGCTGCCGCGCACATCGCGGATGTCGCGAAGATGCGCGCCTCTCGCCACGCGATGGGCGATCTCGACAATGGCGCGCTCGGCGTTGCCGTATACCAGCAGGTCGGCCTTGGCGTCGACCAGGATGGACCGGCGCACCTTGTCCGACCAGTAGTCGTAGTGGGCGATGCGGCGCAGCGAGGCCTCGATGCCGCCGATGACGATGGGCGCGTCGCGATAGGCTTCGCGGCACCGCTGGCTGTAGACGATGACGCAGCGGTCCGGGCGCCGCCCGCCCTCGTCGTTGGGGGTATAGGCATCGTTGTGGCGCAGCCGGCGGTCGGAGGTGTAGCGGTTGACCATGGAATCCATGTTGCCGCCGGTCACACCGAAGAACAGCCTGGGCTTGCCCAGTACCTTGAACGCCTCGGCGTCGTGCCAGTCCGGCTGGGCGATGATGCCGACGCGAAAGCCCTGAGCCTCCAGCAGGCGGCCGACGATGGCCATGCCGAAGCTCGGGTGATCGACGTAGGCATCGCCGGTGACGATGATGATGTCGCAGGCCTCCCAGCCGAGCTGCTCCATCTCGGCGCGGGACATGGGCAAGAAGGGCGCCGTGCCGAAACGGGCGGCCCAGTGCTTGCGGTAGCTGAATAGGTTCGGGGCAGTGTGCATGGCGATCCGGATCGGTGCGTCGCGTACTCGTCCAGGGGATAACCCAGCGAGAAAGTCAGAGATTATAGCGCCCTCGCCCCCCCCTGTCTGCCGCCCCCCGCGCCGCGCGGGCGATCCCGGCGCTTGTCGCTGCAGCGCCGATAGCGGACGGCTAAAATCGATGAGTGTCCCGGCCGCAAACATCGGCCGGGCGCGCGGAACCATCCGCTGCGCGCCACACTCGAACGAGAGCTATGCCCCTCGAGACCAGTCCATTCCGCCCCGCCTGGTGGCTGCCGGGCGCCCATGCCCAGACCCTCTGGCCCTACCTATGCCGGCGGCTGCCATCGGTGCGTTATCGGCGCGAGCGGCTGGAGCTGCCGGATGGCGACTTCCTCGATCTGGATTGGCACGCCGCGGCCCCCGTCGCCGGTCCTCTGGTGCTGGTGCTGCACGGCTTGGAGGGCTGCAGCCGCTCCGGCTACGCCCGTGGACTGGTCGCCGCCATGGCGCGCCACGGCTGGCGCGGCGTGGTGATGAACTTCCGCGGCCGCAGCGGCGAACCCAACCGCCTGCCGCGCAGCTACAACGCCGGCGACACCCGCGACCTGGCCCATGTGGTGGAGATCCTGCGCGCCCGTGAGCCGCATGCGCCGCTGGCCTGCGTCGGCTATTCCCTGGGCGGCAACATGCTGCTCAAGTGGCTGGGCGAGAGCGGTAGCCACGACCGACTGCGGGCGGCGGTGGCGGTATCGGTGCCGTTCCTGCTGGAGCCCCTGGCGCGGCGCATGCAGCGCGGCCTCTCCCGGGCCTACCTGGCCTACTTCATGCGCCTGCTGCGCCGCGGCTACCGCCACAAGTTCACCACCCGCGGCCTGCTCCCGCCCTATCCGCTCGATGAGCTGCATAGGCTGCGCGATTTCTTTGCCTTCGACGAGCGCATCACCGCCCCCCTGCACGGCTATGCCGGGATTTACGATTACTACCGCCGCGCCAGTTGCCGCCAGTATCTGCCCGGCATCCGCACGCCCACCTTGATCCTCCATGCCGCCGACGATCCCTTCATGGTCCCCGAGGTGGTGCCGGCGCCGCACGAGCTGCCGGAGACGGTGACCCTGGAGCTCAGCCCCAACGGCGGCCACGTCGGCTTCGTCAGCGGTCCCTGGCCGTGGCACGCCGAGTACTGGCTGGAGCGGCGCATCCCCGCCTTCCTGGCGCAATGGCTGCCGACGTCCGACCCCACTACGGAGCAAGAGCGTGAGACCGCCCCCGTCGCCGCTGATTGAGCTGCGCGGCCTGGGCAAGAGCTACCGCGAGGGCGAGCGCTCCCGCAGCGTATTCCAGGGGCTTACGCTGGCGATCGAGCGCGGCGCACAGGTGGCCCTGCTCGGCCCCTCCGGCTCTGGCAAGTCCACCTTGCTCAACCTGCTGGCCGGCATCGACCTGCCCGACGCCGGCACTCTCAAGGTCGACGGCATCGAGCTGCCGCGCCTGGACGAAGGCGCCCGCACCCGCTTCCGTCGCCGCCATGTAGGTTTCGTCTTCCAGTTCTTCAACCTCATCCCCACCCTCACGGTGGCGGAAAACATCCGCCTGCCGCTGGAGCTGAACGGCCTGGATACGCCGGCGGAGCTGGCCCGGGTAGCGGCGCTGCTGGCCCGGGTCGGGCTGCAGGATCGGCAACACAGCTACCCGGAGCAGCTCTCCGGCGGCGAGCAGCAGCGCGTGGCCTGTTTGCGCGCCCTGATCCACCGCCCCGCGCTGCTGCTCGCCGACGAACCAACCGGCAACCTGGACATCGCCAGCGGCCGCCGGGTGCTAGAGCTGCTGCTGGAGTTGACCGCCGAGGCCGGCTCCACCCTGCTCCTGGTCACCCACAGCAACGAGGTGGCGGAGACCTGCGAACGAGTGCTGGAACTGCGCCAGGGGCGCCTCGTCCAGGTGCGGCCATGAGTACCCTGCTCTGGCGCAGCCTGCTGCGGCACCTGCTCCGGCATCCCTGGCAACTGGCCCTGGCGGTGCTGGGCATCGCGCTCGGTGTGGCGGTGGTGCTGGCGGTGGATCTGGCCAACCAGAGCGCGCGCAAGAGCTTCGAGCAGTCGGTGGAGCGGGTCAGCGGCCGGGCCAACTACCGCATCGTCGGCATCGACGGCGTGCCCCAGGAGGTCTACGTGCGCCTGCGCCTGGAGCGGGGATTGCGTGACAGCGCGCCGCGGGTCGAGGGCTACCCGGCCCTGGCCGACGAGCCGGGACGGCGGGTGCAGCTGCTCGGTCTGGACCCGCTGGCCGAAGCGCCGTTCCAGCGCTGGCGGCCGGCCGACGGCGAGGCACTCGACCTGCGCCGGCTGATGCTGGAACCCGACGCTGCCGTCTTCCCGCCCGACATCCCCGGCGACAGCCTGATGCTCATCCGCGAAGGCCTACGCCACCGCCTGCGCGCTGCCGGCCGACTGCAGGGCACGGCCGCAGCGGGCCTGGTGATCGTCGACATCGCCACCGCCCAGCGCCTACTCGGCCTGGGCGAGCGCATCACACAGATCGACCTGATCCTGCCCGAGGACGCGGAAGGCCGCCGCCAGGCCGCCGAACTGCGCCAGTGGCTGCCCGCCGGCCTGCGCCTGGAACGCAGCGCCGAGCGCAACGCCGCCACCGCCGAACTGAGCGCCGCCTTTCGCCTCAACCTGCAGGCGCTCAGCCTGCTGGCGCTGCTGGTGGGCATGTTCCTGATCTACAACACCATGACCTTCGCCGTGGTGCAGCGCCGGCCGCTGCTGGGCATGCTGCGCGCCCTGGGGGCAGAGCGTGGCGAGCTGTTCCGGGTGGTGCTGGGCGAAGCCGTGGCCCTGGGCCTGGCCGGCACCGTGCTGGGCGCTCTGCTGGGAGTGTGGCTGGGTAGCGGCCTGGTCGGACTGGTCACTCGCACCATCGACGACCTCTACTACACCCTGCCGCTGCGCCAGTTCCACCTGGAACCGCTGTCCCTGCTCAAGGCCGGGGTGCTGGGCCCGACCGCCAGCGCCCTGGCCGCCTGGTGGCCGGCGCGGGAGGCTGCCGCCAGCCCGCCGGCCACGGTGCTCAGCCGTGCCACCCTGGAAAGCCGGCGACGCGCCGCCGTGCCACGCCTGGCCCTGCTCGGCCTGGGCCTGCTGGCGGCCGGCGGACTGTGGCTGTGGCTGAGCCGCGGCCTGCTGGCCGGTTTCTTCGGCCTGTTCCTGCTGCTCGCCGGCTGCGCCCTACTCAGCCCCGGCCTGCCGCTGCTGCTGGCGTGGGCGCTGCGCCGGGTATGGCTCTGGCTGCCGCCGACCCTGCGCATGGCCGGCCGCTCCCTGGGGCGGCACCTGAGCCGCACCGGGGTGGCGGTGGCGGCGCTGAGCGTGGCCCTGGCCGCGTCCCTGGGCGTGGGGGTGATGGTGGACAGCTTCCGCGGCGGAGTGGAAATCTGGCTGCGCCAGCTGCTCAGTGCCGATCTCTACCTCGCGCCCGTGGAACAGGATGGCACTGCCCTGCGCCCGGAGGTGGTGGCGGCACTGCAACGGCTGCCGGAGCAGGCTGGGCTGAACCTGTCCCGCCACCGCGACATCTGGCTCGACGGCCACCTTACTCACTTCAGCGCGGTGCGCCTGACCCCTCAAGGCCAGGCCGGCTACCGCCTGCTGGCAGGCGATCCGGTTACAGCCTGGGCCGCCCTGGTGGAGGGTGACGCGGTGCTGATCTCAGAGCCGCTGGCCTACCGCCGGCGCCTAGCGCCGGGCGATCGCATCACGCTGGATACCGCCGCGGGGCCGCGCCCGTTTACCGTCGTCGGCATCTTCCACGACTATGGCTCCGAGCACGGCCGCATCCTCATCGACCTGGCCCGCTACCAGGCACTGTGGCAGGATCCGGCCATCAGTACGGCGTCTCTCTATGCCGCGCCAGGTCAGGGCGTGGAAGCTCTGCGCCGCGCCGTCGAAGCCGGGCCGGGTCGGCTGCAGGCGCTGGCCCTGCGCAGCAACCGCGACATCCTGGAGCTCAGCCTGGCCATCTTCGATCGCACCTTCACCGTCACCCGGGTGCTGCGCCTGCTGGTGGTGATCGTGGCCTTCGTCGGCATCCTCAGCGCCCTGCTCGCCCTGCAACTGGAGCGGGCGCGGGAGTTCGCCGTGCTGCGCGCCGTCGGTCTGCTGCCCACCGAACTGGGGCGGCTGATGACGGCGGAAACCGCCCTGCTCGGCCTGTGCGCCGGGCTCGCCGCCCTGCCCTGCGGACTGCTGCTGGCCGAAGTGCTGATCGAGGTCATCAACCGCCGCGCCTTCGGCTGGACTCTGCCGTTTCAGGTAGACCCGATACTGTTGGTGCAGACCGTGGCGCTGGCCGTGGCCGCCGCGGCGCTGGCCGGACTCTATCCGGCCTGGCGACTGGCGCGCACGCCGCCGGCCTGGGCGTTGCGTACGGAGTGAGCGAGCGTGGTGCGGGCGCTGCTGGTGCTGATCCTGCCACCGCTGCTGACGGCGCTCTGGCTGGCCGGGTGGCCGGTGCCGCCGGGGGCTGGCCGGAGTGTGGTTGACGAGGTGGCCGTGAGCCAGAGCCTGGGCGGCATCCCGGACGAGGGCTTCCAGCGCGCCTACGCACCACGACCGTTGCGCTTCCCCGAGGACCACGGTCCCCATCCCGGCTTTCGCAACGAGTGGTGGTATTTCACCGGCAATCTGTCCGCTCCTGGCGGACGCCGCTTCGGCTATCAGCTCACCTTGTTCCGCATCGCGCTCGCGCCCGCCGCCACCGTCGCTGACTCGGCCTGGCGCAGCCACGAGCTCTACATGGGCCATCTCGCCCTCAGCGACGTCGAGGGCCGGCGCCACCATGCCTACGAGCGCTTCGCCCGCGCCGCCCTCGGTCTGGCCGGGGCCGGAGTGCGGCCGCTTCGGGTCTGGCTGGAGGACTGGCGG
>DATLYF010000191.1:0-9858 GCA_035575095.1 Candidatus Competibacteraceae bacterium
CGGCGCCTGCCGACACCACGGCGGCGCTGCCCGCCAGCCTGGACTTCGGCCGTTACTACGCCCTGGTGATCGGCAACAACCGCTACCGCAATCTGCCCAACCTGGAGACCGCCGCAGTCGATGCCCAGGCGGTGGCGGAGCTGCTCAGGAGCCGCTACGGCTTCACCACCCGGGTTCTGCTCGATGCCGACCGCTATGCCATCCTCTCGGCCCTCAACGAGTTCCGTGCCCAGCTCACCGAGCAGGACAACTTCCTGCTTTACTACGCCGGCCACGGCGAGCTGGACCGGGCCAATGCCCGCGGCCACTGGCTGCCGGTGGACGCCGCGCCGGACGACACTACCAACTGGATCTCCAATGTGCAGATCACCGACATCCTCAATGCCATGAGCGCCAAGCACGTCATGGTGATCGCCGATTCCTGCTATTCCGGCACCCTGGCCCGCGCCGTCACCACCTCCATCGAGGGCGGCCGCTCGGCAGACAAGCGCCGCGCCTGGCTCAAGCTGATGATCAATACCCGCTCGCGCACCGTGCTCACCTCCGGCGGCCTCAAGCCGGTGCTGGACAGCGGCGGCGGCAACCACTCGGTGTTCGCCCGGGCCTTCCTGGAAGTGCTGCAGAACAATAGCGACGTGCTGGAAGGGCCGCTGCTCTATCAGCAGGTGGCGAAACGCGTGAAGGCGGCGGCGGCCCGGCTCAACGTCGACCAGGACCCGCAGTACGCGCCGATCAAGTTCGCCGGCGACCTGGGGGCGCCGTTCTTCTTCAGGCCGGTGCTGTGAGGCGAGCCCGTCTCATAACGCCATACAGGAGAGCCCATGGCCGCGCCGCCCATCCTGGATTTCGCTGCCTTACTGCGTCCCATCGCCGAAGACAACCCCTGCGGTCCCGACCTGCGCGCCGATCCGGCAGCCGGCGCTGCGTACCAGGCCCTCAAGGACGCCCGCACCAATGCCCGCAACCGCGAGCGCAGCGGCCTCCTCGACGAGGACGAGGCGGGGCGCGCCGACTGGCGGCCGGTCATGGACGGGGCCGTGCGCATCCTCGCCGAGCGCAGCAAAGACCTGGAGGTAACCGCCTGGCTGATCGAGGCGCTGCTGCGCCTGCACGGCTTCGCTGGCCTGCGCGACGGGCTGCGTCTTGCGCGGGAACTGGTGGAGCGCTTCTGGGACGGGCTCTATCCGCAACCCGACGAAGACGGCTTGCTCACCCGGGTGGCGCCCCTGGCCGGGCTCAACGGCGTGGAGGCCGAAGGCACGCTGATCGTGCCCCTGCGCAAGGTGCCGCTGACCCAGGGCCGCAGCGCCGGAGCGTTCGCTTGCTGGCACTATCAGCAGGCCAGCGAGCTGGCGCAGATCGTCGAAGCCGAGAAGCGGCAACGACGCATCGCCGCCGGCGCCGTCACCGCAGAGCAGATCGCTGTTGCCGCCGCCGAGACCGATGCCGAGTTCTTCCGCGCCCTGGCCGACGATCTGCGCCAGTGTCAGGAGGAATTCGCCGCCCTGTGTGCTGCCCTGGATGCGCGCTGCGGCGCCGACGCTCCGCCCTCCTCCCAGATCCGCGCCACCCTGGCGGCCTGCGAGGAAGCGCTGCGCTTCATCGCCGGCGACGCCCTGACGGCGCCGCCAGCCCCAGCGCCGCCGGAGGCTGCCGTAACGCCCGCCAATCCTGCCGCAGCCATGGCGGAGGCAGCGCCCGCTGTGCCGCGCACCTTCCTGGAAGGGCAACCGGCCGACCGTGAAGAGGCACTGCGCAGGCTGCAACGCCTGGCCGAGTACTTCCGCCGCTACGAGCCGCACTCGCCACTGTCCTATCTGCTGGAGCAGGCGGTGCGCTGGGGTCGCATGCCGCTGCCGGAACTGCTGGCCGAGCTGGTACCCGACGAGCAGGCCAGGGCCGCCCTGTACCGGCTTACCGGCATCCGCTGGCCGCCGCCACCCCCACAGCGATAGAGCTGTTCTACACTTAAATCAACTCGCAACGAGGAGGACAGCCTATGGGCAGCGCGAGTATTCACGAGAAGCTGTCGCGGGTCCGCAAGCCCCGGGTGCACATCACCTACGAGGTGGAAACCGAGGGCGCGGTGGTGCTCAAGGAACTGCCCTTCGTCGTCGGCGTGCTCGGCGACTTCTCCGGCAATCCCACCCATCCCCTCAAGCCGCTGCGCGACCGCAAGTTCATCCAGATCGACCGCGACAACTTCAACGAGGTTATGGCGCGCATGACCCCGGGCCTCAACCTGAAGGTGGAGAACACCCTCAAGGGCGACGGCAGTCAGATGTCGGTCAACCTGCGCTTCGATTCTCTGGAAGACTTCGAGCCGGCCCGCATCGTCGAGCAGGTCGAGCCGCTGCGCCGGCTGATGGAGACCCGCAACCGGCTGCGCGATCTGATGACCAAGATCGACCGCTCCGAGGACCTGGAGGCGGTGCTGGAGCGGGTGTTGCAAAACACCGAGGAGCTGGCGCGGCTGTCCGGCGAGCTGGGCATGAGCCCGCCCGCCATCGGCGCCGAGCAGAAGGACGAGAAGAAGGAGGAGTGAGCCGCGATGAACGCCGAAACGGAACCGGGCGCCACCCCACAGGCACAGCCCGAAACCCAGGTGCAGGAAGCCCCCAGTCTGCTCGACCAGGCCATCGCCGCGACCCGCCAGACCGAGCCCGACCGCGCCAAGGAGCTGATCGAAACGCTGGTGGAGGAGGCGCTCAAGGGCACCGTCACCTGGAGCAAGAACCTCAGCGTCACCATCCAGCGGGCCATTGCCGCCATCGATGCCACGCTCTCCACGCAGCTCGCAGCGATCATGCACACCGCGGAGTTCCAGCGCCTGGAAGGCACCTGGCGCGGCCTGCACTACCTGGTGATGAACAGCGAAACCAGCAGCGCGCTCAAGCTCAAGGTGCTCAATATCAGCAAGCGCGAGCTGTTCAAAGACCTGGACAAGGCGGTGGAATTCGACCAGAGCCAGATCTTCAAGAAGCTCTACGAGTACGAGTTCGGCACCCCCGGCGGCGAACCCTACGGCGCTCTGATCGGCGACTACGAATTCACCAACCACCCCGAGGACATGGCGCTGCTCGGCAACATGTCCAACGTCGCCGCGGCAGCCTTCTGCCCCTTCATCGCCGCTGCCTCGCCCAGTCTGTTCGGCTTCGAGAACTGGACCGAGCTGGCCAAGCCGCGCGACTTGGAGAAAATTTTCGACTCCATCGAATACATCAAGTGGCGCGCCTTCCGCGACAGCGAGGACTCGCGCTTCGTCACCCTGGTGCTGCCGCGGGCGCTGGCGCGCCTGCCGTACGGCGCGCGCACCAAGCCGGTGGAGGAATTCGACTTCGAGGAGGCACCCATCGACGCCGGCGGCGTGGCACGCGAGGCCGCCCACCACGAGTACTGCTGGATGAACGCCGCCTACGTGCTGGGCACGCGGCTCACCGAGGCCTTCGCCAAGTACGGCTGGTGCACCGCCATTCGCGGCGCCGAGGGCGGCGGCAAGGTCGAGGGCTTGCCCACCCACATCTTCATCAGCGACGATGGCGACCCCGACCTCAAGTGTCCCACCGAGATCGGCATCACCGACCGGCGCGAGGCGGAGCTCAGCAAGCTCGGCTTCCTGCCGCTGTGCCACTACAAGAACACCGACTACGCGGTATTCTTCGGCGCCCAGACCACACAGAAACCGAAGAAGTACGATCGCCCCGAAGCCACCGCCAATGCCGCCATCTCGGCGCGGCTGCCCTACATCATGGCCACCTCGCGCTTCGCCCATTACCTCAAGGTGATGGCCCGGGACAAGATCGGCTCGTTTATGGAAGCCAGCGACTGCGAAGCCTGGCTCAACCGCTGGATCCTCAACTATGTCAACGGCAACCCCGACGCCGGGCAGGAGATGAAGGCCAAATACCCGCTGGCCGAGGCGCGCATCCAGGTCAAGGAGATCCCGGGCAAGCCCGGCTCCTACAACGCCATCGCCTGGCTGCGCCCGTGGCTGCAATTGGAGGAGCTGACCACCTCGCTGCGCATGGTGGCGCGCATCCCGAAGCTGGGTGGATGAGCAGCGGGAAACCCCCCGGCCCCCTCGCTTCGCTCTCCCCCTGGGAGAGGGCCAGGGTGAGGGGATAACGCCAGCCGTTCGCCCATCCCCCCGGCGGAGACACTTGTATGGGGGTCCCAGACCACGACGCCACGCTCACCCGATCCCGGCCGGCCGCCGCGCTAGAGCTGGCCCTGGAAGCGAGCCTCGACCAGGAGCGCCTGAGCCGCTTCCTCGCCGAGCCGGACTGGGCGCGGGCGCTGACGCTATGGCTCGGCCCCGGCGCCAGCCGCGCCCTGGCCGCCGACCGCGACGCCCTGCTGGCCCGTCTCGACCGCGATATCGCCCGCATCGATCGGCTGCTCACCGGTCAGGTCAACGCCATCCTCCACCACCCCCGGTTGCAGCGCCTGGAAGCCTCCTGGCGCGGGCTGCTCTATTTGGTAGAACAGGCCGCCCGGCTGGAGGCGGACAATCTGCGCATCCGCGTGCTCAACGTCGGCTGGGAAGAACTGGCCCGCGATCTGGAGCGCGCCATCGAGTTCGACCAGAGCCAGTTGTTCCGCAAGGTCTACAGCGAGGAATTCGGCATGCCCGGCGGCGAGCCCTTCGGCGTGCTGATCGGCGACTACGCGGTGCGCCACCGCCCCGGCCCCGGGCATCGGGTGGATGATGTCGCCGCGCTGCGCGCCATCGCTCAGGTAGCGGCGGCGGCCTTTGCCCCCTTCGTCGCCGCCGCCGATCCAGCCCTGTTCGGCCTCGATAGCCTGCGTGAACTGGCCCTGCCGCTGGAGCTCGGCGCCGTGTTTCAGCAACTCGAATACCTGCCCTGGCGCAGCCTGCGCGAATCCGAGGATGCCCGCTTCGTCGGCCTGGTCCTGCCGCGGGTGCTGATGCGCCTGCCCTACGCCGACGACGGTGCGCGCGCCGACGGCTTCCGCTTCCGCGAGGACAGCGAGGCGAGCGGGCACTACCTGTGGGGCAACGCCGTCTACGCCTTCGCCGCGGTGCTGCTGCGCGCTTTCGCCGAGCACGGCTGGCCGGCCGACATCCGCGGCGTGCGCGACGACGGCAGCGGCGGCGGCCTGGTGGAGGGCCTGCCGCTGGCCTGCTTCGATACCGAGTGCCCGGGCCTGGCGCCCATGGGCAGCCTGGAGGTGTTGCTCGGCGACGAGCAGGAGCGGGAGCTGGCCGAGCTCGGCTTCATCACCCTCTGCCCCTGCGCCGATGGCGAGCGCGTCGCCTTCTACAGCAACCCCTCGCTGCAGCGCCCGGCCGCCTATGACACCCCGGTGGCCAGCGCCAACGCCCGGCTCTCGGCGATGTTGCAGTACATGCTGTGCGTCTCTCGCTTCGGCCACTACCTGAAGATCATCGGCCGCGACAAGATCGGCGCGTTCACCGGCTCGGCCGAGTGCGAGAACTATCTGCAGCGCTGGCTGCTGGACTACACCACGGCCAGCGACGATCTCTCCCCCGAGCTGCAGTCCCGCTACCCGCTGCGCGAGGCGCAGGTGCAGGTACGCGAGCATCCCGGCAAGCCGGGCAGTTACCTGTGCATCGCCCACCTGCGCCCACACTTTCAGTTGGAGCAGGTAATCACCGCGGTGCGCCTGGTCACCGAACTCACCCCCACGCAACCCACGTAACCCCGAGGAGCGCCGCCATGAGCCTCAGCGCCAGCCAACTCTACGCCGCCGGTCGGCTGCACGAGGCCATCGCCCTGCTCGGCGAGGAACTGCGCCAGCATCCCGGCGACAGCGAGCGGCGCGGGCTGCTGGCAGAGCTGTTGTGCTTCGCCGGGGAATGGGAGCGGGCCGACAAGCAGCTCGAGGTAATCAGCCACCAGGAGCCGCAACTGGCCGTGGGACTGGCCCAGTTCCGGCAGGTGCTGCGCGCCGCCCAGGCCCGCGCGCAGTTCTACAGCGAGGGCCGCCTGCCGGAGTTCCTGGAGCCGCCCGATGCGCTGCTGCAACTCTATCTGCGCGCCTCCATCGCTCTGCGCGAGGGGCATGTGGATGAGGCCGAGGCGCTGCTGACCCAGGCCGAGAGCCAGCGCCGGCCGCTCTGCGGCGCCTGCAACGGCCGGCTATTCGACGAGCTGCGCGACCTCGACGACCTCACCGCTTGCATGCTCGAGGTACTCAGCAGCAACGGCAAGTATTACTGGATTCCCTATGCCCGGGTGGAGCGCATCGAATTTCACCCGCCGCGCCGCCCGCGCGATCTGCTCTGGCGGCCGGCCCACATCACGGTGCACGACGGTCCGGACGGCGAGGTCTTCCTGCCCGCCATCTATGCCCCGCCGGCGGATGCCGACGAGGCCACCCTGCTCGGCCGCGTCAGCGACTGGTACGGCGCTCCCGACGGCCCGGTCCGCGGCCGCGGCCAGCGCACCCTGCTAGTGGGCGAGGAGGCAGTGCCGCTGTTGGAGATCGAGACGCTGGTGATCGCCGGAGACGCACATGGCTAAGGCCCCGGTGCTGCCGCCGCAGGCATCGCTGCTCGACCGGCTGCTGGACGACGAGCCGCAGCACACGCGCGAGCCGCCGCCCAGCGCCGCCCAGGCCCTGCGTGCCCTGCGCCAGGGGGTGCGGCGCGATCTGGAGCACCTGCTCAACGCCCGCCGCCGCCCCGGCCCGCTGCCCGCCGGTCTGCAAGAGCTGGAGCACTCCCTGCTGCGCTACGGGCTGCCCGACTTCGCTACCTTCAACCTGGCCTCGGCCGAGGGCCGCGAAGCCTTCCGCCGCCTGATCGAGGACACCCTGAAGCGCTGCGAGCCGCGCTTTCGCCAGGTGCGGGTGCAGCTGCTGGACAACGCCGAGCCGCTCGATCGGACGCTACGGTTTCGCATCGATGCGCTGCTCAATGTCGAGCCGGCGCCGGAGCCGATCGCCTTCGATTCGGTGCTGGAGCCGGTGAGTGGTGGGTTTGCACTGCGGGGGGAGGGGCGGGATCAGTGAATGGCGGTTATATCAGATCCATTTGATTAGCCGCACGCCATCACCCTGGCTCTCTCCCGGAGGGAGAGGGAGTGCGCATCTTTAGCAAGTAGGGTGCGTTCTACACACCATTTGCTGTGCAAAGCACGCCCTATTCGCTGGACCGTAAATGTTATTTGGCTATCACCATTAAGCAAATCGGTGACACGCACAACAAAGGAGGAAGCGATGAAAACCCCAATATTCACCCTGAAGGTACTCGCATTGTTCTGCGCCGTTGCCCTGATCCTGCAATGGCCGGGAACAAGCGCGCTTGCTCAGGAGCAGCAGAAATCGCTCTACGACCGCCTCGGCGGCGAGTACGCCATCGCCACCGTCGTCGACAGCTTCATCGATTTGCTGCTGTTGAACGATGTGCTCAACGCCAACCCGGCGATCAGGGAGGCGCGGGACCGGGTGCCGAGAGCAGGTCTCAAGTTCCATGTCACCAATCTGGTCTGTCAGGTCACGGGAGGGCCGTGCAAATACACGGGGCGCTCGATGAAGCAAGCCCATGCCCATCTGAACATTACCGAGAAGGAATGGCAGGCCATGGTGATGGACTTCCGCCGCGTCCTCAACAACTACAAGGTTCCCGAGCAGGAGCAGAAAGAACTGTTCGCGATCGTGGAGAGCACCAAAGCGGAGATCGTCGTATCAGGAAAATAGCACTTTTTGCCCATCACCCATGACGGTGTGGCGAGAAAGGAGCAAACCATGTATGCAAGCATTCGGCGTTACAAAGTCAATTCGGCTGCCGCTGCCGAGATAGCGCAGCGTGTGAACGAGGGCTTCGTGCCGATTATCAGCAAGGCGCCGGGATTCATCGCTTATTACGCCCTGGAGGCGGGCAACGATGTCGTGGCTTCGGTCAGCGTCTTTCAGGACAAAGCCGAAGCGGCGGAATCCAACCGGCTGGCGGCAGACTGGGTCAGGCAGAATATCGCCGCGCTGATGGCCGGCCCGCCGGAGATCACCGCAGGCGAAGTGTTCGCCCATAAAGCGGCGTAGTGCCCGTTCATGAGCGACGAGCTCCTCCCCTATTACAACCGCGAACTGGCCTATCTGCGCCGGCTGGGGGCGGAGTTCGCCGAGGCTCACCCCAAGATCGCCGGGCGGTTGCGCCTGGGGGCCGAGACCATCGAGGACCCCCACGTCGCCCGCCTGATCGAGGCGGTGGCCTTTCTCAACGCCCACATCCGCCGCAAGCTGGATGACGACTTCCCGGAGCTGACCCAGGCCCTGCTCGGAGTGCTCTATCCCCACTACCTGGCGCCCATCCCCCCCATGGCCATCGTCCAGTTCCAGCCGCCGCCCGATCTCGGCGGTGCCTACACCCTGCCCCGCGAAACTGCCCTGGAGACCGATCCCATTCATGGCGAACCGTGCCGCTTTCGCACCGTCTACCCGGTGACGCTGTGGCCGATTGCGGTGGAAGCGGCCAGCCTGCGCGGCCGGCCGCTCTCGGCGCCGCGGCTAGCCGGCGCCGAGAGCGCCCAGGCCTGTCTGCGCCTGAGTCTGCGCAGCACCCTGCCGGAACTGCCCCTGGCCAGGCTGGCGCCGGGGGCGCTGCGCTTCTTCCTGCGCGGCCAGGCGCAGCACGTCTATGCCCTCTACGAGCTGCTATGCAACCACCTGCTGCAGGTGGCCGTGGCCAAAGGCGCCGACGATCCTGAACCGATAGCGCTGGGCGCGGACTGCCTGCGCCCGGTGGGGCTTGCTCTGGACGAGGGGCTGCTGCCCTACCCGGCGCGCGCCTTCCCCGGCTACCGGCTGCTCAGCGAATGGTTCGCCTGCCCCGACAAGTTCCTGTTCTGCGAGCTGGCCGGCCTGGATGGCCAGGCCCTGGCCCGCGCCGGCGAGCGGGCGGAACTCTATCTCTACCTGGCGCGGGCGCTGCCCGAGCTGGAGCGCGCCGTCGACGCCCAGACCTTCGCCCTGGGCTGCACGCCGGTGGTCAACCTCAGCCGCCGCCGCGCCGAGCCCATCCACCTCGACCACGCCCGCAGCGAGTATCGGGTGGTACCGGACGCGCGCCGCCCCCAGGCCTTCGAGGTGTACGCGGTGGAGCGCGTTACCGCTCACGACGGCGACGGTCGGCCGCGCGAAGTGCTGCCCTTGTTCGGACTGCAGCACGGCCAACAGGGCCGCGCCTTCTGGCTGGCCAGCCGCCGTCCGGCCGGTGCGCGCAACCCAGGCACTGAAGTCTTCCTCAGTCTGGTCGATCTGGACTTCGAGCCGCTGCGCGATGGCGAGGGCTATCTGAGCGTGGAGACCACCTGTCTCAACCGCGACCTGCCCGGGCGGCTGCCCTTCGGCGGCGGCCAGCCGCGGCTGCAACTGGCCGAGGGCAACGCGCCGCTGCGCGCCATCGCCTGCCTCACCCCGCCCACCCCGACGCTGCGCCCGCCGCTTGGGCAGGGCCTGCTGTGGCGGCTGATCTCGCATCTGGCGCTCAACCACCTGTCGCTGACCGAGGCCGCCGACGGCACCCTGGCGCTGCGCGAGATTCTGCGCCTCTATGACTTCCGCGACTCCGCCGAGACCCGGGCGACGATCGACGGCATCGTCTCTCTGGGCTGCCGGCCGGTGCACGGCCGCGCCCCGCACGGCGGCGTGTGCCGCGGCACCGAGGTGCGCCTGGAGCTGGACGAGGCGCAGTTCGCCGGCAGCGGTGCCTTCCTCTTCGCCGCCGTGCTGGAGCGCTTCCTCGGTCTGTACTGTTCCCTCAACTCCTTCACCCGGCTGGAGCTGCGCTACAAGGGCCGGGAAGGCGTGGTGCGGCGATGGCCGGCCCGCAGCGGCGAACTGCGCCTGCTGTAGCCGAGCGCTTGCGGCAGG
>DATLYF010000192.1:0-30555 GCA_035575095.1 Candidatus Competibacteraceae bacterium
CGACCACCAGGCCATTGCCCGCTGGCGGCTGAAGCAGGCGTTGGGGCGGACCTGGCGGCGTCGCCCGGACCTGCTGGCGCGGCTTGCGCTGGACGGCGAGCGGCGGCGCTTGCTGGCGGAGTACATCCGCGAATTGGATGCGGCCGAACAGGCACAGTTGACGGGGGATTCCGCGCCGCGGGGTTCCGCAGGACCTGAATCAGGGGAGTAAGACGACCATGAGCAACATCATCGAGCAGTTGGAAAAAGAGCAGATGACCCGCGAGGTGCCGGCTTTCGGCCCGGGCGACACCGTCGAGGTCATGGTGAAGGTGAAGGAAGGCAACCGCGAGCGCCTGCAGGCCTTCGAGGGTGTGGTGATCGCCAAGCGCAACCGCGGACTCAATTCTGCCTTCACCGTGCGCAAGATCTCCCACGGTGAGGGTGTGGAGCGCGTGTTCCAGACTTACAGCCCGGCCGTCGCCGAGATCCGCGTCAAGCGCCGTGGCGACGTGCGTCGTGCCAAGCTGTACTTCCTCCGTGGGCGCGAGGGCAAGGCAGCGCGCATCAAGGAAAAGCTGTAAATCGCACGCTTTCCGTGCCATAAGAAACGGGCGGCCACCAGGTCGCCCGTTTTCGTTTCGGCCGCCGAGGAGATATCGACATGAAGCCCTACCCGGAACTGCTGCACCAGGTCATCGCCTTGGCGGTGCACGCCGGCGCTCAGATCATGGCCGTCTACGATAGCGCCGGCATGCTGGCGCAGAAGGACGACGACAGCCCGCTGACCGTGGCCGATCTGGCTGCCCACCAGGCCATCGTCGAGGGGCTGGCCCGGCTCACCCCGGAGATTCCGGTGCTGTCTGAAGAATCCTCCGCTGTCCCTTACGCGGAGCGGCGCCACTGGGCACGCTTCTGGTTGGTCGATCCCCTCGATGGCACCAAGGAGTTTCTCAAGCGCAACGGCGAGTTCACCGTCAATATCGCCCTGGTCGAGGGGCATGAGCCGGTGCTCGGCGTGGTCTGGCTGCCGGTGCGCAGCCAGGGCTATTTCGCCGTGCGCGGCGAGGGCGCCTTCCGCCAGCGCGAGGGCCACGCCCCTGAACCCATCCACGTCGCGTCCTTGGGCGGCAGGCCGGTGCGGGTGGTGGGCAGTCGCTCCCATGCCACCCCTGGTCTGGATATCTTCCTGCAGCGTCTGGGTGATCACGAGCTGGTGGTGGCGGGCAGCTCGCTCAAGTTCTGCCAAGTGGCGGAGGGCGCGGCCGATATCTATCCGCGCCTCGGTCCGACTTCGGAGTGGGACACCGCCGCCGCCCAGTGCGTGGTGGAGGAGGCCGGCGGCTGGGTGCTGGGCGTCGATGGGCAACGGCTGCGCTACAATACCCGGGAATCCCTGCTCAACCCCCACTTCATCGTCTTCGGTGATGCCAGCCGCGACTGGCTGGCGCTGCTGCCCTAAGGTGCGGCGCCAGCGCTTGAAATCCAGAGCGGCGGCCCCATTTTCGCTGCCATCCCGCGACAGCCAGAGGAGACGCCATAGCCATGACCGTCGAAGCGCACAAAGAGACCCTGGGCTTCCAGGCCGAGGTGAAGCAGATTCTGCACCTCATGATCAACTCGCTCTATTCCAACAAGGACATCTTCCTGCGCGAGCTGATCTCCAACGCCTCCGACGCCTGTGACAAGTTGCGTTTCGAGGCCCTCACCGATACCGGTCTGTACGAGGACGATGCCAACCTGCGCATCCAGGTGGAGTTCGACAAGGCGGCCCGCACCATCACCGTCCGCGACAATGGCATCGGCATGAGTCGCCAGGAGGTGATGGACAACATCGGCACCATCGCCCATTCCGGCACCCGTCAGTTTCTGGAGCGGCTGACCGGCGACCAGGCCAAGGATGCCCGCCTCATCGGCCAGTTCGGCGTGGGCTTTTATTCTGCCTTCATCGTCGCCGACCGCGTCACCCTGACCACCCGTCGCGCCGGGCTCACCGCCGAACACGGCGTGCGCTGGGAATCGCGCGGCGACGGCGAGTACACCCTGGAGACCATCGAGAAGCCCGCGCGCGGCACTGAAGTGGTGCTGCATCTCAAGGAGGGCGAGGACGAGTTCCTGAACGAGTGGAAGCTGCGCTCGATCATCACCCGCTATTCCGACCACATCAGCCTGCCGGTGCAGCTCAAGGTGGAGAAGCCGGCCGAGCAGGAAGGCGCGCCGGCACGCAGCGAATGGGAGCAGGTCAACCGCGCCTCGGCGCTGTGGGCGCGGCCCAAGTCGGAGATCAGCGAAGAGGAGTACCAGGAGCTGTACAAGCACATCTCCCACGACTTCGAAGCCCCTCTGGCCTGGACCCACAACCGCATGGAGGGCAAGCTGGAGTACACTTCGCTGCTCTACATTCCCGCGCATGCTCCCTTCGATCTATGGGACCGCGACAGCCGCCACGGCATCAAGCTCTATGTGCAGCGGGTGTTCATCATGGACGATGCCGAGCATCTGATGCCGCGCTACCTGCGTTTCGTGCGCGGTGTGATCGACTCCAACGACCTGCCGCTCAACGTCTCGCGCGAGATCCTGCAGAGCAACAAGATCATCGACGGCATGCGCGCCGGTTCGGTGAAGAAAGTGCTGAGTCTGCTCGAAGATCTGGCGACGAACCAGCCGGAGAAATACCGGCAGTTCTGGAAGGAGTTCGGTCGCGTGCTCAAGGAAGGGCCGGCCGAAGACTGGGAAAACCGTGAGCGCATCGCCAGGTTGCTGCGCTTTGCCTCCACCCACACGGACAGCCCAGAGCAGAGCGTGAGCCTGGCTGATTACGTGGCGCGGATGAAGGAGGGCCAGGACAAGATCTATTACATCACCGCCGACAGCTTCGCCGCCGCGCGCAACAGCCCGCATCTGGAGATCTTCCGCAAGAAGGGCATCGAGGTGCTGCTGTTGTCCGAGCGCGTCGACGAGTGGCTGGTGGCCCATCTCACCGAGTTCGAAGGCAAGCCGCTGGCCTCGGTGGCCAAGGGCGCCCTGGATCTGGAGCGGATCGGCGGTGCCGAGGAAAAGCAGGCTCGGGAACAGGCGGCGGGCGAATACAAGGCGCTGCTGGAGCGGGTCAAGAAGACCCTGGGTGAGCGCGTCGCCGAGGTGCGTATCTCGGCCCGCCTGACCGATTCTCCGGCCTGCCTGGTGGTCGATGAGCATGCCCTGAGCAGCCATCTGGAACGGCTGCTCAAGGAGGCCGGGCAGAACGTCCCCCTGTCCAAGCCGCATCTGGAGCTGAACCCGGATCACGCGCTGGTCAAGCGCTTGCGCGACGAGCCCGAGGGGCAGCGTTTCGACGACTGGTGTCACCTGCTGTTCGAGCAAGCGTTGCTGGCCGAGGGCGGGCAGTTGGAGGATCCGGCCAGCTTCGTCAAACGTCTCAACGGCCTGCTGCTAGCCTTGGGCGGTTGAGCGACGTGGAGGGGGTGACTGGCGGGTGCTATCCTGCACGGTAAAGGGGTTATCCGTGCGCCCGTCGGGCAACCCCTGCCGGCCAATACAGTGAGGAGGTGCTGCAATGCGGCTCAAAGACATCTTGGCGCACAAAGGTGGCGCGACCATCACCGTGCCGGCCAAAGCCAGCGTGGCCGAGGCCATCCGAACCATGGCCGAGAAGCGCGTGGGCGCGGTGCTGATCACCGATGCCGGCGACTGTCCGGTGGGCATCTTCACCGAGCGCGACGTGCTCCGCCTGTACGCCGGTGGCGATCGCGACTTCGAGCACATCACCGTCGAGTCGCGCATGACCTGTAGCGTGGTGGTGGGCAATCCCGAGACCTCGGTGGACGAAGCCCTGGCGCTGATGACCGAGCGCCGCTTCCGCCACCTGCCGGTGCTGCACGATGGCGAGTTGCTCGGTATCGTCTCGATCGGCGATCTGGTCAAGGCGCGTCTGGAGGAGACCACCGCCGAGGCGCAGAGTCTGCGCCAGTACATCCTCTCCTAGACGGCCCATGGCGCAGCGGGACGAACGCCCCTTCTGGCGCCGCAAGCGCCTCGACGAGCTGAGCCAGGAGGAGTGGGAATCCCTCTGTGACGGCTGCGGTCGCTGCTGCCTGCACAAGCTGGAGGATGCCGACAGCGGCGAGCTGTACCAGACCAACGTCGCCTGCAAGCTGCTCGACCTGCACGCCTGCCGCTGCCGCCATTACGGCTGCCGCCGGCACTACGTGCCGGACTGCATCCGGCTCAGCCCCGCGCTGGTGCCGCAACTCCCGTGGCTGCCGGAGACCTGCGCCTATCGCCGTCTCAGCCGTGGCCAGGACCTACCGTCCTGGCATCCGCTCATCACCGGCGACCCCGAGTCAGTGCATCGCGCTGGGGTCTCGGTACGCGGCTGGGCGATCTCCGAGAGCGAGGTCGACGGCGACCTCGAGGACTACCTCATCGCATCCCTGTCATGTCAGAGCTGAACATCCGCTGTTTCACCGTCGGCGCCTTCCAGGTCAACACCTATCTGATCCAGGATCCGCAGAGCGGCCAATGTGCGCTCATCGATACCGGCGAGAGCGACGAGCTGCCCGAGGCGCTGGCGCGATTGCAGCCGGATCTGCGCTACATCCTGCTCACCCACGCCCATTTCGACCATGCCGGGGCGCTGGTCGCGCTGCAGCGGCTTTTCCCGGCGGCCGTCACCTGCCTGCCGGCCCTGGAGCGACCGCTGTTCGAGGCGCTGCCGCGCCAGGGCGAATGGTTCGGCATGCCGCCATTCAACCGTCCTTGCGGGCGCATCGACCGTGAATTGCACGATGGCGATACCGTGCAACTCGGCCACACCACCCTGCACTTCATCTCCACCCCGGGTCATACCCCCGGCCAGGGGTGTTACTACACCGACCGCGACATCTTCGTCGGCGATACCCTGTTTGCTGGCAGCGTCGGGCGTACCGATTTCCCCATGAGCGATCCCGCGCTGGCCGAGCGCAGTCTGCTCAAGCTGATGGAGCTGCCCGGGCAGCTGCGCGTGCACTGCGGCCATGGCCCCGATACCACCTTAGAGCGCGAACTGCGCAACAACCCCTTCCTGGCTCACGTGCGGCGCGCCCGCGGGCTGGCCGAACCGGCCGCGGCTGTTCCCGGCGTGCTGCGCTGGCGCTGATCCGGTTCAGCGTCGGTCGACGCCCGTGCTTTAATGGGGGGCGGATCACCAGCAGCGGAGAACATCGTCATGTGCGAGTTGCTGGGCATGAGTGCCAACGTGCCCACCGACATCGTTTTCAGTTTTACCGGGCTGATGCAGCGTGGCGGTCGCACCGGGCCGCACCGTGATGGCTGGGGCATTGCCTTCTATGAGGGCCGCGGCTGCCGGCTGTTCCACGATCCGCAGCCGAGCTGCGATTCGGAGATTGCCCGCCTGGTGACCCACTATCCCATCAAGAGCCTGGTGGTGATCAGCCATATCCGCCGTGCCAACCGCGGCCGGGTGTGCCTGGAGAACACCCATCCTTTTTGCCGGGAACTGTGGGGTCGGCAGTGGGTGTTCGCCCACAACGGCCAGCTCAAGGGGGTGAAGCGCTTGCCGTTGGGGCAGTTCCGGCCGATAGGGAGTACCGACAGCGAACATGCCTTCTGCTGGCTGCTGGAGCGGATCCGCCAGCGCTTCCCGCGCCCCCCCCGCGAGCCGCAGCGCTTGTGGCAGCTGATCGGGGAACTCACCGCCGAACTCGACCAGCGTGGCGTGTTCAACTATCTGCTCAGCGACTCCCGCCATCTCTACGCCCATTGCAGCACGCAACTGGCCTGGCTGACGCGGCGTGCCCCCTTCGGCGAGGCGCAACTGGTGGACGCCGACATGACCGTAGACTTCTACCACGAGACCACGCCTAACGATATCGTCAGCGTCATTGCCACCCGGCCGCTCACCGGCAACGAGCAGTGGACCATCATGCAGCCCGGTGAGCTGCTAGTCTTCGTCGACGGCCTGCCGATGAGTATTCAGGGATCGGACAGTCCCGACAGGCGCGGCGCGAAGGCCAGTTCGGCGGGCGCCGGTCGAGCCGGCCGGGCATCCAGCAGGGTCAGGGTGCCCACCCAGTAGCGGCGCCAGTAGTCGCTGTTCAGGCTGACCCGGCGGACCTGGCCGCTGCCGCTGGAGGCGTGGATCATCTGATCGCCGCCGGCATAGATGCCGACGTGATCGACCGGTCCGCTGGCGATGCGGAAGAACAGCAGATCGCCGGGCAGTGGCTGGCGAGTGGGGCGGCCGCTGCCATACAGGCCCAGGGTATCGCGCGGCAGATTCAGCCCGACCTGTCGATAGGCGTAATGCACCAGGCCGCTGCAATCCACCCCGGCCGGGGTATGGCCGCCATAGACGTAGGGCGCACCGAGCAGCGACTCGGCGCTGCGCACGATGCGCTGGCGGGTGGCTAGGGCAGGATCGGCGGGCGGCGTGACAGCGCAGCCGGCAAACAGGCTGGGCAGCAGCAACAGCAGCAGGTGGTGCGGGCGCAACACGTCCATGATTCCTTATGCTTGGCGGCCGATGGCCTTCGAGTATAGCCGCCGACTCGGGTCGGAAACGAGCGTCGCCGAGCATGATGGGGTATAGTGGGGTTTCACACACATTAGGGGAATTCCCATGAAAGCAACCGCCGGCATGGTCGTATCCATGCATTACACCCTCACCGACGACCAGGGCGAGGTCATCGATTCCAGCCGCGGCGGCGAGCCCTTTGCCTATCTGCACGGTCACGGCAACATCATCAGCGGCCTGGAGCAGGCCCTGGAGGGCGCCGAGGCCGGCTTTCACGAGCAGATCACCGTGGCGCCGGAGGATGGATATGGCGAGTACCTGCAGCAGGCGGTGTTCGAAGTGCCGCGCGATCAGTTCCCGCAGGGCGAGGACATCGAGGTGGGGATGCGGGTGCACGGCGAGGGGCCGCAGGGCGTCATGGCCTTCACCGTGGTCGGCTTGACCGAGTACGGCGTAATATTGGACGGCAACCATCCTTTGGCCGGCAAGACCCTGCACTTCGACGTGGAGGTATTGGAAGTGCGCCAGGCCACCCGTCAAGAACTGGCTCACGGCCATGTCCATGCCGGGGGGCATGACCACTGACTGGCCACTCCCGTGCGGCGCAGTGCTCGCGGATGTCCCGCAGCGCCCGCCTGCGGCCAGGCAGCTGCGCTGCGGCTTGAATCGGGACCGGGAAGGAATTAGATTTGATATTTATAATTATTCGATATCCCCATGACATCCCGTTCGGCGCTGATCTCCGGGAATCCCGATCCCTTCGAACTCAAGGGCAGCCTGTTCACCTTGACGGTGCTGCATCTGCGGCATCCCGATCTCGAAGCCATCGACCGCCTGCTGGCCGACAAGGTCCGCCAGGCGCCGGGTTTTTTCCAGAATGCTCCGGTGGTGGTGGATCTAGACGGAATGGCGGCCACGGCGATCCCGGATTGCGCCGGGCTTTGCCGGGTGTTGCGCGAGCGCGGCCTGATCCCGGTAGGGGTGCGCAACGGCAACGCCGCCCAGCAGCAAGCGGCGCTCGCTGCCGGGCTGGCGCTGCTGCCGGAGGGGCGGTCGGTACTGAATTCACGCAAGCCGTCGGAACCGACCGCCACCCAGCGCAACCGCCTGGTGACGCAACCGGTGCGCTCCGGCCAGCAGATCTACGCGGCCGAGGGCGATCTGATCCTGCTCGGTGCGGTCAGCCCCGGCGCCGAGGTGCTGGCCGACGGCAACATCCACGTCTACGGCCCGCTGCGCGGTCGCGCGCTGGCCGGCATCAAGGGCGATACCCGAGCGCGCATCTTCTGCCAGAGCCTGGAGGCGGAGCTGGTCTCCATCGCCGGCCACTATCGGGTCATCGAAGAACTAGAGGCGGAGGTGCGGGGCAGATCCGTGCAGATCTTTCTCGCCGACGAGCGGCTGGTGATCGAGCCTCTCAGCCGCTGATGACCGACCGCTAGCACTACATATCGGCGTACGGGGAGGGTAGTGATTTGGCCAAAGTAATCGTAGTGACTTCGGGCAAGGGGGGGGTCGGCAAGACCACCACCAGCGCCAGCTTCGCCGTGGGCCTGGCCCAACGTGGCCACAAGACCGTGGTCGTGGACTTCGACATCGGACTGCGCAACCTGGATCTGATCATGGGTTGCGAGCGCCGCGTCGTGTACGACTTCGTCAACGTGATCAATGGCGAGGCCAACCTCAACCAGGCGCTGATCCGCGACAAGCGCGTGGAGGCGCTGTCCATCCTCCCCGCTTCTCAGACCCGCGACAAGGATGCCCTGACCAAGGACGGCGTGGAGCGGGTGTTGAACGAGCTCAAGGAACAGTTCGAGTACATCGTCTGCGATTCGCCGGCGGGCATCGAGCGCGGCGCCTTCATGGCCATGTACTTTGCCGACGAGGCGCTGGTGGTGACCAACCCCGAGGTGTCCTCGGTGCGCGATTCCGACCGCATCCTCGGCATCCTCGCCAGCAAGTCGCGCCGCGCCGAGCGCGGCGACGAGCCGATCCGGGAGCATCTGGTGCTGGCCCGCTATGCCCCGGAGCGGGTCAATCGCGGCGACATGCTGAGCGTTGATGATGTGCTCGAGATCCTCGGCATTCCGCTGTTGGGCGTGATCCCGGAATCGCCGGCGGTGTTGCAGTCCTCCAACTCCGGTGTCCCGGTGATCCTCGAAGAGAAGAGCGATGCCGGCATGGCCTATGCCGACCTGGTCGGCCGCTTCCTCGGCGAGGAGCGCGTCCACCGCTTCCTCACCGTCGAGAAGAAGGGCTTACTCAAGCGCCTGTTCGGGAGCTGACCATGGGTTTCTTCGATTATTTCCGCTCCACACGGACGCAGAATACCGCGGCGCTGGCCAAGGAGCGTTTGCAGATCATCGTCGCCCATGAGCGCAGCCGTAACAAACGCAGCCCCGATTACCTGCCGGCGTTGAAGAAGGAACTGCTGGAAGTGGTGCGCAAGTACGTGCCCATCGACCAGGATCAGGTCAAGGTGCATCTGGACCGGGAAGGCCAGTACGAGGTGCTGGAGTTGAACATCACCCTGCCCGATGAGGCTGTGGCGCGACGATGAAAGGCGGCGACGAGGCGCCGGGCGCGGCGCGGGTACGCCTGGACAAATGGCTGTGGGCGGCGCGTTTCTTCAAGACCCGGGCGCTCGCCACGGCGGCGGTCGATGGCGGCAAGGTGCAGGTCAACGCCCAGCGGGTCAAGCCGGCGCGGGCGGTGCATGTCGGTGAGACTCTGACCATCCGCCGCGGCACGGAGGAGTTCGTGATAGTGGTGCGTGCCCTGTCCGAGCAGCGTGGTCCGGCCCGCGAGGCGCAGCAGCTCTACGAGGAAACCGAAGACAGCCGGCGTAAGCGCGAGGAAGCGCGTGAACAGCGCCGCCTGCTGGCCGGGTCTGCGCCGAGCCCGGCGCGGCGCCCCAACAAGCAAGACAGGCGCCGCATCATCCGCTTCACCCGCCAGGAGCACTGAGCCTACTCCCTATAGATAGGGCGGCGTGCAGGCGCTGATCAACTCGCAGACCTCCTCGCCCACGTTACGGAAGCGGTGCGGCAGCCGGCAGTCGAAGTAATAGGCATCGCCGGGGCCGAGCACACAGCGTTCTTCGCCTACGGTGATCTCGATGTGGCCCTGCAGGATGATGCCGCCCTCCTCGGAGTCGTGGCGCAGCATGGCCTTGCCGGTGTCGGCGTGCGGTTGGTAACGCTCGTGCAGGATCTGCAGATTGCGACCGCGCATATCTCCCACCTGGCGGAACACGATCTGGCCGCGGGTGATCTCCAGCAACTGATCGGCGCGGAAGAATATCTGCTCGCGCGGCGGCATATCCAGAGCAAAGAATTCGGCCAGCGTCATCGGGATGCCGTCCAGCACCTTTTTCAGGGAAGCTACCGAGGGGCTGTTCTTGTTCTGTTCGATCAACGAGATGGTACCGTTGGTGACTCCGGCGCGGCGCGCCAGCTCGCGTTGCGACAACCCCCGGCTCTCCCGTACCAGGCGCAGACGGGTGCCGACGTCGAGTTCCGGATCGGGCCGGTACTGGAGGTCGTTGGCCATGGCGGATCTCCCCCATAGGTGCGTGAGCGGCTCAACGCCGCAGAATGTGTGAGCGTTTAGAGCTTAGCAGAAAAGGCTCGGCTGTTTAATAAAATAAACAGCCGAGCCTGGGGGAAGTCCCATCCTTCAGTTCGCCGGCTTCTGCAGGTAACGGTCGATTTCCTGCAGGTCCTGCTCGTCGAGCTGGCCGGCGGCCTGGAACAGGCGCAGCCGGTTGATGAGATAGTCGTAACGGGAGCGCTCGTAGTCGCGCTCGGTCTGATAGAGCGTGCGCTGGGCGAGCAGTACATCGACGATGGTGCGGGTGCCGACCTCGTAGCCGGCCTGAGTCGCCTCCAGGGAGCTGCGGCTGGAGATCACTGCCTGCTTCAGCGCCTTCACCTGGCTGATGCCGGTTTCCACGCCCCGATAGGCGTTGCGCACCTGGCGGGTGGTGGTGCGCTGCAGGGACTCCAGCCTCTCCTTGCTGGCCTCATAGTTGTAGGCTGCCTCGCGGGTACGCGACAGCACCGCGCCACCCTGGTAGAGGGGAATGCTGACCTGGATGCCGATAGTGTTGCCGTCGGCATCGCCGGCGCTGACGCCGCTGTCGGTGTCGTAATGGCTGGCCACCAGGTCGACGCTGGGATAGTGGCCGGCTTTCTGCCGGTTGATCTCCTCCCTGGCTACCTCGACACTGGCGCTGGCACTGGCGATGTCCAAGTTCTTTTCCAACGCCATGCCGACCCAGGCCTCGGGATCGGTGGGCCTGGGCAACTCCAGAGGAATCTCCTTCTTCAGGACGTTGATCCGTTCGTAGCGCTGGCCGGTGAGCTGGCGCAACGCCTCATAGGCATCGGCCAGCAACTGGCGGGCGTCGATCTCCTGGGAGACGGCCCGGTCGTAGCCAGCCTGGGCTTCCTGCACGTCGGTGATGGTGGCCAGGCCCACTTCGAAACGCCGCTTGGCCTGCTCCAGCTGGCGGGCGATGGCCTCCTTCTCGGCGGTGGCGAAGGTCAAGTTGTCCTGGGCCGCGAGCACCGCGAAGTAGTTGATCGCCACGCGCAGCACCAGGTCTTGCTGGACGTTGGCGTAGTCGGCCTCGGCCTGGGTCACCTGGTGCTCGGCCTGGCGCTGCCGCACCAGCGACTCCTGGCGGAACAGCGGCTGGCTGATGCTGATGTCGTAGTTGTGACTGTCGAAAGACGAGGGCGTGCGCGCACTGTCTACGCCGAAATCATGGCTTTGGCGGAGTGTGGCGCTGACCTGGGGGAGTAGCAAGGCACGGGCCTGAGGCTTGACCTCCAGGGCGGCGAGGCGGCTGGAGCCGGCGGCACGCAGGTCGGGATCGCTGTCCAGGGCCTGCCGATATACGTCCAGCAATCCGACCGCCTCGGCGGCCGGGGAGAGCAGCATAGCAAGCGTCACAGCCAGGAGTGACTTGGGCAGTTTCGTCATGGATTGGGCTCCCTGCCGGATAGTCGCTGAGTGCGCGGGCTCCGAGCGAGTGCATGGAAGGGCGGCTAGAACACGAACTCGGCCGGCTTGAGGCTCTCCAGCAGCGGCGGCAACTCGGTATCGAACAGGCTCTGCCGCTGCCATTCCTGTTCGCCGCTGCGGGTGATCAGCACCGCCTCCATGACCGGCGCCTGGCCGACGATGGCGAATAGTCGGCCGCCGATCGCCAGGCGCTCGTACCAGCTACGCGGCAGCATGGGCAGGGAGCCGGTCAGGGCGATGACGTCGTAGCGCTGGCTGCCCCAGTCGCGGGCGGCGTTGCCGGTGACCAGGCGAGCATTGTCGATGCCATGGCGCTTCAGCTTGTCCTGGGCGGCGCGGGTAAAATCCTCGAAGATATCCACGCTGAGCACGCTGACTCCCAGCCGGGCCAGGCAGGCGGTGATGAAGCCACTGCCGGTGCCTACTTCCAGCACCCGATCCTCGGGCTGGATCGCCAGGGCTTGTAGCATGCGGCCCTCGACGTTGGGATTCATCATCACCTGGCCGTGGCCGAGCGGAATGCGCACGTCGGCAAAGGCCAGGTTACGGTATTGGGCGGGCACGAAATCCTCGCGCGGAACCGTGGCGAGCACATCCAGTACCCGCTGATCGAGCACCTCCCAAGGACGGATCTGCTGTTCGATCATGTTGAAGCGGGCTTGCGCAAAGTTCAGTTCGCTCATGCTTGTGGATCCAGATTCCGAATGACAGAAACCGCCGGGCGGTGCGGACGCGCCGGCATTCTAGCACAGCTCCCCGGATTCACGTCGGCGCGTCGATGACATGGCCCTCGTCAGCTGTCAGACCCGGCACTGCCATCTGGTTTGGCGATTATATGAACTGAACTGTTCAGTTCATGTTCGCGATGCTAATTGCTTTAGCAACCCTTTGCAAGCCTCGTGGTAGCGCCGGATAAGCGGTCGCGCACACGATATAACGGCTGATGCTAACCATATAGAAACTAATTCCTTCTGGTATGAGTGGTTGCCCTGTAATGTACGATGACAAGTCGTGCCAATATCTCCAAGGAATCAACAACGCGCGAGGCCACCATGCCAGATACCGCCCCCTCCCAGGACCTTCTGGAGTGGAACGAGGTGTCCCTCGACACCCTCAACCAGCAACTCGAGTCGATGAGCGCCGAACAGCGCGTCGCTTGGGCGCTGGAGCGGTTCCCTGGGCAGGTGGTGCTGTCCTCCAGCTTCGGCGCGCAGGCGGCGGTGAGCCTGCACATGGTCACCCGCCAGTGCCCCGACATCCCGGTGATCCTCGTCGATACCGGCTATCTGTTCCCGGAGACCTACCGCTTCGTTGACGAGCTGACCGAGCGCCTTGACCTCAACCTGCACATTTACCGCGCCGCCATGAGCCCGGCCTGGCAGGAGGCCCGCTACGGCAAGTTGTGGGAACAGGGGCTGGAGGGCATCGAGCGCTACAACCGCATCAACAAGGTCGAGCCCATGCAGCGTGCTCTGGAGGAGTTGGGGGCGCGCGCCTGGATCGCCGGGTTACGCCGGCAGCAGGCGACCAGCCGCCAGCACCTGCAGGTGCTGGCGCCACGCAATGGCCGGCTCAAGATCCATCCGCTGATCGACTGGACCGATCGCGACGTCTACCGCTACCTGCGCCAGCATGATCTACCCTACCATCCGCTCTGGCACCAGGGCTACGTCTCCATCGGCGACGTCCACACTACCCACCGTCTGCTGGAGGGTATGCGCGAGGAGGACACCCGCTTCTTCGGCCTGAAGCGGGAGTGCGGTCTGCACGAGCACGTCTGATACCAGGCCCGCTTACACAGTCCTATTCGTAGAGGTGGGGCTGTCCGTCTCCGTTACAGCCGCGCCTCGTTGCCATACAACTTCGTCCGAGAGGGCTGCATTCCCTAGCGCCTGCGCCAGTAGTACGGCCGGTACCACCAGTACGGACGGTAGAAGGGATCGTAGAAAGGATCGCGCAGGTAGATCACGTCGGGACGGCGCCGCTCTGGCCAGAGCTGGTGTTGCTCTACCGCCACTACCGGATAGCGATAGGGATAGGCGCCGATGTTGCGCTGCTGGCTCGCCTCCAGGGTGCCTACCACGGTCCACAGCCGCCCTGGGGCGTAGATCGCCGGATCGAGAAATCCCACCACTCGCCCCAGGAACCGCCCACTGCTGGCGGAGCCCGCCCGCGGCCAGCCATCCTCGGCCAGGGGGTGTTCCACTACCTCGATCCAGGTCTCCTTGGCCTCGTTCTCTACCTTGGCAATCGCGCCGCCCCAGCGTACCCGGCTGCCCAGCAGCGCCTTTTCGTCGCTCAGCGCCCGGGCCAGAGTGGGGCCTTTGAAATCGCGGTCGGTGATGGGGTTGTAAGGAGTCTGAGCGCAGCCGGCCGACAACAGAACCAGCACACCCAGCACGGTGGCGAGCGGTAGACGGCGCATGGCGAGCCTCCAGGCGAAGGAACGCCCAAATTCGACCGTAAAGCGGTGCGGCCGTTCAGTCGGCGACGGGCAGGATGCGCAACGCGCCGTTCTCGATGCGCAGGCAGCGCTCGCCGCGCAGCAGGGCCTGTACTTCCTGGCCGGCCAGACGCGCCCGCCAACCCTGCAGCAGCGGCACCTCGGCATCACCCAGCACCAGGCTCTCCAGCTCCTTGCGCCCAGCCAGCAGTTGCGGGCTCACGCCGTGCTCGGCGCCGCGCAGGCGTAGCAGAGCCTGCAGCACGTCCACCAGTGCCTCCTGGGCCGAACTCAGGTGCTGGCGTGCGGGCAGCCGCGGCCAGCTGGATTCCGGCGCCTGGCGGGCGGCCTGGATCAGTGCCAGCAGGGCGTCGCCGTGCCGGCGCAGGGTACTACCATCCAGGCTGCGGATGCGCGCCAGCCGCTCCAAGTCGCGAGGCATCAGCCGTGCCAGGTCGAACAGCACGTCATCGCCCAGAATCCAACGCCGCGGCCGGTTGCTGGCGACGGCCTGCTCCTCGCGCCAGGCGGCCAGGGTCCGTAGCACGTTGAGCTGCACGCCCCTGAGCTGCTGGCAGCCCTTGACGCGGCGCCAGGCTTCCAGCGGCTCGGTGCGATAGCGGGCGGGATCGGCGAGAGCCTGGAAATCCGGCTCCAGCCAAGCCAGCCGATCCTGCTGCTCCAGCGCCTGACGCTGCGACTCGTAGACCCGGCATAGATGGCGTACATCGTCGGCGGCGTAGCGGATCTGCTCGGGCGCGAGCGGGCGCTGGCTCCAATCGGTGCGGGTCTGGGATTTGTCCAGCTCGATGCCGAGCATGGCCTGCACCAGGGTAGCGTAGCCTACCTGCTCGCCGTGGCCGAGCAGGGTGGCGGCGATTTGGGTGTCGAACACCGGTGCCGGCGGGATGCCGTCACGCAGCCGGCAGAGGATCTCCAGATCCTGACTGGCGGCGTGCAATACCTTGAGAATGGACGGCTCGTGCAGCAGATCCAGCAGCGGACCGAGATCGGACAGCGTCAGCGGATCGATGCAGGCCACCACGTCCGGGGTGGCGAGCTGGATCAAGCAGAGCTGGGGGTAGTAGGTCTTCTCGCGGATGAACTCGGTGTCCAGGGCTAGCCAGGGCACGCCGCGCAGGCGTTCGCAGAGTCCGGCCAGGGCTTCGGGGGTGGCGATGTAGAGCACGTCGTCCACGACATTGCTCATGGGGTCATCACACCTTGCGCTTCCAGTGACCGGAGCGGCCGCCGGACTTCTCCAGCAGGCGGATGTCGGTCATGGTCATGCCCCGATCCACCGCCTTGCACATGTCGTAGATGGTGAGCAGGCCGACCTGCACGGCAGTGAGGGCCTCCATCTCCACTCCGGTCTGGCCGCGAGTCTCCACTGTGGCCTGCAGGCGTATCGCCGACAGCTCGGGATGGGGGGCCAGTTGCACCTCGACCCGGCTTAGGCTCAGCGGATGGCAGAGTGGGACCAGGTCGGCGGTGCGCTTGGCTCCCATGATGGCGGCGATGCGCGCGATGCCGAGCACATCGCCTTTCTGGTGGCCGCCCTCCCGAATCAGGCGCAGGGTCTCGGGCTGCATGCGGATCCAACCTTCGGCCACGGCGGTGCGGTGGGTGACGGCCTTGTCGCCTACGTCCACCATGTGAGCCTCGCCGGCTGCGTTGAAATGAGTGAGTTCGCTCATGATATGAAGAGGAAACATGCCCGTCCCCACGAGGGGGACGGGATGGGATGGAAGTGATGTCGACTGCTATCCCCATCCCGGTCTCTCCCACTCGTGGGGCGAGGGGAGAGGGGATCACGCGGCCTTGTAGCGCTCCACGCTGGCGGTGATCTCGGCCTTGGCTTCCTCCAGGGAGCCCCAGCCTTCCACCTTCACCCACTTGCCGGCGTCCAGGTCCTTGTAGCGCTCGAAGAAGTGGGAGATCTGACGGAGCAGCATATCCGGCAGGTCGGCGGTGGACTCGACGTCATCATAGAAGGCGCATTGCTTCTTGATCGGCACGGCGATGAGCTTGGCGTCGCCGCCCTTCTCGTCGGACATCTTCAGCAGGCCCAGCGGGCGGCAACGGACCACGCAGCCCGACACCAGCGGGAAAGGGGTGATCACCAGCACATCCAGCGGGTCGCCGTCCTCGCACAGAGTGTTAGGGATATAACCGTAGTTGCACGGATAGTGCATGGCCACGTTCATGATGCGATCGACGAAGAGGGCACCGGTCTCTTTGTCCACCTCGTATTTCACCGGATCGGCATGAGCCGGGATCTCGATGATCACGTTCAGATCGTTGGGAATATCACGTCCGGCGTCGACTTTATCCAGCCTCATGACTCATTCACCCCAATTGCGCAGCGGTTGGAAATCAGGGCGCCTATAGTACACCATCCCCCCGCTTGCCACACGCGCCATCGCGCGATTGCTGCAGTGCATTGACAGGCCGCGGCACATTAAGGGAAGCTTGGCGATCAATCGGATATCGAATAGCGCTACCGCTTTTCACGATGCGGATCGGTGCCGTCGCCGGTTCTGTTCACACACTAAAGGGGTGGGTAAGCCGTCATGAGAGTCGTCTTGTTGGGTGCGCCGGGTTCAGGGAAGGGGACACAGGCGGAAAACATCGTCAAGCGCTATGGAATCATCCATATTTCCACCGGTGATCTGCTGCGCGCTGAGGTCGCCGCCGGTACCCCACTGGGACTCAAGGCCAAGGCCATCATGGAGGCCGGCGCTCTGGTATCCGATGACATCGTACTGGGCATGATCGAGGGACGGCTGAGCGGCGATGCCGCCAGCAAGGGTTTCCTGCTCGACGGCTTCCCGCGCACCCTGGCCCAGGCCGAGGGCCTGGACGGTCTGCTCAATCGGCTCGGTCAGCCGCTCGACGCCGTGCTGTTCTTCGACGTGGACTACGGCGAGATCATGCAGCGCCTGCTGGCGCGCAAGCGTGCCGATGATTCCGAGGAGACCATCCGCAAGCGCCTGCAGGTGTACGAGGAGCAGACCGCGCCGCTGATCGACTACTACAAGGCCAAGGGTAACCTGCGCACCGTCAAGGGCGTGGGCGCCATCGACGAGATCGCCGAGCGCATCGCGCACATCCTCGACAATCTGGCCTGAGCACATCGCCGCGACGAGCCCACCCGTCACTGGCGGGTGGGCTTTTTCGTGCCGGCCGCTTGGACGACGGACACTGCAAAGAGAAGGCGGCCCTACGGACCGCCCAAGAGGGGGCGTCTTCAGAAAGGGCGATGCATCAGCCCTGTTTTTCCGGCATCTTTACCGCCAGGAAGCGGCTGTTGCCATCGCGCTGCACCAGCACCACTACGGTCTTGCCGGGCGGGGTCTGCTGCACCAGGCGCGCCAGCTCGTCGGGGCTGGTCACGTCCTGCCGGTTATAGGAGAGGATCACGTCATCGGGACGAATGCCGGCGGCGGCAGCCGGGCTGCCGGGACTGACGGCTGTCACCCGCACGCCACGTTCACCTACGCCCAGGTCCTTGCGCTGCTCGGCGGTCAGCGCGGCCACGGCCACGCCCAGTGTGCCGCGCTGGCTCTCCCCTTTGGCCAGGGTCTTGGCGCTGCTGTCGGGCAGTTCGCCTACGGTCACGACTAGATTCATCTGCTTGCCGTCACGCAGCACGCTGAGCGGCACCTTCCGCCCGACCGGGGTATTGGCGACCAACGGCGGCAGCTGGCTGGAGCGCTCCAGGGTGGTGCCGTCGTAGCTGAGAATGACATCCCCGCTCTTCAGACCGGCCTTGTCCGCCGGGCTGTCGGGGTTGACCTGGGCGACCAGCGCACCCCGCGGCTTGTCCAGGCCAAAGGTCTCGGCCAGAGCCTGGTTGAGATCCTGGATGGATACGCCCAGCCAGCCGCGGCTGACCTTGCCATGAGCCTTCAGCTGCTCCGCGACTTTCATGGCGACGTTGATGGGAATGGCGAAGGAGACGCCTTGGTAGCCGCCGCTACGGGAATAGATCTGGGAGTTGATGCCGATCACCTCGCCTTGGGCGTTGAACAGCGGTCCGCCGGAGTTACCGGGGTTGACCGCAGCGTCGGTCTGGATGAAGGGCACATAGGTATCGTTGGGCAAGTTGCGCGACAGCGCGCTGACGATGCCTTGGGTGGCGCTGTGGTCCAGGCCGAAGGGGTTGCCGATGGCCAGCACCCAGTCGCCCACATTGAGCTTGTCGGAGTCGCCGATCTTCACCGTCGGCAGGTTGCCGGCCTCGACCTTGAGCAAGGCCACGTCGGTGCGCTCGTCGCTGCCGACCACCTTGGCCTTGAATTCACGGCGGTCGGACAGGCCCACGGTGATCGCGTCGGCGCCGTCGACCACGTGCTCGTTGGTGAGGATATAGCCGTCGGCGGAGATGATGAAGCCGGAGCCCTGGGCCATGGCGTGCTGGCGGCCGTGCGGTATCTGTTCGAAGAAGCGCTTGAACATCTCGTCGAAGGGGCTGCCGGGCGGGAACTGGGGCATGTCCGGCATGCCGGTGTCAATGGTGCGGTCGACATAGATGCTGACCACGGCGTCGCCATTGTTCTTGACCAGGGCGGCGAAGTCGGGGACTTCGCTGGCCAGAGTCTGGGTCGATACCGCGCCCAGCAGGGTCGCCGCCAGCAGCGCGCGACTGAAGGGGGTTTGCAAACTGAGCATGTGCATGGGGTGTGCCTCCTGAAATCGCCAACACTTGACATCGGTCGTTGGCAATGGCGTCAGTATCGGCAGTGCGGCCTTAATGCAGGCTTACCGCTGCATTACCAAATCGTCATGCCGAGCGGAGGAACTTTCACGCAAGCTTAGGGCATCCTCATCCCATGGGTCCTGGACGCAGTTTAGGATTGCCGAGATGCGCATACTGGTCATCGAAGACGACCGCCAGGCGGCGGCCTATCTGGTGAAGGGGCTGAGCGAGAGCGGCCACGTGGTGGATGCCGCCCATGACGGCGACGAGGGGCTGCAACTGGCCTTGGCTACTCCCTACGACGCGCTGGTGGTGGATCGCATGTTGCCGCGCCGCGATGGCTTGTCGGTGATCGCCGCCCTGCGCGCCGCCGGCGTGGATACGCCCATCCTCATCCTCAGCGCTCTGGGTGAGGTGGATGACCGAGTCGAGGGCTTGCGCCGCGGCGGCGACGATTACCTGGTCAAGCCCTACGCCTTCAGCGAACTGCAGGCGCGGCTGGAAGCGCTCGCCCGCCGCACCCGACCGGAGCAGCAGCAGACCCTGCTCAGGGTTGCCGACCTGGAGCTGGACTGCCTCAAGCGCAAGGTGACCCGCGCCGGTCAGAACATCCCGCTGCAGCCGCGGGAGTTCCGCCTGCTGGAGTATTTGATGCGCCACGCCGGCCAGGTGGTGACCCGTACCATGCTGCTGGAGCATGTCTGGGACTACCACTTCGACCCGCAGACCAACGTGGTGGACGTGCACATCAGCCGGCTGCGCGCCAAGATCGACAAGGACTTCTCGCCGCCGCTGCTGCACACTGTGCGCGGCGCGGGCTACTCGCTCCATGTCCCGGATTAGGCTGCTGCGCACCACCACCTTCCGCACCGCGCTGGCCTATGCCTGCCTCTACAGCCTGCTCAGCGCCGCAGCCATGGTGTTCATCTACTGGTCCACCGCCAGCTACATCGAGGCCCAAGTGGACGAGCGCCTACGCCTGGAGACCAACGTCCTGCTGGCGCGCTACCAGAGCCAGGCGCTGCCGGCGCTGACCGAAGCCATCCGCCAGCGCAGCCGCGAGGACGGCCCGCGCAGCCTGTTCTTCTACCTGCTGCTGGGGCTGGACCAGGAGCCGCTGGCCGGGCACTTCACCCGTTGGCCGGGCGGGCTGGAGCAGGATTTCGCCACGCTGCGCTTCGACCAACTCTTCCCCAGGGCGCCGCCGGGGCTGAGCGGCACCGATCCGGTGCGGGTGCTGGCCACGCCGCTGCCGGGCGGCTACCGGCTGCTGGTCGGGCGCGACCTCAACGAGCAGCACCGGCTGCTGGAGCACACCCTGGTGCTGGCCGGCAGCGTCACTGTCGCCACTTTCCTGCTCGCCCTGGGGGGCAGCCTGTGGCTGGGCAGCCGTACGTTGCGCCGCATCGATGCGGTCAGCCGCACCGCCCACGAGATCATGGCTGGCGACCTCAGCCGGCGCCTGCCGGTGACTGATCGCGACGACGAGTTCGACCAGCTCGGCCGCGAGCTCAATGCCATGCTGGAGCGCATCGAGCAGCTCATGGCCGGTCTGCGCCAGGTCAGCGACAACATCGCCCACGACCTGCGCAGCCCCTTGAGCCGGCTGCGCAACCGCCTGGAGATCACCCTGCTGGAAGCGCGTCACGAGAGCGCGTACCGGACCGAGCTGGAGCAGGCCATCCGTGACGCTGATGAGTTGCTCAAGACCTTCGCGGCGCTTTTGTCCATCGCCCAGGCCGAGGCCGGGGTGAGCCGTGAGCCGCTCGCACCGGTGGAGCTGGCCGGGCTGGTCGAGGACATGGCCGATCTCTACGGTGCGGCCGCCGAGGAGCAGGGCATTGAGTTCCACTGGCAGGTGCAGGCGGTGCCGCCGGTGGCCGGCAACCGCCGGCTGCTGGCTCAGGCTCTGGCCAATCTGCTCGATAACGCGGTCAAGTACACCCCACCCGGCGGCGCCATTGCCCTGACCCTGGGGATGCGTGATAGCCGGGTGGAGCTGAGCGTGGCCGATACCGGCCCGGGTATCCCCGAGGCCGACCGGGAGCGGGTGCTGGAGCGTTTCGTGCGCCTGGACAGCGCCCGCTCCACCGCGGGCAGTGGGCTGGGACTCAGCCTGGTGCGGGCAGTGGCCAGGCTGCACCAGGCCGAGCTGCGGCTGGAAGACAACTACCCCGGACTGCGGGTGGTGCTAAGCTTCGCCAGCGCTCACTGAAGGTGCCGGTAAGGCGTTACATTAAATACTTTGTGCCGCCTGGCGCCATATCTTACAGCCGAGAATGACCATGCCCGCGACCACTTCCCGCAACGCCCAGCCCGCCGCCCTGCTGCGCCTGCTGCGCTACGCCCGCGGCTACCGCAGCCGCATCGGGCTCGCCACCCTCTGTTCCATCCTCAACAAGCTGTTCGACATCGCCCCGGAGATCCTCATCGGCGTGGCTATCGATGTGGTGGTGAGCCAGGAGCAGTCCTTCATCGCCCGCTTGGGGGTAAGCGATCCGATCCAGCAGATCTACCTGTTGGGGGTGCTGACCTTCTTCATCTGGGCCGGCGAATCGCTGTTCGAGTATTTGTACCTGATCCTCTGGCGCAACCTGGCGCAGAGCCTGCAGCACGATCTGCGCATCGATGCCTACGCCCATGTACAGAACCTGGACATGGCCTATTTCGAGGACCGCAGCACCGGCAATCTGGTCTCCATCCTTAACGATGATATCAACCAGCTGGAGCGCTTCCTCAACGGCGGCGCCAACAGCCTGATCCAGGTGGCGACCACCATCGTCGCCGTGGGCGGGGTGTTCTTCCTGCTCTCGCCGCTGATCGCGCTGCTGGCCTTCACCCCCATCCCGGTGATCGTGCTCGGCGCCTTCTATTTCCAGCGCCGTGCCCAGCCGCTCTACGCTGCGGTGCGCGACAAGGTGGGCGATCTCGGCAGCCGGCTCTCCAACAACCTCTCCGGCATCGCCACCATCAAGAGCTTCACCGCCGAGCAGACCGAACTGGAGCGGCTGCGCGCCGACAGCGCCGCCTATTGTCAGGCCAATGCCCGCGCCATCGCCGTGAGTTCGGCCTTCATCCCGGTGATCCGCATGGCCATTCTCACCGGTTTTTTGTTCACCTTCGTCGTCGGCGGCGTCATGGCGCTCGGCGGCAGTCTGGCGGTGGGCTCTTACGGCGTGCTGGTGTTCCTCACCCAGCGCCTGCTGTGGCCGCTCACCGGCCTGGCCGAGACTGTGGACCTGTACGAGCGCGCCATGGCCTCCACCCGGCGCGTGCTCAACCTGCTGGAGACGCCGATCAGCATCCGCAACCATCACGCTGCCCAGCCCCTGCAGCGGGTGCGCGGTCATATCGTCTTCGACCGGGTGAGCTTTGCCTACGGCAACGGCCTGACGGTGCTCAACGGGGTCAGTCTGGAGGTGCTGCCCGGCCAGACCGTGGCCTTCGTCGGCCAGACCGGCTCCGGCAAGAGCACGCTGATGAAGCTGCTGCTGCGCTTCTATGCCCCGAGCGGCGGGCGCATCCTGCTCGACGGCCTGCCCCTGGAGCGCATCGACCTCACCGATCTGCGCGCCAGCATCGGCCTGGTCAGCCAGGACGTGTTCCTGTTCCACGGCACGGTGCGCGACAACATCGCCTACGGCAATCCTGCGGCCTCCGCGGTCGACATTGTCGAGGCGGCCAAGGCGGCCGAGGCCCACGAGTTCATCATGCGCCTGCCGCAGGGTTACGACACGGTGATCGGCGAGCGCGGGCAGAAGCTCTCCGGCGGCCAGCGCCAGCGCCTGTCGATCGCCCGGGCGGTGCTCAAGGACCCGCCCATCCTGGTGCTGGACGAGGCCACCAGCGCCGTGGACAACGAGACCGAGGCGGCCATCCAGCGCTCGCTCGCCAAGATCGCCGTCGGCCGCACCGTGCTGATGATCGCCCATCGTCTGTCGACCATTGTCCACGCCGATCGGATCTACGTGCTGGACGAGGGCGAGATCAAAGAGCGCGGCACCCACCACGAGCTGATCGCCCGCGACGGGCTATATGCGGCGTTGTGGAAAGTGCAGACCGGAATGGGGCAAACGGCGTTGAAAGCCTTGACCTCCGCCCCCGCCTGAAGGCGGGAGAGGAAGGGGGAATGCCAACCGGAGTAGGCACCGTCATGCTCAACCACACCAGACTCCATGCTCGTGGGGGGCGCGCCGATGCCGCATAGCGTTCCCCTGATCACGACCATTGCCTCGGCTCTCGGCCTGGCCCTCGTGCTGGGCTTTCTTGCCGCTCGGATCAAGCTCCCGGCGCTGGTCGGTTACCTGTTGGCCGGCGTTGTCATCGGTCCGTTCACACCCGGCTTCGTCGCCGATGTCGAGATCGCGGCGCAACTCGCCGAGATCGGGGTGATGCTGCTGATGTTCGGCGTCGGTCTGCACTTTTCGCTGGAGGACTTGTTGGCGGTGCGCAAGATCGCGTTGCCCGGTGCCGTGCTGCAAATCGCCGTGGCCACCGCGTTGGGTGCCGGTATCGCCGTCACCTGGGGCTGGAGCCTGGGCGGCGCGCTGGTGTTCGGTCTGGCGTTATCGGTGGCGAGCACTGTCGTGCTGCTCCGGGCACTGGAGGCGCGCGGCGTGCTGGAATCGATGAACGGACGCATCGCAGTGGGTTGGCTGGTGGTCGAGGATCTCGCCATGGTTCTCGTGCTCGTGCTGCTCCCACCCCTGGCCGGATGGCTCGGCGGCAACGTGCCAGCCGGCAAAGACGGGAAGCTCTGGCAGGTCCTCGGCCTTACGCTGATCGAGGTCTCGGCGTTCATCGCCTTGATGCTCGTGGTCGGGCGCCGGGTCTTCCCCAAGCTGCTTTGGCAGGTTGCCCGCACGGGTTCGCGTGAACTCTTCATCCTGTGCGTCGTGGCCGCCGCCGTCAGCATCGCCTACGGGGCGGCTGCGCTATTCGGGGTGTCCTTCGCCCTGGGCGCGTTTTTCGCCGGCATGGTGTTGCGGGAGTCCGAGTTCAGTCACCGCGCTGCAGAGGAATCGCTGCCGCTGCGCGAGGCGTTCGCCGTGCTGTTCTTCGTCTCGGTGGGGATGCTGTTCGATCCGGCCGTTCTGGTCGAGCAACCTTTCCAGGTGCTGGCCGTGGTGGGCATCATCATCGTCGGCAAGTCGATCGCGGCCGCCGCATTGGTCCTCGCCTTCCGCTATCCCTTGAACACGGCGCTGACGGTATCGGCGAGTCTGGCCCAGATTGGCGAGTTCTCATTCATTCTGGCCGGGCTCGGGATAAGCCTGGGGCTGCTTCCTGTCGAAGGGCAGAGCTTGATCTTCGCCGGCGCGCTGATCTCCATTGCGCTTAACCCGCTGGTGTTTACGAGCATGGAACCGCTTCAGCGATGGCTCCGGTCCCGCTCGGCGCTGGCCCGGATGCTGGAGCGGCCGGTCGATCCCTTGGCCGAGCTGCCGATGTCCACCGACGAAAAAAACCTGTCCGGGCATGTCGTCCTGGTGGGTTACGGCCGGGTCGGGCGGCGCATCGGCGAGATGCTCGCCGAATGCGGTATTCCTTATGTCGTGGCCGAGCAGAACCGTGAGCTGGTCGAGCGGCTGAGGGAATGCGGGGTCGCTGCCGTCTCGGGAGACGCTTCGGACCCAGCAGTCCTGATCCAGGCCCACATCGCCCAGGCAGGCATGCTGGTCGTGGCCATACCCGATACCTTCAACGTGCGGCAGATGATCGAGACCGCCTGCACGCTCAATGCCGGAATCGAAACGGTCGTTCGCACTCACAATGAAGAAGAGGCCACGCTGCTGGAGCAAGAAGGGGCCGATAAAGTTTTTCTCGGGGAAGACGAACTGGCCAAAGGCATGACTCGCCATGTGTTGGAGCGATACGGGAAGCGCGCGCAGTAGCTCGGGCAGTGCCCCCCCAATAACCAGCCCGCAGGGCGTAGATGCGCAAGCCAGCCGGTGAAGCCGGCCGGCTCACAGGTTAGTTGTTGAGTTTGAATTGGCTTTAGCGCCGCCGCAGCACGAACCAGGCGCCGCCCAGCACCAGCAGCACCGCCACGGCGATGCTGACTTCGTGGGTGTAGTGCGTGATCACCAGCATGGCCGGCTCGCCGAAGTGATAGCCCACCGTCATCAGGATGGCGCACCACAGCCCCGCACCCAGCCCGGTGACCAGCACGAACACTGGGTAGTTCATACGGAACACTCCGGCCGGCAGGGAAATCAGGTGACGGATCACCGGGAGCAGCCGGCCGACGAAGGTGGCGCGGTTGGCGTTGCGCAGAAACAGCGCCTCGGCCTCGTGATACTTGCGTTCGTTGATCAGCAAGTAGCGGCCGTAGCGCAGCAGGAACGCCTTGCCCACGTACTTGCCCAGCACGTAGTTGGCGCTGGCCCCGGCGATGCTGCCCACGGTGCCGGCCAGCAGCGCCAGCAGGAAATCGAGCTCACCGCTCGCCACCAGGTAGCCAGCAGGGATCATCACCGCCTCCGAGGGCACCGGGAACAGGCTGGATTCCAAGGCCATGAGGACGAAGATGGCGCTGTAGTCGAGGGCGCCGAACACTTTGGCGAAAAAGTCGAGCAATGCCTGGCTCATGTCGTGAAGGGGTCAGATAGAGCGGGTGACGGCCACGTCGAAGGCGCGCAGATAAGCCACCAGGCGCACCACGTGCTGTGGCCGGTCCTTGAACATCTCCTCGGCCATGGGCGCGAGGGCACAACGGGCGGGCAGCGGCGCACCGGCGTCGAGCAGGGCGCGCATGCGCGGCACGAAGACCCAGCGCAGCCAGTCGTGGAACTCCAGAGTGTCGACGCAGAACGGCAGTTCGCTGGTGAAAGCCTCGGGCGGCGGCGGCACCTCGCCCCATAGGTCGAGTCTCTGCATCTCCGCCTGGATCTGGTCGAGCAGAGCGGTCAGTTGCTGGCGCTGCTTCATGGCGGCGATCTCATGAAACGATGGCCCATCTTAGCGGGAATCGAGCCGCAGCGGGGATGGCGCTGGTGCCCTGGCCTGGAGGCGGCGTACCTCCCGCAGCAGGCCGCCGGCGGTCAGTGCCGGTGCCACCGGCAGACCGGCTTGGCGCAGCGCCCGGGCGGTCCAGGCGTTGCAAGTGTTGAACATATGGTAGTCCTCGCGGGAGCGGTAGAAGCGGCTGTCGCCGTAGAGGCCGGCGCCTAGAGGCAGGCTGCGGCCAGCCGCGTCGCGGGCAAAACTCGCATCGATGAAACGGGCCAGGGCTGCCAGCCCGGCGCTGGAGATTTCCAGGTGTACGCGCTCGCTGTAGGTGAAATAGGCATCCGGATCGTCCGGCACTGCCACGACGTGCAGGACCGAACCATGCTGCCCGAAAAGAGCGCCCAGGGCCAGTCCGAGGGTGATCTTTTCGGCCGGATAGAAGCCGGCGTCACCCCAGCCGATTTCCAGCCAGGAGGCGTCTTCGAATGCCCCGCTCAGAGCCGGCAGGTGGGGACGCAGGGCGGCACGGGGCAGCACCAGCCCGGTGTGCCAGCCGTGGCTGACCACCAGCATGGGGACGTGCGGTTGATCGGCGCGGGGCGGGAACAGGCCGGGGCTGGGTGTAGCGCAGCCGGCGAATAGCGCCAGCGCGAGCGACAGGCCGATGTCGGTGGATCTGTACATGGACAGGCCCCCTTGCTCTGGAGGGGAAACGCCAGGCTTTCGCAGCGGACGGAAGCGGGCCAACCCCGCGCCGTTCGGCGCGGGGTGCGATGCGGACCTCAGGCCGCGCGCAGGGCGGCGATACGCTCCTCCAGCGGCGGGTGGCTCATGAACAGCTTCTTCAGCCCGTCGCCGAGGCCGCCGTTGATGCCGAAGGCCGCCATCTGGCTGGGCAGGTGCGAGGGCTCATGCAGCACCCGCAGCCGTTCCAGCGCCGCGATCATTTTCTCGCGCCCGGCCAGCGCCGCACCGCCGGCGTCGGCACGGAACTCGCGCTGGCGGCTGAACCACATGACGATGATCGAGGCCAGGAAGCCCAGCAGGATCTCGGCGATCATGCTGGTGACGTAATAGCCGATGCCCGGTCCCTGATACCCCTCCTCGTCGCTGTTACCGGACAGCGCCCGATCCACCGCGTAGCCGACGATCTTGGCGATGGCGATGACAAAGGTGTTGACCACGCCCTGGATCAGGGTCAGGGTCACCATATCGCCGTTGGCCACGTGGCTGACCTCGTGCGCCAGCACCGCCTCCGCCTCCTCGGCGCTCATAGTGTTGAGCAGTCCGGTGCTGACCGCCACCAGGGCGTTGTTGCGGCTGGGGCCGGTGGCGAAGGCGTTGACCTCGGGGGAGTCGTAGATGGCGACTTCCGGCATCGCAATTCCGGCCGCCGCGGCCTGGCGGCGCACCGTCTCCAGCAGCCACTGCTCGGTGGGGTGGCGGGGCTGCTCGATCACCTGGGCGCCGGTGGACATCTTGGCCATCCACTTGGACATGGCCAGCGACAGGAACGAGCCGCCGAAGCCGAACACGGCGGCGAAGGCGAACAGGCTGGCGACATCGATGCCCTGGGCGCTCAGGAAGCGGCTGACGCCGAGGACGTTCACCGTGATGCCCAGCACCACCAGGATGGCGAAGTTGGTGGCCAGGAACAGAAATACGCGTTTCATCGTCTCCTCTCTATTACAGGGTATAGGGTACTCTGCAAACGGCCGGTCGGGCGTCCAACCGCCGAAATCTCTGAGATGGCGGCGGAGCGGATCGGTTCCCCACATTAATTCTGTGCCTGGCGCTCGTTCTGGTGTAGACTGCGCGCCTGCGTTTGTCAGGGCGCCCTACCGGTCCGCGCCCGAGGATACCATGCCGGCGATGACGCTCCGGCGCTTGCCCGTCCCGCAAACCAGTCGCGGCATATCCGATCCGGCTATCCCCGATCCTTCCCGCAACCGCACCGCCTCGACCGGCCCGGCCCATCCGGGTGGCCGTGCCAGGAGTATTGTTACATGCCTTTCGCTTCTCTCGGCCTGATGGTCGAACTTCAGCGTGCCGTCGCCGAGCAGGGCTACACCCAGCCCACCCCCATCCAGGCCCAGGCCATCCCTGTGGTGCTGGCCGGCCGTGACCTGCTGGCCGCCGCCCAGACCGGCACCGGCAAGACCGCCGGCTTCACCCTGCCGCTGCTGCAGCGCCTCCACGGCGCCGGCCGGCGCACCCGCAGCCGCGCCCCACGTGCCCTGGTGCTGGTCCCCACCCGTGAGCTGGCCGCCCAGGTAGTGGACAGTGTGGCCACTTACGGCAAACACTTGCCACTGCGCGCCGCCGCCATCTTCGGCGGGGTCGGCATCAATCCCCAGATCGAGACCCTGCGCCGCGGCGTGGAGGTGCTGGTGGCCACCCCGGGCCGGCTGCTGGATCATATCGGTCAGGGCACGGTGGATCTCTCGGCGGTGGAGATCCTGGTCCTGGACGAGGCCGACCGCATGCTGGACATGGGCTTTATCCACGACATCCGCAAGATCCTGGCGCTGCTGCCGCGGCGGCGGCAGAACCTGCTGTTCTCCGCCACCTTCGCCGATCCGATCCGCGCCCTGGCCCAGGGCTTCATGAACGACCCGGCCAGTGTCGAGGTCGCGCCGCGCAACAGCACCGCCGAGCGCATCGTCCAGCGCGTGCATCCGGTGGATCGTAACCGCAAGACGGCGCTGCTGATCAAACTGATCGAAGATGGCGGCTGGCAGCAGGTGCTGGTGTTCACCCGCACCAAGCACGGTGCCAACCGCCTGGCCGAGCAACTGGACAAGGCCGGGCTGGAGGCTGCCGCCATCCACGGCAATAAGAGCCAGTCGGCGCGCACCGCCGCCCTCCAGGGCTTCAAGAACGGCAAGGTGCGGGTGCTGGTGGCCACCGACATCGCCGCCCGCGGTCTGGACATCGAGCAATTGCCGCGGGTGGTCAACTTCGAGCTGCCTGAGGTGCCCGAGGACTACGTCCATCGCATCGGCCGCACCGGGCGCGCCGGCTGCAACGGGCAGGCCCATTCCCTGGTGTGCGTAGATGAGCACAAGCTGCTCGCCCAGATCGAGCGGCTGATCAAGAGCCGCATCGAGCAGGAACCGGTACCCGGCTTCGAGCCCGATCCGCAGGAGCGGCCGCAGCCCATCCGCCAGGCGCATCCATCGCGTCCGAGGCAGGGCCAGCGTGGTCCGCGTCCGACCAATGCCCGGCCGGCCCGGTCCCAGGACGGCCGGCGTGGCGAGCAGGCGCGCCGGCCTGCTGCGCGGCACCAGGAGGCGGGCGGCCGGCGCTTCAGCTGATCGCCCACCGCATTTCCCCGCCCGCCGTGCGGGGGCGGGGATGCGCAGCGGCCCGGTAGGACGCCGGGCCTTCATCGGGGTGGAATGCGTTTTCACCCCTCAGTATCCGCGCCCCCTTCGAGCGGGGCGCGCGCCAGAGGGTATCGCCATGAGGAAGCTGTTTGTCGGCAATCTGCCCGCCGAGACCACCGAGGCGGATGTGGTCGCGTTGTTCTCCACCTACGGTCGGGTGCGCTCGGTGAAACTGGCCACCGACGTGTTCAGCGGCCGCTGCCGGGGCTTCGGTTTCATCGAGATGGAGGGCCACGAGGCGCGCGCCGCCATGTCCGCCCTCAATGGCCGGGATTTCCACGGCCGGCCGCTCAAGGTCCACGAGGAGCAGCCCGGACGCGGCAAGCCGCGCGGACGGCGCTGAACGGCGTGCGTTCTAGGGATGGTACTGCGGGCAGCGGTTCACCTCGACGGTGACATGGGCCAGTTGGCCATGGTGGCGCAGCAGCGCCTTGTAGTGGGCGGGATCGTGCGCGCGGCCGGTGACCAGGCTGACGATGCAGGCGTACTGGCTGCGCCCCACCCGCCATAGGTGCAGGTCGCTGACGCGGCTGTCGCCGTCGGCTTCCAGTTCGGCGCGCAGCCGCTCCACTAGCGGCGTGTCCATTTCCCGGTCGAGCAGCACTTTGCCGGTATCGCGTAGCAGTCCCCGCGCCCAGACGGCAATGATGAGCGCGCCGACCACGCCCATCAGCGGGTCCAGCCAGTACCAGCCGGCGTACTTGCCGCCGAGCAGGGCGAGGATGGCCAGCAGCGAGGTAGTGGCGTCGGCCAGCACGTGCAGGAAGGCGGCGTGGTGGTTGAGGTCACGGTGGTGGTGCTGCGCGTGATGCCCGTAGTGCTCGTGCGGATTGTGGTGCTGGCCGTCCTTGAGTAGCCAGGCGCTCATCAGGTTGACGGCAAGCCCCAGTACCGCCACAGCGATGGCCTGGTCGAAGCCGATCGGCGTCGGCGCAAGCAGGCGCATGACCGATTCGATGGCCATCAGCAGCGCCACCCCGGCCAGCAGCACGGCGCTGGCAAACCCGCCCAGCACCTCCACCTTCCAGGTGCCGAAAGCGTAGCGGCGATCATTGGCGTGGTGCCGGGCGAACCAATAGGCCAGGGCGGTGAGGCCCAGGGCCAGGCAGTGGGAGCTCATGTGCCAGCCGTCGGCGAGCAAGGCCATGGAGCTGAACCACCAGCCGGCCAGGATCTCCACCACCATGGTGATGGCGGTCAGCGCCACCACGCGCCAGGCTCGGTGCTCGGCGGCGCGGTCGCCGCTGCCGTAGGCATGCTCGTGCAGCCAGGGGGAAAGGTCTTGGGTGTGCATGGCGGTTGCTATGTCGGCCGGAGATAGGGCCGATGATAGCGGTCTTCAGTCCTCCGGCTCCAGCAGCGCCAGCCGGTAGCCCACTCCGGGTTCGGTGAGCAAATAGCGCGGATTGGCTGGATCGGGTTCCAGCTTCTGCCGCAACTGGCCGATATAGACGCGCAGGTACTGGGTCTCGTGCACGTAAGGGAAGCCCCACACCACGACCTAGCGCCTGCGATGCGCTGGGCGGTGCGCCAGGCCGCGGGTAAG
>DATLYF010000193.1:0-8516 GCA_035575095.1 Candidatus Competibacteraceae bacterium
CGTGAACGGGTCCACGGCCATCATCTCCAGGCTGGAGAGCTGCTCGGTGGCCTTCATCAGGCCGATCTCGGCGGTCAGCGCCGAGCCGGCACGGCCGGCGTAGAGCAGCGCCGCCACCACCGGTCCCAGCTCGCGTACCAGCGACAGCGCCACCAGCGTGCCGAGCGAAGACTCGGCGCCGAAATCCACCAGATTGGTATAGCCTTGCAAGCCCAGCACCATGCCCACGAACAGCCCGGCGACCAGGATGATGGGCAGGGACAGCACACCCATGGCGTAGAGCTGCTGCACCACCAGCCCCGGCCGCGGCAGCGCCGCTGGCAGCGCGACGAGAAGCTGCAGCGCAAAGAAGGTGCCGCGCCCCAGACGCAACAGTGCATCGATGACACCGCGACCGAGGCCGCGCAGGGCGGCGATCATGCCCCGCCCTCCAGCAGATCGTCGACGTAGGCTGGCGCCGGATAGTGGAACGGCACCGGACCGTCCGGCAGGGCGTGCAGAAACTGCTCGGCCCAGGGTGAGGTGGTGCGGCCCAGCTCCTGCGGCGTACCCTGCGCCACCACCTGCCCTTCGGCGATCAGGTAGATGTAGTCGGCGATGCTGGCGGTCTCGTGGATATCGTGGGAGACGATCACGCTGGTCAGCCCCAAGGCATCGTTGAGCAGCCGGATCAGCTTCACCAGCACGCCCATGGAGATCGGGTCCTGGCCGGCAAAGGGCTCGTCGTACAGGATCATCTCCGGGTCCAGGGCGATGGCCCGGGCCAGCGCCACGCGCCGCGCCATGCCGCCGGAGAGCTGGGCCGGCATCAGCGTCCGCGCCCCGCGCAGCCCCACCGCCTCCAGCTTCATCAGCACCAAGGTGCGGATCAGGCTCTCCGGCAGCGTGGTATGTTCGCGCAATGGGAAGGCGACATTGTCGAACACGTTCAGATCGGTGAACAGCGCCCCGCTCTGAAACAGCATGCCCATGCGCTTGCGCAGCGCGAACAGGCGGGCGCGGGAAACCTCATGCACGCACTCGCCGGCAAACTCCACCCGGCCCGCTGCGGGGCGCAGCTGGCCGCCGATCAGGCGCAGCAGGGTGGTCTTGCCGGTGCCGCTGGGCCCCATGATGGCGGTCACCTTGCCGCGTCGGATGTCCAGGTCGATGCCGTCGAAGATCAACCGCTCGCCGTGCCGGAAGCGCAGCCCGCGAATGCGGACCAGGCTGTCGCCGGCCGGAGCCGATTGGGAAGCGGTTGGACTGGGAACGGACACCATAGGCAGCGGGCAAACCAAAGTATTTTAGTTTCCTGGCTAGGGACAGCGGAGTCAAATGCGATGTTCCCCCGCCTTCGAGACTGGCGCGGTTTGCGTGTATCATGGCGGCGCGATCAATCCTGACCCGTAGTGCAGTGAACCATTCCCTACATGACGACAAGATGAAGGAGCTGGGGCGCGGCGTACTGGCCATCGAGGCCCGCGCCGTGGAGCGCCTCATGGAGCGCGTCGACGACAACTTCGTCGCTGCCTGCCGCCACATGCTGGCCTGCCAGGGCCGCATCGTGGTCATCGGCATGGGCAAGTCCGGCCACATCGGCGGCAAGATCGCCGCAACCCTGGCCAGCACCGGCACCCCGGCCTTCTTCGTCCATCCTGCCGAAGCCAGCCACGGCGACCTGGGCATGATCACCGCCAAGGACGTGGTGCTGGCCCTGTCCAACTCCGGCGAGACCGACGAGATCCTCACTATCCTGCCCATCATCAAGCGCCTCGGCGTGCCGCTCATCGCCCTGACCGGCAACCCCGGCTCCAGCCTGGCGCGCAACGCCAGCGTGCATATCTTCGTCGGCGTGGAGCAGGAAGCCTGTCCGCTGGGGCTAGCCCCCACCGCCAGCACCACGGCGGCGCTGGCCATGGGCGATGCCCTGGCGGTGGCGCTGCTCGAGGCGCGCGGCTTCACCAGCGAAGACTTCGCCCGCTCCCATCCCGGTGGCCGGCTCGGCAGGCGGCTGCTGCTGCTCATCGACGATTTGATGCACAGCGGCGAGCGCACGCCGCGCAGCCGTCCCCACGATCCCCTCGACCGGGTGCTGCTGGAGATGACCCGCAAGGGGCTGGGCATGACCGTGGTGGTCGACGCGGCCGACCGCGTGCTCGGCGTGTTCACCGACGGCGATCTGCGCCGCGCCCTGGACCAGCGGGTGGATCTGCATACCTGCCCGGTGGCGGAGGTGATGACCGCCCCCGGCAAGACCATCGCCCCGCGCCAATTGGCGGTGGAGGCGCTGGCGCTGATGGAGCGCCACAAGATCACCGCCCTGCCGGTAATCGATGAGGAGCGGCAGCTGCTCGGCGTGATCCACATGCACGATCTGCTGCGCGCCGGGGTGGTGTGAGCATGCGGCTCGCTTCCGAGGACCTCTACCGCCGCGCCGCGGCGGTGCGCCTGCTGGTGCTGGACGTAGACGGCGTGCTCACCGACGGCCGCCTCTACTACGGCGACGACGGTCACGAGTACAAGGCCTTCCACATCCGCGACGGCCACGGCATCAAGATGCTGCAGGCCCAGGGTGTGCCGGTGGCGGTGATCTCCGGGCGCCGCGCCGCCTCGGTGGAACGCCGCCTGGGCGAGCTGGGCGTGGCCCATGCCTGGCTGGGCACGGAAAACAAGGACGAGGCCTTCGCCGAACTGCTCGCCCGCCTCGGCCTGGCAGCCGAACAGGTGGCCTACGTCGGCGACGACCTCATCGACCTGCCGGTGATGAGCCGGGTCGGCCTGGCCATCGCGGTGGCCGACGCCGACCCCTTCGTCGTCGAACACGCCCACTGGCGCACTGCGCGGCCCGGCGGCCTGGGTGCGGTGCGCGAGGTGTGCGAGCTGATCCTGGCTGCCCAGGGTCGGCTCGGCGTCGAGCGCACGCGTTACTTGGCGGCCAACCGATGAGCAGCCGGCTGCTCGGCCTGGGCAGCCTGGGCCTGCTCGCTCTGCTCACCGGCTGGTTTCTGTTCAGCCTGGAATCGTCGCTGCGCGAACCCCAGCAGCCTGACAGCGGCCTGCCGGTCCTGGTCATGCAGGACTTCCAGGCCACGCGCATGAATGAACAGGGTATACGCCAGTACACCCTGGCCGCGCCGCGCATGGTGCAACTGCCTGGCGATCAGGGCACCTGGCTGGAGCAGCCGGCCATCGACGTCTACCAGGACGCCAGCACCCGCGAATGGCTGATCCGTGCCGAACGCGGCTGGGTTGCCGCCGACAACAGCCTGATCCGCCTGGAGAGCCACGTCACCCTGGAGCGCCCCGCGGCGAGCGGTAAGACGCCGCTCCTCATCACCACCGGCAACCTGCAGGTCTATCCCGAACAGCGCCTGGTGCAGACCGCGGAGGCTGCCCGCCTGGACACCCCCGGTGGTAAGCTGGAAAGCGTCGGGGTTCGCGCCTATCTCGATGAAGACCGTCTGGAGCTGCTTTCCGCCGTACGAGGGATCTATGAGCCGCCGCCCAAACCTTAGCCTGCCCCTGCTGCTGGCCGTGGCCGCGCTCCTGCCAGCCGCGGGCCTGGCTCTGCCCGAGGACCGCCAGCAGCCCATCCATCTGGAATCGGTCAGCGCCGAGTATGACCAGAAGAGCGGCGTCAGCACCTACCAGGGCAACGTGGTGGTCAGCCAGGGCTCGATGCGCCTGACCGCCGATCTCGCCAAGGTGTTCCTCAACCCAAACGGCGACGTGCAGCGCATGGAGGCCACCGGCAACCCGGCCACCTTCCGCTACCAGCCGAGCCGCGACAAGCCGGAGATCAACGGCGTCGGCCAGAAGGTGGAGTACGAGACCGCCAGTGCCAAGGTAGTGGTCACCGGCGGCGCCCGCTTCACCCAGGGTCAGGACGTGTTCACCGGCGATCGCGTGGAATACGACATCAATCTGGACAAGGTCAAGGCCAGCAGCGACAGCGGCAACCGCGTGCGTTTCACCATCCAGCCCAAGAGCGAGCCCAAATCCGGCAAGGGAGGCGGCTGAGGTGGCGGAACTGATGGCCAAGGAGATCGTCAAGCGCTACAAGGGCCGCCGCGTGGTGGATGCCGCCTCACTGCGCGTGGCCAGCGGCGACATCGTCGGCCTACTCGGCCCCAATGGCGCCGGCAAGACCACCAGCTTCTACATGATGGTGGGCCTGGTGCCCTGCGATGAGGGCCGGGTCTATCTGGACGAACAGGACATCACCCACCTGCCCATGCACGCCCGCGCCCGCCTGGGGGTCGGCTACTTGCCGCAGGAGCCCTCGGTGTTCCGCAAGATGTCGGTGCTGGACAACGTGCTGGCTATTCTCGAGACCCGTCCCGAGCTGTCCCGCGCCGAGCGCCTGGAGCGTGCCCGCGATCTGCTGCACGAGTTGCATGTCGGCCACCTCCAGGACAGCCTGGGCATCAGCCTGTCCGGCGGCGAGCGACGGCGCGTGGAGATCGCCCGGGCACTGGCGGCCGAACCGCGCTTCATCCTGCTGGATGAGCCCTTCGCCGGCGTCGATCCGCTGTCGGTGATCGACATCCAGCGTATCATCACCCACCTGCGCGAGCGCGGCATCGGCGTGCTCATCACCGACCACAACGTGCGCGAGACCCTAGGGATATGCCAGCGCGCCTACATCCTCAGCGAAGGCCGGGTGATCGCCGACGGCACGCCCGCCGAGATCCTGGCCAACGAGCAAGTGCGGCGGGTCTATCTGGGCGAATCGTTCCGCCTGTGACGCCTGGGGACTTCCGCATACCCCCTTGCCTGACGATAATGACATCATGGATTGTCCTTCCTGCCCGCCAATGCTGACGCCATGAAACAGTCGTTGCAGTTGCGCCTGGGTCAGCAGCTCACCATGACCCCGCAGTTGCAGCAGGCCATTCGACTGCTGCAGCTATCCAGTCTCGACCTGCAAACGGAGATCCAAACGGTGCTGGAATCCAATCTGATGCTGGAGCGGGTCGACGAAGGAATGGAGGAATCATCCCCCGGCAGCGGCTTCGAAGCGCCGGAAAGCGCGCCCGCCGAAGCGGCCGAAACCGGCGAGGCCGCCGGCGACGAACTGGCGGTGGACAGTGACTGGGATGCGTCGGAGGACTTCTACGACGGCGCTACCGCCTTCTCCACCTCCGGCGAGGAAGACGAGTTCGATCCCTACGCCCGCCAGGCCGAGAGCCAGGACTCCCTGCGCGACTATCTGCTGTGGCAGATGGAGCTGACGCCCTTCAGCCCGACCGATCTGGCCATCGCCACCGCCATCATCGATGCCATCAATGACGACGGCTATCTCACCCTGTCGCTGGAGGAGATCCGCCTGGGCCTGCAGCAGCAACTGGGCCTGGAGCTGGACCCCGATGAAGTGGAGGCGGTGCTGCACCGGGTGCAGCGCTTTGACCCGCCCGGCGTGGCTGCCCGCGATCCAGCCGAGTGCCTGCTGCTGCAGCTCGACCAGTTCCCCGCCGACACCCCGTGGCGTGAACAGGCACGTTGCCTGATCCGCCAGCATCTGGAACTGCTCGCCGCACGCGACTTCAATACTTTGATGCGTCGCCTCAAGGTATCGCGGGAAGAACTCGCCGCCATCGTCGCCCTGATCCAGACCCTCAACCCCCACCCGGGCGACCGGCTGTCCCAGGGGGAGGCGCAATACGTGGTGCCGGATGTGTTCGTCATCCGCCAGGCCGGTGGCTGGCGCGTCAGCCTCAACCCCGAGAGTGCGCCGCGGCTGCGCATCAACCCTCACTACGCCAGCCTGGTGCGGCGCGCCGACTCGAGCGCCGACAACGCCTGCCTGCGCACCCACCTGCAGGAAGCGCGCTGGTTTCTCAAGAGCCTGCAGAACCGCAACCAGACGCTGCTCAAGGTGGCGACCTGTATCGTCGAGCATCAGCGCAAGTTCCTGGAGCACGGCGAGGAATACATGAAGCCGCTGGTGCTGCGCGACATCGCCGAGGCGCTGGAAATGCACGAATCGACCATCTCTCGGGTCACCACCCAGAAGTACATGCACACGCCGCGCGGCATCTACGAATTCAAGTACTTCTTCTCCAGCCACGTCGGCACCAGCGACGGCGGTGAGTGCTCCTCGGTGGCGATTCGTGCCATGATCAAAAAACTGATCAGCGCGGAGAATCCCCAAAAACCGCTGAGCGACAGCAAGATCGCCCAGCTTCTCGATAAGGAGGGCATACAAGTGGCACGACGTACCGTGGCGAAGTACCGGGAGGCCATGGCCATCCCCCCCTCCTCCGAGCGCAAGCGCCTGACCTGAACCGCGGTCACCGCGCCAACGCCTGCCACAGCGCACGCCGGGTGGCACCCGACAATCTCCATCCCCATGCAGGAGACGCGAAGATGCAAATCAACCTCACCGGACATCATGTCGAGATCACTCAGGCCCTGAACAATTACGTCCACGACAAGCTGGACCGGATCGAGCGCCATTTCGAGAACGTCACCAGCATCCACGTCATCCTCAGCGTCGAGAAACTGCGCCACAAGGCCGAGGCCACCGTGCACGTGGCCAACAACGACATCTTCGCCGATGCGGTAGACGAGGACATGTACGCCGCCATCGATGCCCTGATGGACAAGATCGACCGGCAGATCAAGAAGCACAAGGAAAAGCTCACCGACAAGCACCGCGAGGACAAGGCGCGCACCTATTCCGCCTGATCCCCGCTCCAGTCGCTGCCCGCCCATGAACATCCAAGACCTGATTGTCCCCGACCGTGTGCTCTGCGACGAAGACATCTCCAGCAAGAAACGGGTGCTGGAACGCCTCGGGGAGCTGATCGCCAGCGCCGCGCCGCAGAATCTCTCGGCGCGCGCCATCTTCGACAGTCTCGTCGGACGGGAGCGGCTGGGCAGCACCGGTCTCGGCCATGGGGTGGCCCTGCCCCATGGCCGCCTCGGCCACAGCGACCAGGCCATCGGCGCCTTCGTCAAGCTCAAGCGCGGCGTGGATTTCGACGCCATCGACCAGCAGCCGGTGGACTTGGTGTTCGCCCTGCTGGTACCGGAGCATTTCACCGACGAACATCTGAAGATTCTCGCCTCCCTGGCCGAGATGTTCAGCGACCGCGAGTTCTGCGCCGAGCTGCGTGCCAGCGCTTCCGGCCAGGCCCTGTACCAGCGCCTCGTCGCCTGGCAGCCCTACGCCCTGGGCTGAGCCCGCTCCTGCCATGACCGTCCCCACCACCGCCCCGGCCACCTGGCACGGCGTGCTGCTGCGGGTGGACGGCCTGGGGGTGCTGCTCTGCGGTGACAGCGGCAGCGGCAAGAGCGAACTGGCCCTGGAACTGGTCAGCCGCGGTCATCGCCTGGTCGCCGACGACTGCGTGGAACTCGAGGTCGCCGCCGACGGCAGCCTGGTCGGCCGCAGCCCCCACGGCCTGGGACGGTTCCTGGAAGTGCGCGATCTCGGCATCCTCGATATCCAGCGCCTGTACGGAGAGCAGGCGGTGCTGGCCGAACAGCGCCTCGACCTGATCATACGACTGGAACGGGACGCTGCGCCCGCCGCCGACCGCCTGCACGGCCGGCGCGAATCCATCACCGTGTGCGGCATCCCTCTGCCGCTGCTGTGCCTCGGCCGCGCTCGAGAGCGTAGTCTGGCAGTGTTGGTGGAATGCGCCGTGCGCACTGAGCTGGCGCGGCGCGACGGCTATGATGCGGCGCAGGAGCTGGCGAACCGGTTACGGCAACGGATGGATCGATCCCCATGAGAATGACCATCGTCAGCGGGCTGTCGGGTTCCGGCAAGACCATCGCCCTGCAGACCCTGGAGGATCTGCACTATTACTGCGTCGACAACCTGCCGGTGGCGCTGCTCAAGCCCTTCGCCCAGACCCTGCTGGCGCGGGAGCACGACAGCCTGCGCAACGTCGCGGTGGGCATCGATGCCCGCAACTTCCTCGACGAGCTGGCGCAGTTTCCGGCCATTCTGCAGGAGTTGCGCGCGAGCGGCCTGAGCGTCGAGATCCTGTTCCTGCAGGCCAGCGACGATGTGCTGCTCAAGCGCTACAGCGAGACCCGCCGCAAGCACCCGCTGAGCATGGAGGGAGTATCGCTGCTGGAGGCCATCCGCGAGGAGCGGCGCCTGCTCGACCCGCTGCTGGCCCATGCCAACCTGGTCATCGACACCAGTCACACCAACGTCCACGAACTACGCGACCTGGTGCGCACCCGGCTGCACGGCACCCCGGCCGGCACCCTGTCGATCCTGTTCGAGTCCTTCGCCTTTCGCAACGGCATCCCAGCCGATGCCGACTTCGTCTTCGATGCGCGCTGCCTGCCCAACCCTCACTGGGAACCCCATCTGCGCCCGCTGACCGGCGAGGATCCTCCGGTGGCCGCCTTCCTCCGCGAACAGCCGGAGGTGACGGCGATGCTGGACGACATCCGCGGTTTCCTGGAGCGCTGGATCCCGCGCTTCGAGACCGGTAGCCGCAGCTATCTGACCATCGCCATCGGCTGCACCGGCGGCCAGCACCGCTCGGTGTTCATCGCCGCCGAGC
>DATLYF010000194.1:0-14605 GCA_035575095.1 Candidatus Competibacteraceae bacterium
TCGGCTCGGTCATCAATGCCCGGCCGATGGCCAGCATCTGCTGCTCGCCGCCGGAGAGATGGCCGGCCAGATGACCGAGGCGCTCGGCCAGGCGCGGGAACAGGCTCAACACCCGCTCGCGGTCCTCGCGGTAGTGGCGCGCCGGCTGGGAGATGCTGCCGACCCGCAGGTTGTCCTCCACCGAGAGGTCCTTGAACAGCCGCCGCCCCTCGGGAGAGATGGCGATCCCCAGCCGCACCCGCTCGTGAGCCGGCAGCCGCGCCAGGTCCTGGCCGTCGAAACTGAGCTGGCCGCCCTGCTGCTGCACGTGGCCGGCGATGCACATCAGCGTCGAGGACTTGCCGGCGCCGTTGGCGCCCAGCAGCCCGACCAGGCGGCCGGCGCCCACCTCCAGATCCAGGCCATGCACCGCCTGGAAGGCGCCATAACCGCAATTCAGGCTCTCAAGCCGCAGCATGATTTGCCTCCCCACCCAGGTAGGCGCGGCGCACCTCGGGCATATTCATCACCGCGCGCGGCTCGCCGTCGGCGATCTTCACCCCATTGTCCAGCATCACCAGACGCTGGCAGATGCGCAGCACCTCGCCCAGGTTGTGCTCGATGAGGATGATGGTCAGCCCCTGGCGGTTGAGCTCGGCGATGGTCTCGGCCAGGGCATGGGCCTCGGCCGAGTTGAGCCCGGCCAGCGGCTCGTCCAGCAACAGCAGCCGCGGCCGCAGGGCGAGCGCCCGGGCCATTTCCAGGCGCTTGAGAATGCCCAGCGGCAGGATGGCCGGTGACTGCGCGGCGTACTGGGCAATGCCCACCTGCTCCAGCGCCGCCAACGCCTGCTCCCGCTCCGCGCCGCGGTCGCGGCTGAACATGGCACGCAGCGGGTTGTGGGTCTTGTGGGCGCCAGCGGCCAGAATGACGTTGTCCAGCACGCTCATCTCGCGGAACGGCCGCACCAACTGCTGCGACAGCGCCAGCCCGGCACGGATGCGGCGGTGGATGGGCAGGCCGTCGAGCGAGCGCCCGTCCAGCCAGACCGAGCCCGCGCTGGGCCGCACCACGCCGGTGATGGAGCGCATCATGGTGGTCTTGCCGGCGCCGTTAGGGCCGATCAGACCAAGCAGCTCGCCGGGGCGCACAGCGAAGGAGACGTTGTCGATGGCCACCAGACCGCCGAAGCGCACAGTGACGTTGTCCACGCGCAAGAGCTCGCTCATGCCATCGCTCTCCTCTGCCGCAAGCGCCGCACCAGGCCGGCCAGGCCCTCAGGGCTGTAGCGCATCATCAGGAACAGCAGTCCGCCGTAGACCAGCAGCTTGTAATCGTCGATGAACTGGAACCAGAGCGGCAGCACGCTCAGCACGGCGGCAGCGCAGACCACCCCGTACACCGAGCCGATACCGCCCACCACCACCATGGTGAGCACGCTCACCGATTCGATGAAGCCAAAGCTGTCGGGGCCGATGAAGCGCAGGTGATGGGCATACAGCGCCCCGGCCAGACCGGCCAGCACCGTGCCCAGAGCAAAGGCCACCAGCTTGTAGCGGGGCACGTCGATGCCCAGCACGCGGCTGGTGTCCTCGTCCTCGGCCACGGCATTGAACACGCTGCCCATCCACGAGCGCTTGACATAGAAGCTGAGCAATGCGGTGGCCGCCGCCAGCCCCAGGGTCAGAGCCATGAAGGCCGGCTTGTCCATGCCCGGCGCGGGGATGCCGGAGATGCCCATGGCACCGCCCAGCAACTCCTGCTGGCGCACCACGCCGATGAACAAAAAGCCCACGCCCATGGTGGTGATGGCCAGGAAATCGTGGCGCACACGCAGGCTGGCCAGGCCGACCACCACCCCCACCAGCCCAGCCAGGGCCATGGCCGCCGGCAGGGCGGCGAGAAACGGCACGCCGGCTTTGGTGAGCATGGCCGAGGTATAGGCGCCAATGCCGAGGAAGGCGGCATGACCCAGGCTGATCTGGCCACAGAAGCCGGTGATCAGGTTCAGGCTCAGCGCAAACAGCACGCTAATGGCCATGGTGGTTAGCAGTGTGATTTCGTATTCCATGTTCTCAGCCCCGCGCGAACAGGCCCTGCGGGCGCAACATGAGCACCGCGATCATGAAGGCGAAGGCGATGGCGTCGCGGTCCAGCAGGTCGCCCAAGTAGATGGTGCCGAACGACTCCACCACCCCCAGCACCAGCGCTGCCGCCACTGCCCCCGGCACCGAGCCCAGGCCGCCGAGGACGATGATGGCCAGGGCCTTGTAGGAAGGCACGCTGCCCATGCCCGGCTCCACCAGGTTGTTGAGCAGCGCCACCATCACTCCGGCGGCGGCAGCCAGGGCCGAGCCGATGAAGAAATTGAGATAGCGCACCTTGGCCAGGCTGATGCCGAAAGACTCGGCCATGGCCGGATCGGACACGGTGGCCTGGCAGGCCACGCCGATGCGGGTATGCCCGGCCAGCCAGCCGAGCACGGCGAGCACCGCCGCGCCACCGAGCATGACGGCGATCTCGGCCTGCTTGAGGGCGATGCCGCCGAACAGGCTCACCGGTTCCTGCAGCGGCGGGCTGGCATAGCTCAGCCCTTGGGCGCCGAAGACGATGCGGAAGCCCTCCTCGGCCACGATGAACAGGCCGATGGAGGCGATCAGGGCGACGAAAGGCGGCTTGCGCAGGATGGGCTGATAGCACAGGCGGTAGACCAGCATGCCCACCAGGCCCACCAGGATCATGGCCACGAGCAGCGCTAGAGTCAGGCTGCCGGTGGCATTGGTGACGAGCACGCCGAGGTAGCCGCCGAGCGTGAACAGGGCGGCGTGGGCCACGTGCAGGATACGCAGCAGTCCGTAGACCAGGGTCAGCCCCAGTGCGATGAGCGCGTAGATGCTGCCCTGGACCAGACCCTGTACCGCGAGTTCGAGATACAGCATGGGAACCAACCTACGGGCCGGAAGAAGAGGACCCTTGCGGGCGGCCCGGCACGGCCCGCCCGCAAGGCATGCACTACTGCTGGGCAGCCAGGCTGGGCAACTCGGCGGCAGGCAGCACGGAATGGCGGTGGAAGTCACCGTCCTTGACCACCTGCACCTGAATGTCCTTGCGCACCTCGCGCTGCTCACTGAAGGTGAGCTGGCCGATCGGGGTCTCGAAGCTGCCCTTGGCGATGGCGTCGCGGATGGCCGGGCGGTCGGCGGCGTCGGCGCCGGCCTGGCGCATGGCCGTGATCATCACGCTGAGGGCGCTGTAGGCGGAGGCGGCCACCATGTCGGCCTTGAAGCCGGCCTGCTTCTGGAAGTTGGCGATGAAGTCGCGGGTTACCGCCTTGTCGGAATCCCGGTCCAGGGAGGTGGTGATGATCACCCCCTCGGCGGCCTTGCCGGCGATCTCCATGAACTTCTCCGAGTCGTAGCCCTCCTGGCCGATGACCGGCGCCTCCACGCCGCCGGCGCGCAACTGGCTGATCAGCGGCCCGGCGGTGAAGAAATAGCCCGAGGCGTAGATGGCCTCGGGCTGGTCGGCCTTGACCTTGGAGACGATGGGACCGAACTGGCGGTCCTTGATGCCGTACTGATACTCGTTGACGATGTCGATGCCGTAACGGGCGGCGACCAGCTTGAAGCCGGCGGCCATGGACTGGCCGAAGTCGTTCTGCAGGGTGATCAATACCACCTTTTTCTTGCCCAACTTCTCGCCGATCAATTGTGCGCCGGCCGCGCCGAGTTGCTCGCCGCCGGTGGCGGTGCGGAAAACGTAATCGCCAGCCTGGGTGATCTCCGGATGTACGGCGTAGGCCGAGATATAGGGGATTCGGGCGGCCTGGAACAGGCCGGCGGCGGCGCGGGTGGCGCCGGAGTAAGAGCCGGACACCGCTGCCACCACCTGATCCTTCTCGATCAGCTTGGTGGCGATCGGTACCGCCTCCTTGGGCGAGGCCTGGTCGTCGTAGACCACCAGTTCGACTTCCTTAGCGTTGATGCCGCCCTTGGCGTTGGCGTCGGCCACGGCCAGCTTGGCACCCTGCAGGGCGGAATTGCCATCCACCGCGGCAGGGCCGGTGAGCGGCGCATGGAAACCGATCTTCACGGTTTCTGCCAGCACCGCGCCACTGGCCAGGGTGGCGGTGAGCAGCAGAGCGCCCGTCAGGGTGCCGATCCAGCGTGGTTTCTTCAGCATTGTGAGTCTCCTCTCGTGGTCAGGGGGGTGGTCTCAGGGAGTAGTGGTCTAGGGACGGTTGGTGAAATCCAGGTGGCTGCCCAGGCGGTAGCGGGAGCCGGGGTGGACCAGGCGCACGTAGCTGACCACGCCGCGGCTGGACCAGGAGCGGCGCTTGATCTGCAGGCACGCCTCGGGCTGGGTCAGCTCCAGCAGCCGCGCCGTCTCCATATCCGGCAGCACCGCTTCCACCAGATGCGAGGCCTCAGTGATCGGCGCCACCTTCATCAGATAGGCATTGGGGGTCTGCTGGCTGAAGTCCTGCTGCAGGTACTCGGGGGCCACCAGCGGGTTGACGTAGCGATCCTCCAGCTGCAACGGGATCTGGTTGTCGAGATGCACGATCAGCGAGTGGAACACCTCGCTGCCGCGCGGCAAGTTGAGGGCGATGGCCACCGCTTCGCTGGCCGGCACCGCCTCCAGGCGCAGGATGCGGTTGCTGTAGCGGTGGCCGCGGGCAGCGATCTCGTCGGCGATGTTGCGCACCTCCAGCAGATTGGAGGTGGGCCGCGGCTCGGCGACGAAGGTGCCCAGCCCCTGGCTGCGCACCAGCAAGCCCTCGTCGGTCAGCTCCTGCAGGGCACGCCGGGCGGTCATGCGGCTGACCTGGAACTGCTCGCTGAGCTGGTTCTCCGAGGGCACGCGTTCGCCCACCGGCCACACCCCGTCCTCGATCATCTGCACGATGTGGCGCTTGATCTCCGCGTAGCGGGCCAGATGCACGGATTTGCCGAGGTTACCGACGTTGTTGGAGCGCACGGTCTTTCGCCTGTTGGTCATGTATTGCAGTTCGGTTTCATGTATATAATTGAATATACAAGTATGGTCAAGTATTCTTGAATCACGATCGCCCCCGGATGCGCAGAGGAGTCTCCAATGTCGATCTTCCAGTTCCACGCCGGCAGCACGCCGCTGCTGATCAGCATGCCCCATAGCGGGCGCGAAATCCCCGAAGACATCGCGCCCCGGCTGCTGCCCCACGCCCGGGCGGTGCCCGACACCGACTGGTATGTGGAGCGGCTCTACGACTTCGCCGCCGAGCTGGGAGCCAGCGTCATCATCCCCCGCTACTCGCGCTACGTGGTCGACCTCAACCGCGCCCCCGACGGCAGTGTGCTCTACCCCGGCGCCAGCAACACCGAGCTCTGTCCCACCTCGGGCTTCGACCAACGGCCGCTATACCGCGAGGGGCAGGCACCCGATGCCCATGAGATCGCCCGCCGCACCCACCGCTACTGGTCTCCCTACCACGCCTGCCTGGCCCAGACCGTGGAGGAACTGCGTAGCCGCCACGGCTATGCCATCCTGCTCGACGCCCACAGCATCGCCTCGCGGGTGCCGCGCTTCTTCGCGGGCCAGTTGCCCGACTTCAACCTGGGCACGGCCGATGGGGCAAGTTGCCATCCGCACATGGCGGCGGCGGCGCTGGCGGCGGTGCGCGGCTTTCCGCAGTACAGCCACGTGCTCGACGGTCGCTTCAAGGGTGGCTACATCACCCGCCACTACGGCGAGCCGCGCCGCCATATCCACGCCATCCAGCTGGAGCTGTCTCAGGCCACCTACTGCCGCGAGCAGACGCCCGGCGATTACGACGCGGTCCTGGCGGCCCGGGTCAAGCCCTGCCTGCGCGCCTTCGTCCAGGCCCTGCTGGACTGGGGCCAGCGCCACTATGGCCAGTCGAGGTGAGCCCATGAGCACCGCCCACTGGGACAGCGTCTGGCTGGACGTCCACCTGGCCACCCTGGCCGAGGACAGCGACACCCCCTATGGCGCCATCGAGGACGGCGCCCTGGCGGTGCAAGACGGGCACATCGCCTGGATCGGGCCGCGCGCCGAACTGCCGGAGCTGGCCGATACGGTGACGGTGCACAGCGGCCATGGCGGCTGGCTCACCCCCGGCCTGATCGACTGCCACACCCATCTGGTCTACGCCGGCAACCGCGCTCGCGAGTTCGAGCTGCGCCTGCAGGGCGCCAGCTACGCCGAGATCGCCGCAGCAGGCGGCGGCATCCTCTCCACCGTGCGTGCCACCCGCGCCGCCTCCGAGACGGAGCTGCTGGCCGCCGCCGCGCCGCGCCTGACGGCCCTGCTGGCAGAGGGAGTGACCACGGTGGAGATCAAATCGGGCTACGGTCTGGAGCTGGAGAGCGAGCTGAAGATGCTGCGGGTGGCGCGGCGGCTGGGCGAGACCCACCCGGTGACGGTGCGCACCACCTTGCTCGGCGCCCACGCTCTGCCGCCGGAGTACGCCGGGCGCGCCGACGACTACATCGAACGGGTCTGCCGGGAGATGATCCCCACCGCCGCAGCCGAGCATCTCGCCGATGCCGTGGATGTGTTCTGCGAGCGCCTGGCCTTCGACCTGCCTCAGACCGAGCGGGTGTTCCAGGCGGCGCTGGAGCACGGCCTGCCGGTCAAGCTGCACGCCGAGCAGCTCTCCAACCTGGGCGGCTCTGTCCTGGCGGCCCGCTACGGGGCACTGTCGGTGGATCACATCGAATATCTGGACGAGGTCGGGGTACGCGCCATCGCCGCCGCCGGCACTGTCGCCACTCTGCTGCCCGGCGCCTTCTACTTCCTGCGCGAGCCCCAGTCGCCGCCAGTCGAGCTATTGCGCCGGCACGGCGTACCCATGGCCATCGCCACCGACCTCAACCCCGGCACCTCGCCCTTCGCCTCGCTGCTGTTGATGCTGAATATGGCCTGCACCCTGTTCCGCCTCACCCCCGAGGAGGCGCTGCGCGGGGCGACCCTCAACGCCGCCCGCGCCCTGGGTCTGGGCGCCAGCCACGGCAGCCTGGAACTGGGCAAGGTCGCCGACCTGGCGTTGTGGGACATCGGCCATCCGGCCGAGCTGGCCTATCAGTTCGGCACCCGGCGCTGCCGGAGAGTGGTGAAAGGGGGGGTAGTGGTGAGCACCATCACCCCCTGTTAGATGATGGCGATGTCCGCTTCCGCGCGCGGAAGCGGGCGCAACGAATCCGCGTAATTCCAAGGAATCCCGATGAAGCAACTCCACGCCCCCAGCGCCCTGCTCGCCGACGGCTGGGCCAATGATGTGCTGATCTGCCTCGACGAGCAGGGCCGCATCGCCGCCCTCATCCCGGGCAGTCCGCCTTCGGCCGCGGCCGAACGCCTGGCCGGTCCGGTGTTGCCAGGCCTGGCCAACGTCCATTCCCACGCTTTCCAGCGCGCCATGGCGGGCTTGACCGAGTACCGCGGCCATCGGGAGGACAGCTTCTGGACCTGGCGCAACCTGATGTACGGCTTCCTCGCCCGCCTCGACCCGGAGCAGGTGCAGACCATCGCCGCCCAGCTCTACGTGGAGATGCTCAAGGCCGGCTACACTGCCGTAGCCGAGTTCCACTACCTACATCACGACCCCGCCGGCCGGCCCTACGCCGAGCGCGCCGAGCTGTCGCTGCGCATCCTCGCCGCGGCCGAGGAGGCCGGCATCGCGCTGTGCCACCTGCCCACCCTGTACGCCTACGGCGGCTTCGGCGCCCAACCGCCCAGTCCCGCCCAGCGTCGCTTTCTGCACGATGCCGACGGCTTCGCCGCCCTGCTGGAAACTCTGCACGGCCATTGCCGCAACGGCCGCGACCGCCGCTTGGGGCTCGCCTTCCACTCCCTGCGCGCCGTGGACCCGGCCCTGCTGTATCAGGGGCTCGCGGCGCTCGACCGCCTGGATGCCAGCGCTCCGGTCCACATCCACATCGCCGAGCAGGTCAAGGAGGTGGAGGACTGCCTGGCCTGGAGCGGCCAGCGGCCGGTGGCCTGGCTGCTGGACCACGCGCCGCTGGATCGGCGCTGGTGTCTGGTGCACGCCACCCACCTCGATGGCGAGGAGACACGGCGGCTGGCAGCCAGCGGCGCCGTGGCCGGACTGTGCCTGACCACCGAGGCCAACCTCGGCGATGGCCTGTTTCCCGCCGACGACTACCTCAACCGTCAGCCGCAGCCCGGCACCTTCGGCATCGGTTCGGACAGCCATGTCGAGGTCGATGCCCTGGCCGAGCTCAGGCTGCTGGAATACGGCCAGCGCCTCGCCCTGCGCCGCCGCGCGGTGCTGGCCAGCCCCGAGCAGCCCTCGGTGGGCCGGCGGCTATACCAGGCCGCCGCCCTGGGCGGTGCCCAGGCGGTGGGCTTCGATTCGGGGGCTATCACCGTCGGCCGGCGCGCCGACCTGGTGGTCGTGGATGCGCAACACCCGGCGCTGTGGCAACGCCACGGCGACCGCCTGCTGGACACTCTGGTGTTCTGCGCCGACCGCCGCGCCATCCGCGACGTGATGGTGGGCGGCGAGTGGCGGGTGCGGGAGGGCCGGCATCCTCGCGAGGAGACGATCGCCGCTCGCTTCCGGGCGGTGCAGGCGGAGCTGGCGGCGAGCGCCTGAACGATCCCGCGATGCCTTGAGCTTGCCGTCGCTGCGCTGCACAATAGACATCTTTTCCCCTGCCTCTCACGGTAACCCGACATGCTGGACACGCTCGGCCTGGTGGCTGGTTTCCTCACCACGAGCGCCTTTCTGCCCCAGGTGATCCATACCTGGCGCAGCCGCTCCGTGGCCGATATCTCACTGGCCATGTACCTGATCTTCTGCGTGGGCATTGGCCTGTGGCTGGTCTACGGCGTGCTGCTGGGGGCGTTGCCCATCATCCTGGCCAATGCTGTGACCCTGGTGCTGACCATCGCCGTACTGGGCATGAAGCTGGCTTGGAGCGGGCGCTCTGGAGCCGACTGAACGCTGCTGCGCCCCGAGCGCCTGATGCAGGGCGTACGCTGCCAACATGATCGAAATCGGCGCCTATCCCGATCAATATTGCGAGCGCATCGCCGCCGGGCCGTGGGGCGAACCGCTCAACCTGCTCAGCAGCCTGGCCTTTCTGCTCGCCGCCGCCCTGGCACTGCGGCTCTACCGGGCGCAGCCGGGACTGCGCCCCGGCAACAGCCCGGACCTGCTGGCCCTGATCGCTCTGCTCACCGCCATCGGCATCGGCAGCGGCTTGTGGCACGCCTTGGCCACGCGCTGGGCGGAGCTGCTGGACGTCATCCCCATCATGTTATTCATCAGCCTCTATCTGCTCAGCACCCTGTACCGTGTGTTCAGGCTGGGGGTGTGGGGCACGGCGGGGGTGTTTCTCGCCTACCAAGCGCTGAACCAGGGCGTAGTCTTGCGCTTCCCGCCTGAGACCCTGAACGGCTCCATCTTCTATCTGCCCACCTGGGGCTGTCTGCTGCTACTCGCCCTGTGGCTGCGGCGGCGACACCACCCGCTCGGCGACACCTTCCTGGCCGCCCTGGGACTGTTCACCCTGTCGCTCGGCTGCCGCACCCTGGACCTCGCCCTGTGCGCCACCATCCCATCCGGCACCCATTTCCTCTGGCACGCCCTCAACGGCCTGTTGCTGTACCTGCTGCTGGCCGGCCTGATCCGCGCTGCCGCCGCCCAGACCAGAGCGTAGCCTGGCCAGGCTGCGAGCGGTTGGTTGACACGCGTCATGGCACGCTGGCAGGGGTGCATCTAAATTTTTGTATGGGACGCCATTCGAAGCGAGATCGCCCGCAGCGCGGGCAAGGCGGATGAGACGATGAAAGACCCGGCATCCGAGACGAAGGGCGTTGCCGCCTGGCATATCGCGGCGCGCATCACGCCGTTGGGACTCGAGGCCGACCTCGATTGCCCGCCGCAGCCGAAGGGCACCATCCTCTTCGCGCATGGTAGCGGCAGCAGCCGGCTCAGCCCGCGCAACCGTTACGTCGCCGCAGCGCTGAGGGACCGTGGGCTGGCCACGCTCCTTTTCGATCTCTTGACCCCCGGCGAGGCCGCCGACCGGCGCCTCGTGTTCGATATCGCGCTGCTGGCCGAGCGGCTGGCAATGGCCACGCGCTGGCTGCAAGAGGAGCAGGAAAGCCTGCGGCTGTTGCCGCTGGGCTATTTCGGCGCGAGCACCGGAGCCGCAGCCGCGCTCGTCGCCGCGGCCGCTCCCGAGTGTCCGGTCGCAGCGGTGGTGTCGCGCGGCGGCCGGCCTGACCTCGCCGGTCCTGCGTTGCCCCTGGTGCGCGCGCCGACGCTGCTCGTCGTCGGCAGCAACGATGTGGATGTGCTGGCGCTGAACCGGGCAGCGCTCGCCGAGATGCGCTGCCCCAAGTCACTCGCCATCGTGCCCGGCGCGACCCATCTCTTCGAGGAACCGGGTACGCTCGACCAGGTGATCGGCCTGGCGGCGAACTGGTTCGTTGACCATCTGACGATGAGCACGGTGGGGTGAGTCATGTTCAGTAATCGGCAATCCGCCGGGCAGCAACTTGCCAAGCAACTGTTGCACTTACGGGGCGAGCAGCCCCTCGTTCTCGCCCTGCCGCGGGGTGGCGTACCGATCGGCTTGGAGGTGGCGAAGGCGCTCGCGGCCCCGCTCGACGTCATTCTGGTGCGCAAGATCGGCGTGCCTTGGCAGCCGGAACTCGCGATCGGCGCCATCGTCGACGGACCGAATCCCCAACGACTGCTGGATGAACACCTCATCGCCGAGCTCGGCATCGATCGGGCCTATATCCGCGACGAATGCGCGCGCCAGCTCGCCGAGATCGAACGGCGCAGGAAGCTCTATTTCGGCGAGCATCCGCCCATTCCACTGCATGGCCGGACGGTGATCGTGGTCGATGACGGCATCGCCACCGGGGCGACGATGCGCACGGCGCTGCGCGCGGTCCGCAATGCCGGAGCGGCCAAGATCATCGTGGCCACCCCTCTGGCGCCCGAAGATACGCTTGAGCTGTTACGCGCCGAGGCGGACGAGGTCATCTGCCTGTCATCGCCGACGCCTTTCATCGCGATCGGCATGCATTACGCCGACTTCACGCAAGTCGAGGATGCCGAGGTTCTGGCGCTGCTCAATGAGGCGCGCAGGCATGAAGGTCGCCCGGACGCCTCGCAGAGCGAGTAAGCGCCTGGCTTTCGGAACCATGTTCGATCTCGATGTCGACGCCAAGGTCGGGTTTCTCAGCCGCGCCAGCGCCTACCCCGAGCGCCCGCGCCGCGTCGAAGTGATCGAGACACATTTCTCCTGGGTTTTCCTGACCGAGCAGCACGTCTACAAGCTGAAGAAGCCCCTGCGCGGCGACTCGTTCGACTTCACCGGCATCGCCGCGCGCCGGCACAACGCCAAGGGCGAGGTCTGCCTCAATCGCCGGCTCGCTGGCGACATCTACCTCGGCGTCGTGCCGCTCACCCAGGAGGCGGACGGCAGGCTCGCCATCACCGGCAATGGCGCGATCGTCGACTGGCTGGTGCAGATGGTGCGGCTCCCGGCCGGGCGGATGCTGGATCGCTGTCTCGCCGACGGCAGTTGGCGGCCCGCGGACATCCGTGCCCTCGGCGATCGTCTGGCACGGTTTTATGCCACCGCAGCGCCTGCCAATGAAGCGCCGCAACGCTATCTGCGGCGCTTCGCTCACGAATGCAGCGCGAGTCTGCGCGAGTTCGCCATCATCGCCCGCCCCGAGCTGCAGAATGCCGCGGCGCGCATCGTACGCCGTCTCCGGGCCTTCATGCGCCGCCGTTCGAATCTGCTCGAACGCCGCGTCCGCGAGCGCCGGATCATCGAAGGCCACGGCGACCTACGCCCCGAACATGTCTGGCTCGGCCGGCCTGTCCGCATCATCGACTGTCTCGAGCTGCGGCGCGAACTGCGGCTCCTCGACCCGGTCGATGAGATCGCCTTCCTCGCCATGGAATGCGCGCGTCTCGGAGCGCCGCAGATCGAACGGATCCTGTTCGAGCGCTACCGGTTACGCACGGGCGATGCCCCGCCGCAGGCATTGGTCCGCTTTTATAAGGGTGTCCGCGCCCTCATCCGTGCCCGTATCGCCATCTGCCACTTGAAAGACCCCGACGTGCGCGACCCGGCGAAGTGGCTGCGCCGAGCGGCCGACTACCTGGCGCTCGCCGAGCGCGAATCCAGTGAGCTTTCCAGGGAGGTGCGGCATGAGCCTGCTAGTGTTCGCGCTTGATACCACCCGGGAATACGGCGCGCGCGTCGCTGCGCATCTCGGGCTGCCGCTCGGCGAGCACGAGGAGCGCGAGTTCGAGGACGGCGAGCACAAGGCCAGGCCGCTGGTCGATGTGCGCCGCCGCGAGGTCTTCGTGATCCATTCGCTGCACGGCGGCTCGGGGCGCAGCCCGAGCGACAAGCTGTGCCGGCTGCTGTTCTTCATCGGTGCGCTCAAGGACGCCGGGGCCGAGCGCGTCACCGCCGTCGCCCCCTATCTCTGCTATGCCCGCAAGGACCGGCGCACACAGTCGTGCGATCCGATCACGACCCGCTACGTGGCACAACTCTTCGAGGCGAGCGGCGCCGACGCCGTGATCACCTGCGACGTGCACAATCTCGCGGCCTTCGAAAATGCCTTCCGCTGCCCGACTACCAATCTCGAGGCCATCCCACTTTTCGTTGCTCACTTCGCGCCTCTGCTGCGTGGCGAGAAGATCGCCGTCGTCTCCCCGGACACCGGCGGCATCAAGCGCGCGGAGCGCTTTCGTCTCGCCCTGGCGGAAGCTCTGCAGGAGGAACCCAGCGCCGGCTTCGTCGACAAGCGGCGCAGCGGCGGCATCGTCAGCGGGGAGTTGCTCGTCGCCGGCGACGTGCGCGATCGGGCGGTCATCCTCTTCGATGATCTGATCAGCACCGGCACGACGCTGCGCAGAGCAGCGCAGAGTTGCCGCACGGCCGGCGCGGCCAAGGTCTTCGCGGCCGCGACCCACGGCCTGTTCGTGGAGCAGGCCGCGGCTGTTCTCGCCGATCCAGTCTTCCAGGAGGTCGCGGTGACCGACACCGTCCAGTCGAACGCGGCGCAGGCGGGCACCCTTCCTCCCAATGTCGTGACCCTGGACTCGGCGAAACTCGTCGCCGAGGCGATCGCCGCTGCGTACGCTGGCCGCCAGGCAAGCGAGTGAATGCGCAACGAAAAAGGGCTTGGCCGCCGCGCGGCCGGCGGTGTTTACTCGATGTCCTTCGGCTCCACCACGATCCAGTTCTTGTCGGCGTTGGCGACCTGCCCGAGCTCCTGTTGGCGTGCGGCGGCCTTCTGCCACCACTCCTGCATCTGCTGCATGTACTTGGCCTTGCGGTTGACCCACACACGCAGCCCGCCCTTCTCGACGTCGGTGCCGTTGAGCAGCATGTAGCCGTCGGAGAGCGGCGTGTCGCCGGCGACCAGGATCGGCTTCTTCCACTGGTCGATCCAGCCGAGGATCGAGCCGAGCTTGCCCTCGTACCAAGTCATCGGGTTCACCAGGTAGGGCGTCAGCTCCAGTTCCAGGTTCTTCGCCGGGTCATATTGGCCCTTCTTGATCTGCAGCCGCGAGGTGGTCAGCGCGCCACTGCTGCGGTCCTTCAACAGCAGGTTCACCCCGATCACGTTCTCCGGCTTCACGTTGTAGCCGTACTTGGGGTCGCTGGCGACCATGCGCACCAGCTCTTCGCTGGCGGCGGTCATCACGTACACCTCGATGCCGTGCTCGCGCAGCAGGTTCATCAGCTCGACCTGCCCGGTGTAGATCTTGGGCGGGTTGACCGTGCCGTCGACTACCCTGTCACCGTCGTAGTAGCGGATCGGCACCGGCTTGCCGTAGGCCATCAGCTCATCCACATAGCCCTTGAGCTGTTTGAGCGTGAAGCCGGAAAACACCTGTGCCACCCACGGGTAGCACACCAGGTCGTCGATCTCGCACAGCCGGTAGTAGTAGCTGTTGAGACTCTCCTTGAACTGCGGCGTGTCCTTGAACGGGATCAGCTTGAGCGAGGGGTCGAGCTTCTCGCGCGTCAGCACGCCCTTCATTTCCAGATAGGGCAGCAGCGACTCCTCCAGGTCATAGCGGTAGGCGGTGTTGTCCATGTCGAATACCGCGTAGGCGCCCTTGTGAGCGTTGGCCTTGGCCAGTGCGCTCAGCTTGGCGGCGGCATCGGCCGGCCAGTGCGCGAGTTCGACCGCCGCGGCGGTGAGCGTGGCGCCGGCCAGCAGCGCGGCGGCGATCAGGTTCTTGATGGCTTGCATTGGTCCTCCTCTTTCTCCTCGGGTGGATCGGCGCCGGGTGTCCGCCCCGGCGGGCGTGGCCACCCGCCCCCTCCGAGCAGCCGGGGACGATGCTAGATCCAAAACCACATAAATGCAATAATGCCACATAAATGCACAACCCCGGCGCCACCGCGCTGCCCGCGGTTTGACAACCGGGGCCGCCCCGCAACCGCTGCGGCCGAGGATCAGCCGAATGTGGCAAGAAGAGCGTTACCAACGGATACGCGCGCTGCTGGCGACGCTGCAGCGCGTCAGCACCGAGCGCATCGTGGCGGAGCTGGGAGTCTCGCGCGAGACGGTGCGGCGCGACCTGATGACGATGGAGGAA
>DATLYF010000195.1:0-10069 GCA_035575095.1 Candidatus Competibacteraceae bacterium
TTGGAGCCGTGCGCCCGCAACACCGCCCCGGCGGTGGCGGTGGCGGCGCTGTGGGCCCAAGCCCGGGGCGAGGATCCGCTGCTCTTGGTGCTGCCGGCCGATCATCTGATCCAGGACGACGCCGGCTTCCGCGCTGCCGTGAACAGCGCCCGCGGCCATGCCGCCGCCGGTGCGTTGGTGACCTTCGGCATCGTGCCGCAGCGCGCCGAAACCGGCTACGGCTATATTCGCGCCGGCGAGGCGCTGGACGGCGGCGCCTACCGCGTTGCCGAGTTCGTGGAGAAGCCCGATGCGGCCACGGCCGCCCGCTATCTGGCCTCCGGCGAGTACTACTGGAACAGCGGCATGTTCCTGTTCCGCGCCACGGCCTATCTGGAGGAGCTGCAGCGGCACGCCCCGGCCATGGTGGCGGCCTGCCGCGCCGCTCTGGATGGGGCCCGCCAGGACCTGGACTTCCTGCGCCTGGAGACGGCCGCCTTCCAGAGCTGTCCTGCCGATTCCATCGACTACGCGGTGATGGAGAAGACCCACCGGGCGGTGGTACTGCCCGTGGACCTGGGCTGGAGCGACATCGGCGTCTGGTCGACGCTGTGGCAGGCCGGGGAGCGCGATGCCGACGGCAACGTGCTGCGCGGCGATGTGCTGGTCGAGGCCAGCCGCGGCTGCTACGTCCACGCCGAACAGCGCCTGGTGGCGGCGGTAGGTCTGGAGGACGTGGTGGTGGTGGAGACCGCCGATGCCGTGCTGGTGGCGCATAAGGACCGGGTGCAGGAGGTCAAGCGCATCGTCGAGCGGCTCAAGCGCGCCGGCCGCGGCGAGGGCCTCAACCACCGCAAGGTCTATCGCCCCTGGGGCAGCTACGACAGCATCGACGCCGCCGAACGCTTCCAGGTCAAGCACATCATCGTCAAGCCAGGCGCCAGCCTCAGCCTGCAGATGCACCACCACCGCGCCGAGCACTGGGTGGTGGTGCGGGGCACGGCCCGCGTCACCCGCGGCGACGAGGTGTTCCTGCTCAGCGAGAACCAGTCCACCTACATCCCCTTGGGCGTGACCCACCGCCTGGAGAACCCGGGCAAGCTGCCGCTGGAGCTGATCGAGGTGCAGTCCGGCCCCTATCTGGGCGAGGACGACATCGTGCGCTTCGAGGATCACTACGGGCGCGGCAGCGAGGGCTGAGGGTGGCCGGCAAGGCGTATAAGCTTATGTCGCTTTCTTATTTAGATATCAGTTTTTTATTCGATAATATTATTCATAGTTTCTTCAGGTTGGCTGTGCCAGCTTAGGCGAGCATCCGCTGCGAGCGATCGATGTGATCGGCCGCCGTCCCTGCCACGGCGGCTTTTTTGGTGAGTTCCAGAAAGCAAAAGGTAGAGAGCCCATGTCCGGTCTGATTCCCCCCCATGGTGGCGTGCTCAAGGAGTTGTACCTCCCCGAGGACGCCGTTGCCGTCGAGAAAGAGCTTGCCCGCGACTATCCCTCCTGGGATCTCAGCCAGCGCCAGCTATGCGATCTGGAACTGCTGCTCAACGGCGCTTTCTCGCCGCTGGAGGGTTTCCTCAACCAGACCGATTACGAGCGGGTGGTCGAGCATATGCGGCTGGCCGACGGCACGCTGTGGCCCATGCCGGTGACCCTGGACGTCAGCGAGGCGTTCGCCCGCACCCTGGAGCGAGGGCAGCGGGTGGCGCTGCGCGATCCCGAGGGGGTGATGCTGGCGGTGCTGGAGGTGGGCGACATCTGGCAGCCGGACAAGCGGCATGAGGCGCTCAAGGTGTTCGGCAGCGACGACGCCAGGCATCCCGGTGTCAACTACCTGTTCCACAAGGCCGGTCCGGTCTACGTGGGCGGCCGGGTATACGGCATCGAGCCGCCCATCCACTACGATTTCAAGGCGCTGCGCTTTACCCCGCGCGAGCTGCGGGAGATGTTCCGCAAGCGCGGCTGGAGCCGCATCGTCGCTTTCCAGACCCGCAACCCCATGCACCGGGCGCACCAGGAGCTGACCTTCCGCGCCGCCCAGATCGCCGAGGCCAATCTGCTCATCCATCCGGTGGTGGGCATGACCAAGCCCGGCGACATCGATCACTACTCGCGGGTGCGCTGCTACGAGCACCTGATCAAGCACTACCCGGAACAGACCTCGGCGCTGGCCCTGCTGCATCTGGCCATGCGCATGGGGGGGCCGCGCGAGGCGCTATGGCACGCCATCATCCGCAAGAACCACGGCTGCTCCCACTTCATCGTCGGCCGCGACCATGCCGGGCCGGGCAAGAACAGCAAGGGCGTGGACTTCTACGGCCCCTACGATGCCCAGAAGCTGGTCGGCGAATACCAGGAGGAACTGGGCATCAAGATGGTGCCGTTCCAGGAGATGGTGTACGTGCAGGAGAAGGCCGAATATGTGCCGGCCAATGAGGTCGGCCCCGATGATACCGTGCTCAACATCTCCGGCACCGAGTTCCGCCGCCGGTTGCAAGAGGGCCTGGAGATCCCCGAGTGGTTCTCCTATCCCGAGGTGGTGGCGGAGCTGCGCCGCACCCATCCGGCGCGCCACAAGCAGGGCTTCACGGTGTTCTTCACCGGCCTGTCCGGCGCGGGCAAGTCCACCATCGCCAACGCGCTGATGGTCAAGCTGCTGGAACTGGGCGGGCGCGCCGTGACTCTGCTGGACGGCGATATCGTGCGCAAGCACCTGTCCTCGGAGCTGGGTTTCTCCCGCGAGCACCGCAACATCAATATCCTGCGCATCGGCTTCGTCGCCAGCGAGATCACCAAGAACGGCGGTATTGCCATCTGCGCGCCTATCGCCCCCTACGCCGCCACGCGGCGCGAGGTGCGGGAGATGATCACGCCATTGGGTGGCTTCCTGGAGGTATACGTGTCCACCTCCATCGAGGTGTGCGAATCGCGCGACCGCAAGGGCCTGTACGCCAAGGCCCGTGCCGGTCTGATCAAGGAGTTCACTGGCATCTCCGATCCCTACGAGGCGCCGGAGCACCCGGAAGTCACCATCGACACCGCCACCATGACGCCCGACGAGGCGGCCCACCGCATCATCCTCAAGCTGGAGAGCCTGGGCTATATCAAGGGTCGCTGAACGGCTCTAGCCTCAACTCTCCGATGACCGCTGCGTCGCAAGCGCGGCGCAGCGGTTATACTTGCCGCCCGTCGGCACAACGGGTGAGTCGCAATGAAAGAACAGAAGTTCGATGTGGTAGTGATCGGCACCGGCCCCGGCGGCGAGGGGGCGGCGATGCGAGCGGTCAAAGGTGGCAAGTCGGTGGCGGTCGTCGAGCGGCACCACCAGGTGGGCGGCGGCTGCACCCACTGGGGCACTATCCCCTCCAAGGCGCTGCGTCAGTCCATCAGCCGCCTGCTGGAGTTCAACAGCAACCCCCTCTACCGCAGCCTCGGCGCGCCGCTGCGCTTCTCCTATCCGGAGCTGCTGCGCACCGCCGAGACGGTCATCGCCAATCAGGTGGCCTTGCGCCGCAACTTCTACGACCGCAACCAGGTCGAGGTGGTGCGCGGTCACGGCCGCTTCCTCGACGCCCATACCCTAGAGGTGGTGACGCCCGACGGCAAGCCGACGGCGCGCCTCAAGGCAGAACACTTCGTCATTGCCACCGGCTCGCGCCCCTATCGGCCGCGGGATGTGGATTTCACCCATCCGCGGATCTTCGACAGCGATACCATCCTCAGCCTCAGCACCACGCCGCACTCGATCACCATCTACGGCGCCGGCGTGATCGGCTGCGAATACGCCTCCATGTTCCGCAACATGGGCTGCAAGGTCGACCTGGTCAACACCCGTTCCCAGCTGCTGGCCTTTCTCGACGACGAGATCGCCGATGCGCTCTCCTACCACCTGCGTGACCAGGGCGTACTGATCCGCCACAACGAGGAGTACGAGGCGGTAGAGGGGGCACCGGACGGCGTGGTGCTGCATCTCAAGTCCGGCAAGAAGATCAAGAACGACATCCTGCTGTGGGCCAATGGCCGCACCGGCAATTCCCAGAACATGGGCCTGGAGACCCTGGGCTTGACCCCCAACAGCCGTGGCCAGCTCGATGTCGACGAGAATTACCGCACCGCGCTGCCCCATATCTATGCCGTCGGCGACATCATCGGCTATCCCAGCCTGGCCTCGGCGGCCTACGACCAGGGCCGCTTCGCTTCCACCCATCTGGTCGAAGGCCAGTGCGATCACCGCCTGGTGGAATACATCCCCACCGGCATCTACACCTCGCCGGAGATCAGCTCGGTGGGCCGTACCGAGCGCGAGCTGACTCAGGCGCGGGTGCCCTACGAGGTCGGTCACGCCTGGTTCAAGAGTCTGGCCCGCGCCCAGATCACCGGGGTCACGGTGGGCATGCTCAAGCTCCTGTTCCATCGTGAGACTCTGGAGCTCCTGGGCATCCACTGCTTCGGCTACCAGGCCGCCGAGATCGTCCACATCGGCCAGGCCATCATGGCGCAGAAGGGCGAGGGCAACAGCCTCAACTACTTCATCACCACTACCTTCAACTACCCGACCATGGCCGAGGCCTACCGCGTGGCGGCACTGAACGGTCTCAATCGGATACGCTGAATTTCTTCACTCTCATGCGGCCGCTATGGAAATTTCGGCGGTCGCTTTGCAAAATCACTCGAAGGCGTGGAGAAAAACCGCCGCCGGCATGACCGCGCCCGTCCATCGAGACGACGGCGCGGCACTTCCCCTGCCCCGACCTTGCTGACCATGCCGGCGAGGCGATCCCTGACAAGCGAGGACAAAGCCCATGGATATCACTCCCTATCTCCGATTGATGGTGGATAAAGAGGCATCGGACCTATTCCTCTACACCAATGCTCCGGTCAGCATCAAAATCAACGGCGTGGTGCGGCCGGTGGGCAACAAGATGCTGGAGCCGGGCATGGTCCGGCAGATCGCCTATTCCATCATGAAGGACGACCAGATCAAGGAGTTCGAGCGTGAACTCGAGCTCAACTTCGCCATTCCGCTGCAGGGGGTGGGGCGGTTTCGCGCCAACGTCTTCAAGCAGCGCGGCGAAGTGTCCATGGTGGTGCGCTACATCAAGGGCGAGATCCCGCAGGTCGAGGACCTCGGCCTGCCGCTGATCCTCAAGCAGCTGGTGATGGAAAAGCGCGGCTTGATCATGCTGGTGGGCGCCACCGGCTCCGGCAAGTCGACCTCGCTGGCGGCAATGATCGACCACCGCAACAGCAACGCCCCCGGCCACATCCTCACCATCGAGGACCCGATCGAGTTCACCCACCAGCATAAGCGCTCGGTGGTGGGCCAGCGCGAGGTGGGCATCGACACCCACAACTACGAGAACGCCCTCAAGAGCGCCATGCGCGAGGCACCCGACGTGATCCTGGTGGGCGAGGTGCGCACCCGCGAGGTGATGAAGTATGTGCTCACCTTCGCCGAGACCGGCCATTTGTGCCTGTCCACCCTGCATGCCAACAACGCCAACGGCGCCCTGGAGCGCATCGTCAACTTCTTCCCCGAGGACGCCCGGCCGCAGTTGCTCATGGACCTGTCGCTGAACCTCAAGGCCATCATCTCCCAGCGCCTGGTGAAAGCCCTCAACGGCGACATCGTGCCGGCGGTGGAGGTGCTGCTCAACACCCCCTATGTCGCCGACCTGATCCAGAAGGGCAAGATCGACACCATCAAAGATGCCATGGAGCAGGGCACCGAAGCCGGCATGCAGACCTTCGACCAGGCCCTGTTCAGGCTGTGGAAGGATGGCAAGATCTCCAAGGAGGAGGCGATCAAGCACGCCGACTCCAAGAACAACGTCGGCCTGCAGATCCGCCTGGCCGAGGCCAACATCAGCGGCGGCAAACCCGCCGGCAAGTCCATCGTCGACGACCTCACCATCCACGAGGCCGAGGACCAGGGGCGCTTGCTGTGAGCGCGCCGGTCACGCCGCTGGCCCGACGCATGGCCGATATCGCGCCGTTCCATGTGATGGAACTGCTGGCCCGAGCCAAGCAACTGGAGGCGCAGGGGCGTTCGGTGATCCACATGGAGGTAGGCGAGCCCGATTTCGTCACCTGCCGCCCCATCCTCGAGGCCGGCCAGCGCGCCCTGGCCGAGGGCCGTACCAGCTACACCGTAGCCACCGGCATTCCCGAGCTGCGCCAGGCGATCAGCGGCTTCTACCGCGACCGCTACCGGGTCGCGGTCGGGCCAGAGCGCATCATCGTCACCCCCGGCGCCTCCGGGGCGCTGCAACTGGTGACCGGGGTGCTGCTCGATCCGGGCGACCAGGTGCTGCTGGCCGATCCCGGCTATCCCTGCAACCGTCACTTCGTGCGCCTGGTCGAAGGCGAGGCCGTGACCATCCCCACCGGTCCGGAGAGCGGCTATCAGCTCACCGCCGAACTGGTGGCGCGCCACTGGACACCGCGCACCCGCGCCGTACTGCTGGCCTCGCCGGCCAATCCCACCGGCACCCTGGTGCCGCCCGCGGAGCTGGCGGCCATCCTGGCGGTCGTGGAAGCGCGCGGCGGACGACTGATCGTCGATGAGATCTATCTCGGCCTGGTCTATGGCGATGCGGTGAACACGCCCAGTGCCCTGGCCATCTCCGATCACTTGTTCGTGGTCAACAGCTTCTCCAAGTACTTCGGCATGACCGGCTGGCGACTGGGCTGGCTGGTGACGCCACCGGAATATGCCCGCGAAGTGGAGAAACTGGCGCAGAACCTGTTCATCGCTGCCCCCTCGGTAGCCCAGTACGCGGCGCTGGCCGCCTTCACCCCTGAGGCTCTGGCCATCTGCGAGCAGCGCCGCCTGGCCTTCCAGGAACGCCGCGACTTCCTGCTGCCGGCCCTGCGTCGGCTCGGCTTGCGCATCCCGATCGAGCCGCAAGGGGCGTTCTACCTCTATGCCGATTGCTCGCGCTTCACCGACGACAGCTACCGCTTCTGCTTCGAGCTCCTGGAGAAGACCGGGGTGGCCATCACCCCCGGTATCGACTTCGGCAGTCATCAGGCCGCACATCATGTGCGCTTTGCCTACACCAACTCGTTGCGCAATCTGTGCGAGGCGGTGGTGCGGCTCGAGCAGGCGCTGGGCACGGCGGCGGCAGGAGCAGGATAGGATCGTCTGTACATCCCGCATGTACAGGCATTCATCTCAAGCCCAACGCGATCCACCTGCCGCTCCCCAAAGGGGCGCTGAACAATGCCAAGGAGCTGAAGGCTTGGCTGGGCCGATTTCAAAGACTATCCCGGAGGAGTCGTGGGCTATTGGCAGGACTGGAAGCGGGTGGCAGGGCAAGCGGGGCTGTCCCGTGAGAGCCTGTACCGGGCGCTCAGCCCCTGCGGCAATCCCACCCTGAAAACGCTGCGGGCGGTGCTGGCCGCGATGGGGTTGCGACTGGACGTGACGGCGCGCGTGGCGTAGGCGGCAGAACTCTGCCCGGCGTGCGCCATTACTGCATTCCCGAATTTGCCAACTGCTCCCGCCACAGCAGCGTTGCCCCGATCACCGAGGCCGGCATGGCCAGGAAGTTGAGCACCGGCACCAAGGTCAGCAGCAGACAGCCGGCACCGAAGCCCACGGCCAGCAGCCGGCGTTGCCTCAGCAGCCGGCGCTGCTCGGGGAAGGCGATGTGGTGGTTGCCGAGCGGATAATCCAGATACTGCAGGGCCAGCAGCCAGGCGCTGAAGGCCAGCCATACGAAGGGAGCGGCAGCGTTGACGCCGGGGATCAGGAACAGCAGCAGCAGCGGCAGCGCCCGCGCCAGGAAGTAGCCCAGCTTGCGCAGCTCGGCCGCGGGGGCGATCACGATCTCCTGCCACAGTGGCCGGCTGTCGGGACGGCCGTGGTCCGGGGTGAGCATGTCCTCCACCTTCTCCGCCAGCAGGCCGTTGAACGGTGCGGCCAGCAGGTTGGCCACCAGGGTGAAGGTGTAGAAGCCGACCAGCAGCACCGCCACCAGGAACAGCGGCCAGAGCAGCCAGGACAGCCAGGCCAGCCAGTCTGGCAGACGGGCGTCGAGCCACTGGATCAGTCCTTGCAACTGCCCCGCCCCCCACCAGGTGGCGCCGCCAAACAGCAGGGCGTTGACGGCCAGCGGCACCAGGACGTAGCGCCGCAGCCCCGGGCGGGTCAGCCAGCCCAGGCCGCGCAGCGGATAACGGGCGCCTTGCAGCAGCGCATCGAGCATCGGTAGCCTCCTTGTTGGTCACAGCCCGTGTCGGCCGAATGTCCGGAGGTCCACTTTATACCAGGTCCGCTCGCTCGGTCCGTACAGATACGAGGCGGGGATGTTCGTCGCCGTGACCGCGGCGCTATCGCATGACTTCGTATTACACTAGCGCCCCGTAGCGAACCGCTGCCCTGATGCTGACCCGCAGACCCCAGGAGAACACTGCTTGCGCCTGAGCAGGATCAAGCTCGCCGGCTTCAAGTCCTTCGTCGATCCCACCGCGTTCCACCTGCCCAGCAACCTGGTGGGCGTCGTCGGGCCTAACGGCTGCGGCAAGTCCAACATCATCGACGCGGTGCGCTGGGTGATGGGCGAATCCTCGGCCCGCCAGTTGCGCGGCGAGGCCATGGCCGACGTCATCTTCAACGGCTCCAGCAGCCGCAAGCCGGTGGGCCAGGCCAGCGTCGAACTGATCTTCGACAACAGCCTGGGGAGGCTCGGCGGGCAGTGGGCGCAGTATGCCGAGATCAGCGTCAAGCGCCTGGTCAGCCGTGACGGTCAGTCCAGCTACTTCCTCAACGGTGTCCGCTGCCGCCGCCGCGATATCACCGACTTGTTCCTCGGCACCGGCTTGGGACCGCGCAGCTACGCCATCATCGAGCAGGGCATGATCAGCCGCCTCGTTGAGGCCAAGCCCGAGGAGCTGCGCCTGTTCCTGGAGGAGGCGGCAGGGATCTCCAAGTACAAGGAGCGGCGCCGCGAGACCGAGAACCGCATCCAGCACACCCGTGAGAACCTGGCCCGCCTCGGCGACCTGCGCCAGGAACTGGAGCAGCAATTGGAGCGGCTGGGCCGGCAGGCCCGCGCCGCCGAGCAGTACCAGCGGCTGCGCGCCGAGGAGCGGCGCTGCAAGGCCGAGCTGCTGGCGGTGCGCTGGCGTGCCCTGGACCAGGCCCTGGAAGGGGCCGAGGCCGAGCTCGCGCGTCTGGAGACCGCCCGCGCGGCGCTGGCCGCCGAGCACGCTGCCTTGGAGCTACGCCTGGAGCAGGGCCGCGAGCGTCACGAGATGCTGCAGGAGGCGTTCGTCGCCGCTCAGACGCGCGGCTATGAGCTGGCCGCCGAGATCGCCCGGCTGGAGCAGAATCGTGCCCACGGGGAGGAACTGCGCCGCCGCCAGGGCGAGGAGCTGCAACGGCTGCACAGCGCCGTGGCGCAAAACCGGGCGCAGCAGGCCAGCGACGGCGTAGAGCTGGCGGCACTGCGCCAACAGGCGGCCGCAGCGGAGCCGCAGCTCGTGACACTGGCCGCCCGCGACGCGGAGCTGGCCGAGCGACTGGCTCGGGCCGAGGCCGAGATGGAGGCGCATCAGCGGCGCCGGGCGCTGTATACCGAGGCGCTGTCCGCCGCCCAGCGCCAGGCCGAGGTAGAGCGCGCCCGCATCGTCCAGCTGGAGCGCCAGCAGTTGCAGGACGAACGGCGCCTGGAGCGGCTGCGCCTGGAGCTGGGCGCGCTCGATCAGGACGCCCTGGAGCTGGCCCTGGAGACTCTACGCGAGCAGGAATGGCGGGCCGAGGAGACGCTGGCCACAGGCGCACGCCGCCAGGCCGAGCTGGAGCAGCGCCTGGCCGGGCTGCGCCAGCGCCAGCGCGAGTTGCAGGCCGAGCAACAGACCCTGCGCGGCCGCTGCGAGGAGGCGCGCGGCCGCCTGGCCGGGCTCCGCACCCTGCAGGAGACCGCCCTGGGACGGCGCCAGAACGACGCTGTCAACGCCTGGCTACGTGCCCGCGGCCTGGACGGTGCGCCGCGCCTGGCCGAGCGGCTGGCCGTGGAACCGGGCTGGGAGGCGGCGGTCGAGATAGTGCTGGGCGAGCGCCTGGAAGCGGTGCCGGTGG
>DATLYF010000196.1:0-26570 GCA_035575095.1 Candidatus Competibacteraceae bacterium
GGGACTGGAGGTCCTGCAGCGGCGCTTTGCGCTGGAGCGGCCGAGTCCGGCCGGCCTGTCGCCGCCGCTGGCCCGCACTGCGGCGGAATTGGAGCGCCTGGGCGGCGCCGCCGACGGCGTCTTCGCCCTGCGCGCCCGCCAGCTCGGCCTGCGCGAGCGCAAGGCCTATCTGCTCTCCACCACCCGCGCCGTCTCCGAACAGCTCAGCGACGAGGTCAAGCGCTTCGTCGGCGCCTTGCAGGAGCGCATGGCGCAGCAGGGGCGCTCGGTGGCGGCGGCGGTGGAGCGGGGCAAGACCGGCATCGTCGCCATGACCCTGCTGTCGCTGCTGGCCCTGGCCGGCGGCAGCGCCGTGGTGCTGGGGCTGACGCGACGCCTGGGAGCGGTGACGCGACTCATGACTCGGTTGGCCCAGGGCGATACCGCCCGCGCCACCCCCGCCGTCGAGCGCCGCGACGAGATCGGCGCCCTGGCCCGGGCCTTCCAGGTGTTCCGCGACAACGCCGTGCACCTCAAGGAGCAGACGCGGCTCCTGGAAACCGTGTTCGACAGCATGACCGACGGCCTCAGCGTATTCGACCGCGACGGCCGGCTGGTGGCCTGGAACCCCCAGTATCTGGCCATCCTGCGCCTGCCGGCCGAGCAGATCCACGCCGGCATGTCGCTCGAGGCGGTGCAGGCGCTGCTGGCACGCGAGCCGCACGAGAACCGCGCCCTGGACGGGCGTGCCGTAGATATGGCTGAGCTCAACCTGCGCCGCCGCGAGCAGCCCTCCAGCTTCGAGCGCCATTACGCCGGCGGCCGGGTGGTAGAGTTCCGCAGCCGGCCCATGCCCGGCGGCGGCTTCGTCACCCTGTACAGCGACCTGAGCGAGCGCAAGGCGGTCGAGGCGCAGTTGCGCCAGGCGCAGAAGATGGAGGTGCTGGGCCAGCTCACCGGCGGCGTCGCCCACGACTTCAATAACCTGCTGGCGGCGGTGATCGGCAACCTGCAACTGCTGGAGAGCACCGAGCCGCTGGCGGAAGCCGGCCAGCGCTATACCCGCCGCGCCCTGGCGGCGGCCGAGCGCGGTGCCAATCTCGTCCATCGCCTGCTGGCCTTCGCTCGCCGCCAGCGCCTGGCACCGGAGCCGCTGCGGGTGGATGAGCTCATCGAGGGCATGCTGGACCTGCTGGAGTACAGCGTCGGCAGCGGTGTGGCTATCGAGCTGGACCTGCAGGCGGGCGATGCCTGGGTACACGCCGATCCGGCGCAGCTGGAGAACGCGCTGCTCAACCTGGCCATCAACGCCAGTGCCGCCATGCCCGGCGGCGGCCGCCTGCGCTTTGCCACCCGTGTGCAGGCCGCAGAGACGGCGGTGGAGATTTGCGTCGCCGACAGCGGCAGCGGCATCCCCGAGGAACTGCTCGGCCGGGTGTTCGAGCCGTTCTTTACCACCAAACCCCACGGCCAGGGCAGCGGCCTGGGGCTGAGCATGGTCTACGGTTTCGTCAAGCAGTCCGGCGGCGACATCCGCATCGACAGCCGGGTGGGGGAGGGCACCACCGTGAGCATCACCCTGCCGCGGCTGCCGCAGGTAGCGGCAGTGGCCTCGGAAGCGCCGGCCGCCGCCGCGCCGCCGCGGGGGCGGGGGGAGTTGGTACTGGTCGTTGAGGACGATCCCCAAGTGCTGGGCGCGGCCGAAGACATGCTGCGGGCGCTGGGCTACCGCACCCTGACCGCGGCTTCTGCCGAGGCCGCGCTGGACTGCCTGATGCGGGAGCCGGACATCGCCCTGGTGTTCAGCGACGTCGATCTGGGCAGTGGCATGGACGGTCTAGCCCTGCTGGCCGAGGCCGCACGCCGCCGCCCCACGGTGCGCGGCCTGCTCACCACCGGCCGCGCCACGGCCCCCGCCGAGCGCGACGGCTCGCCGCCGCTGCTGGCCAAGCCCTACCGGCTGGAACAACTGGCGGCAGCGGTGCGGGCCGCGTTAGGCTAGGGCACCTCTGATGATCCCCCCATCCTCTCGGGGGAGAGGATAAGCGCTTGATTTTTCTATTCAAAAAGGAGGCGTCGATGAAGCCGATCGCGAAAGTCATCGTTTCGATAACGCCCGCATCGGGGCGGGCATTGGACATCGATCCCGCATGACGCCGGACATCGCCATCTGCCTCGGCATTCTCGCCGCCGCCGTGGCGCTGTTCGCCTGGGATCGGATACCGGCCGACGTGGTGGCGCTGGGCGTGATGCTGGCGCTCATCGCCAGCGGCCTGCTCACCCCCGAGCAGGCGTTCGCCGGCTTTGCCAGCGACACCGTGATGATGATCCTGGGGCTGCTGATCATGACGGCGAGCCTCTCCCACACCGGGGTGGTAGAGATGGCCGGACGAACCATTCTCGACCACGCCGGCAGCAACCCGACACGGCTGGTAGCGGTGATCATGGTGTCGGTGGCGGTGGTCTCAGCGTTCATCAGCAATACCGCGGCCACCGCCTTCTTCCTCCCCGTCGTCCTCGGCTTTGCCCACAGAACCCGGGTCAGCGCCTCGAAGTACCTACTGCCGCTGGCCTTCGCCTCGATCCTGTCGAGTTCGGTGACGCTGATCAGCACCTCGACCAACATCGTGGTGAGCGAGCTCATGACTCAGCACCAACTGCCCGAGATGGGCATGTTCGAGCTGGCGCCGGTGGGCATCCCGATCGCACTGGCGGGCCTCGTCTATATGTGGATCATCGGCGTGCGTCTGATACCCCAGCGAGAAGACCAGCGGCCACCCGTGGACATCGGCCACCGCAAGTATCAGGCCGACGTGGTCGTGCTCCCCGATTCGCCCCTGATCGGCAAGACCGTCGCCGAGTCGAGAATCGGCAATCATTCCGGGCTTTCCGTGGTGCGTATCCTGCGCGAAGGCGAGCTTCCGCATCCCGGCCACAGCCAGACCAGCCTGCAGGCGGGCGATCACCTGGTGATCGAGGGACTGCGTAGCGACATCCTCAAGGTCAAGGACATCCCCGGGGTGGAGCTCAAGGCCGACGCGCACCTTGCCGACCCAGACGTCGATCCGCAGGAACTGACGATCGTCGAAGGGGTGCTCATGCCGCAATCGCCGCTCATCGGCCGCACCCTCAAGAGCGCCGAGTTCAAGGATCGCTATGGCCTGCAGGTGCTGGCGATCAATCGCGCGGGGGCGGCGATCCCGCGTAAGATGAGCACCATCCCGTTGAAGCTCGGCGACGTGCTGCTGCTCCAAGGCACCGCCGAGAGCGTCAAAGCGCTGGAGCGCGGCAATCTGTTCAGCATCTTCGGCGGCGTCGACCCTGCCCGCCTCAACATCAAGCGCGCGCCGGCGGCGGCGGCGATCTTCGCGCTGACGCTCATCGCCGCCGCACTCAAGCTCGTGCCGCTACCGGTAGCAGTGCTCAGCGGCGCCTTTCTGGTGCTGGCCACGCGCTGCATCTCGCCAGAGGAGGCTTACCGGCAGGTGGAATGGAAGGCGCTGATCCTGATCGGCGCGCTGCTGTCGCTGGGGGCGGCGATGGAATCGAGCGGCACCGGTCGTTTCCTCGCCGAGCAACTGATCGCGCTGACCGGCGCGATGCAGCCGCGGTTGCTGCTGGCGGGATTTTTCCTATTGACGGTGGTGCTGACCCAGGCCATGTCCAACCAGGCGGCGGCCATCGTCATCTTGCCGATCGCCATCCAGACCGCGTTGCAGCTCGATCTCAACCCGCGCACCTTCGCCACGATGGTCGCCGTCGCCGCGAGCTGCTCCTACCTCACCCCGCTGGAGCCCTCGTGCCTCATGGTCTATGGGCCTGGCAAGTACCGCTTCGCCGATTTCTTCAAGGTGGGCCTGCCGCTCACCTTGCTGATCTTCGCCATTGCCGTCTGGCTGGTGCCGTGGGTATGGCCGCTGTGAGACGGCGTCAGTGTGAAAGCGCCAGGGAATCTATCCGTGGGCTGAGGGCTCCAAGAATTTAGGGAGATTGTGCGGCAGACCGGGATATGTTGACCCGAAAGTCTGCAAGGAGGGTATTTAGCATGCGGCGAGTCATGATGGCGATAGCAATCGGTCTACTGGCCCTTAACCTGAGCGCCTGCGGCACCGTCACTGGGGCTGTGGTAGGCGGCGTGGCCGGCCATGAGCTCACCCACGGCAGCACTCTGGGCACCGTCGGCGGCGCAGTCGTAGGCGGTGCGATCGGCCACGAAATCGACAAGCGGTAGTTTCTCTCCGTCCCTCTATCGATACCCCAGCCTACGGTCCGTTCTCCGTTGGGGTCACCGCTTCTAGTGGCTGATGCCGGCCGTGCCGGTCAGTGCCGGTGCGGCCGGCCGGATCCGCGGAGAGGGATATACCCATAACTCCTCAAGCCGAACGCCAGGCGCGGTGCCCACGCGCAGGGAGGTTGTCAGCATGACGGCGAAATACTTTGCAAGCATAGCCACGATTCTGGCCCTGGGTGGCGGGCTCGCAACCGCCGATCCCCTAGACCCGGGCGGTCCTCTGCGGATACAGGAATATCAGGGTGTTTCTTACGTCACCGGCGGTGTCGGTGACGAGGAGCGCGAGATCCTCGGGCAAATGGCGCGGGAGTTCAACCTGAAGCTGATGTTTGCGACCGGGCAGGGCTTGTTCCTCAGCGATGCCCAGGTACAGATCCGCGACCGGCACGGCAACTTGGTCCTGGACACCGTCACCGATGGGCCGCTGCTCTATGCCAGGCTGTCACCCGGCACCTATCAGGTCACGGTCAGCGGCTTCGGGCAGAGCTTTCAGCGCACCGTCACGGTAGGTAGCCAGGGCCTGACCGTCCAGGTCTTCCGCTGGCCGATGAGCACCGAACGTCCGTCCGGTTGATACGCGCCGGGCCATCTTGCTACCCGGAGCCAAGGCTCCGGGCGCGGCAGTCAGGATCGCATCGTCAGGATTCGAGCTCCATAGGATAGGGGCAGCGCAGTGCATCTCGGGGCGTGTCCCGGGAACACGGCCAGGGCTTGAAATTCAAGCATTTGTGGACTAATTAAAAATTCATCTGTTGTAATTCTTTCGAATTTGAGCGGCCCTCACCGATAGGCGGTCAGGGCAGCCGGAAAAACATGACTCAACCAATGAGAGGACTGCGCGGGATTGTGCTGATCTGCTGATCAAATCGCTTCCAAGGCCAAACCCATCACCGGATGGGTACGGAAAGCCGCGGGTCCTTTATCGGAATAGCCGGGTTGCCGAGTGCGACGTCGTCAAGGTCGCAGGAGAGTAACCCGGTTTTTATTTGGACTGTAGTATTTTGTCGTTCGCCCGGCGAATTGGCTGTTAGACCGCAGCGATTGAAGTTAACTGGTCAGGAGAAAACAGCGTGATGTTAAGTTGGTTGGGCAGTCGAATTGTAGTTGAGCCGATAACTTCCGGGTCACTGCCGGTCTAGGTGTATTCTGGTAGTCCGAAAACGCTAGTCATAGAGGAGAAGGAAATGTACACTATAAAAGTCATTATAGCCTCAACTGCGCTCGCTCTGGGCGCGCTGATCACGACTTCTGCATTGTCAGCGGAGCCAGCTGCGGAAGGCCATATTTCCATTGTCCCGTCCGAAATCAAGTGGAATGATGCTCCGTCCATCGGGCCTGGCGCCAAATTGGCGGTACTGGAAGGTGATCTGAAGCAAGCCGCGCCGTTCACTTTCCGCGTCAAGCTTCCTCCCAACTTCAAGATCGCACCCCACACTCATCCCTTGCTTGAGCGGGTCACGGTGCTATCCGGGACCTTCCATTTGGGAATAGGAGAAAAGTTTGATCCCGACAAAGCCAGAATCTATCCGCCTGGTGGCGTTACCATGATTCCCGCAGGAATGCCGATGTTCGCCTACACGACCAGCGAAGAGACAATTATTCAGATTCACGGGACCGGCCCATGGGATATCGGTTACCTCAATCCGGCGGATGACCCAAGAAAGAAATAGTTGGTGCGCATGGCGCACCCTACTTGTTGGTAAACCGCAACCAGAGGCCTTGGAAGCCCGCGTAGGGGGCAATAAGCGAAGCGCATTGCGGCCCTACGCGGACTAAGGACGCTTTGCTCCTGAGGTTGATTTCGTTGCAATGCGTGTTTTTTATCAGGGTTGGGTTACGAGTATCCCGCCTAACATGGGGTGGCGTAAGGTTCTCTTCTATTCCGATACCTGGAGTCGCAAATGTGAACTTCTTGCTGCTCGCAAGGGTGCCATTACGTCAGTCATACTCGCACAGCGTGTCTATCCCAAGATAAAAGACATCAGAATACCGCTCGATACGGAGGTATGGGACGGAGCGAGGCTTATTGTCGTAAAAAGAGTCTTCCTCAGACCCGCTGTGAATGATGATGGCATACTCATATGGACCTCTTAGCCCCGGAGGATGGGGGGAGTGCGGCGAACCCATCCTTCATTTCAGGGACGTCGGAGTCGGGTGCGGCGCGGCCTAGTCGGGGTCGGTTTACAGCGGCGCCTCCGCCAGGGGCCTGTGCCGCTGAGGGATGACAAATCCCTTCCGTTACAATTGTTACAAACTCCCTCCCGCAGCAAAATTCTCCATTTACAGGACAGGCGTTTCATAGCCCTCACACAAGTACAGGAGGGTTGGCATGAACGCTGTCCTTGCATCCGTTGTCGCGCCGCCGCCGTTGCTGGAGATGCGCGGCATCGCCAAGCGCTTCGGCGCGGTCACCGCCCTGGAGGGCGTGCACCTGGAGGTGCGCGCCGGCGAGATCCTGGCGCTGATGGGCGAGAACGGCGCCGGCAAGAGCACGCTGATGAAGGTGCTGTCCGGCGTCTACCACGCCGACCAGGGCGAGATCCGCATGGACGGTCGGGCGCTGCACTTGCACGGTCCGGGCGACGCCATCGCCGCCGGCATCTCCATCATCCACCAGGAAATCAAGCTCTCGCCCAATCTGACGGTGGCGGAGAACCTGTTCCTGGGCCATGAACCCAGACGCGGCTGGCGCATCGACCGCGCCGCCATGAACCAGGCCGCGGCTGGGGTGCTGCAGCAGCTCGCCTGCACCTTCGCCCCGACGCGCTGCGTCGGCAGCCTGTCCATCGCCGAGCAGCAACAGGTGGAGATCGCCCGGGCGCTGCTGCGCAACTGCCGGGTGCTGGTGATGGACGAGCCCACCGCAGCTCTCTCCGAGCGCGAGACCGAGGCGCTGTTCGCGGTGATCCGCGGGCTGCGCGCGCGCGGCCTGGCCATCGTCTACATCAGCCACCGCATGGACGAGGTCTACGCCCTGGCCGACCGCGTCAGCGTGCTGCGCGACGGCCGCTACGTCGGCTCCCTGCCGCGCGCCGAGATCCGCGCCGAGACCGTGGTGCGCATGATGGTCGGCCGGCCGCTGGAGGACCTGTACCAGAAGGCCGCGCCCTCGGCCTTCGGCGATACCGTGCTGGAAGTGCTGGAACTCAGCGACGGCCGCCATGTCGGACCCTGCTCCTTCAATCTGCGCGCTGGCGAGGTGGTCGGCCTGGCCGGTCTGGTCGGCTCGGGCCGCACCGAGCTGGCGCGGCTGATATTCGGCGCCGACCCACTCGCCTCCGGCAGCGTGCTGCTGGAGGGCCGCCCGTTGCACATCCGCCATCCCCTGGATGCGGTGCGCGCCGGCATCGGCTACGTGCCCGAAGACCGCAAGGAGCTCGGGCTGTTCCTGGACATGTCGGCGCGCGACAACATCGCCCTCAACGTACTGCCCGAGGACAGCCGCTTGGGCTGGTTGGCTCACCCGCGCATCAACCGCCGCGCTGATCGGCGCATCGAGGCGCTGCGCATCCGCGTCGCCGACCGCAAGGTGGCGGCCGGCACCCTCTCCGGCGGCAACCAGCAGAAGCTGCTGGTGGCACGCTGGATGGAGATCGGTCCTAAGGTGCTGATCCTCGACGAGCCTACCCGCGGCGTCGACATCGGCGCCAAGAGCGAGATCTATCGGGCCATCAGCGAGCTGGCCCGGCAGGGTGTGGCGGTGCTGATGATCTCCAGCGAGCTGCCCGAGATCATCGCCATGAGCGACCGCATCCTGGTGATGCGCGACGGCCGGCTGGCCGGGGAGCTGCCCGGCGGCGCCAGCCAGGAAGACATCATGCACCTGGCCACCCAGGGTTGAGTTGGAGTGTAACGAGATGATCACCATGACCGAGACCAAGACCGCCGCACCCGCTCTGGCCTGGAACGGGCGTCCGCGCCTGCGGGAACTGTTCAACACGCTGGGCATCCTGCCCGTGCTGATCGTGATCGCGGCCATCTTCGCCGTGCTCTCGCCCAACTTCCTCACCGAGGAGAACCTGCTCAACATCGCCCGCCAGGCCTCCATCAACATCGTCCTGGCGGCGGGCATGACCTTCGTCATCCTCACCGGCGGCATCGACCTGTCGGTAGGCTCGATCCTCGGCACCACCGCGGTGGTGACGCTGATGGTGTCGCTCGATCCCAGCTTCGGCGCGCTGGCGGTGCCGGCCGCCCTGTTCGCCGGGCTGCTGCTCGGTCTGGCCAACGGTGTGCTGGTGGCCTTCCTCGGTCTGCCGCCGTTTATCGTTACCCTGGGTACGTTCACCACGTTGCGCGGGGTGGCCTATCTGATCTCCGACGGTCAGACCGTGTTCAATCCCGACATCGGCTTTGCCTGGATCGGCAACGACTACCTCGGCCCGCTGCCCTGGCTGGTGGTCATCGCCTTGGCGGTGGTGGCGGCGAGCTGGCTGATCCTGCGCCACACCGTGTTGGGGGTGCGCATCTACGCCGTCGGCGGCAACGAGCAAGCGGCGCGCCTGACCGGCATCCGGGTGTGGGTGGTGCTGCTATTCGTCTATGCCATCAGCGGGTTGCTCTCGGCTCTGGGCGGGGTGATGAGCGCCGCGCGCCTCTACAGTGCCAACGGCAATCTGGGTGTGGGCTACGAGCTGGACGCCATTGCTGCGGTGATCCTGGGCGGCACCAGCTTCGCTGGCGGCGTCGGCACCATCGTCGGCACCCTGATCGGGGCGCTGATCATCGCCACCCTCAACAACGGCCTGACCTTGATGGACGTGTCCTACTTCTGGCAGCTGGTCATCAAGGGCGTCGTGATCATCCTGGCCGTAATCCTAGACAAGTACCGCAGCAAGTCCGGGGCGCGCACCTGAAACCCGATTTCCAATGCCCTCACCCCGACCCTCTGCCGCGAGCGGGAGAGGGAGTGTGGGTCCCCTCTCCTGCGGGAGAGGGCCAGGGTGAGGGAGCATCAACGACCCGCGAAGCTGGCCAAACCACCGTCCATCTTGGAGAAGCAACCATGAAGCACACTCGCACCACTCTGATCGCTGCCGCGCTTGCCACCACCCTGGCCGGTGCGGCTCAGGCCGCCGAGCTGAAGGCCATCGGCGTCTCCGTCTCCGATCTAGGCAACCCCTTCTTCGTGCAGCTCGCCAAGGGCGCCGAGAAGAAGGCCAAGGAGCTGGCCGGCGACGACGTCAAGGTGACGGTGGTCTCGAGCTCCTACGACCTGCAGCGCCAGACCAGCCAGATCGACGACTTCATCGCCAAGAAGGTGGACCTGATCCTGGTCACCGCGGCCGATCCCAAGGGCATCGCCCCGGCGGTCAAGCGCGCCCAGGCTGCGGGCATCAAGGTGCTGGCGGTGGACGTCAACGCCGAGGGCGCCGACGCCACCATCACCACCGACAACACCCAGGCCGGCGAGATCGCCTGCGACTACCTGGCCCAGCGCCTCAACGGCAAGGGCGCTGTGGTGATCATCAACGGCCCGCCGGTGTCCTCGGTGGTCGAGCGCGTTGCCGGCTGCAAGAAGATGCTGGCCAAGTACCCGGACATCAAGCTGCTGTCCGACAGTCAGAACGGCGGCGGCAGCCGCGAGGGCGGGCTGGAGAAGATGACCGCGCTGCTCACTGCCTTCCCCAAGATCGATGGCGTGTTCACCATCAACGATCCCACCGCGGCCGGGGCCGAACTGGCGGCGCGTCAGGCCAAGCGCGACAACTTCATCATCACCAGCGTGGACGGCGCGCCCATCGCCCAGAAGCAGCTCGGCGATGCCAAGAGCCTGCTGGAGGGCACCTCGGCGCAGTTTCCCAACCTGATGGCGGAGAAGGCGGTGGAAGTGGGCCTGAAGCTGATGAACGGCGAGAAGCTGGAGAACAGCAAGATCCTCATCCCCGCCAAGCTCATCACCAAGGAGAACGTGGCGAGCTACGAGGGCTGGGGCGGCTGAGCGCCCGCTCTTCTTCTCCCTCACCCTGACCCTCTCCCGCCTGCGGGAGAGGGCATACTTATATCAGAGCCATCAGAGCGCGATGCCCGGCGTCAGGCTGACGGGCAGCGCCACCCGATCGGCCTCCAGCGAGGCTACCGGATAGGCGCAATAATCGGCGGCGTAGTAGGCGCTGGGCCGGTAGTTGCCGGAATCGCCGGGACCGCCGAAGGGGGCGTTGCTGCTGGCACCGTTGGTGGGGCGGTTCCAGTTGACGATGCCGGCGCGGATCTCGCGGTGGAAGCGCCGGTACAGCTCTTCGTCGTCGCACAGCAGCCCCGCCGCCAGACCGAAGACGGTGTGGTTGGCTTCAGCCAGTGCAGCGTCGAAGTCGGGCACGCGGATGAGCTGCAGGAACGGGCCAAAGTACTCCTCGTCGGGGCGCTCGGCTACCGCCGTGACATCCATCAGCCCCGGCGAGAGCAGCGGCCGGCCCTCCTGGAGCCGCGCCATGCGCACCAGCACCTGGCCGCCCCTGGCCTCGAGCGCGGCCTGGGCCGCGAGTAAGCGCTCGGCGGCGGAGTTGCTGATCACCGGCCCCATGAACGGCTCGGGATGGTCGCTGGGAACACCGACGCGGATGCCGCGGATCATGCCGCTTAGGGTCGCGACGAAGGCGTCGCCCGCGGCGCCTTGCGGCACGATCAGGCGCCGGGCGCAGGTGCAGCGCTGGCCGGCGGAGAGGTAGGCGGACTGGATGGTGTGGTAGGCCGCACCCTTGAGGTCGCTCACCTTGTGCACGATCAGCGGGTTGTTGCCGCCCATCTCCAGCGCCAGGATCTTGCCGGGATGCCCGGCGAACTGGCGATGCAAGAGCTTGCCGGTCTGCGGGCTGCCGGTGAAGAACAGGCCGTCGATGCCGGGATGGCCAGCCAGGGCGATGCCGGTATCCTTCTCACCCTGCACCAGGTTGAGCACTCCAGCCGGCAGCCCGGCGGTCAGCCACAGCTTGACCGTCTCCTCGGCTACCAGCGGGGTGAGCTCGGAGGGCTTGAATACCACCGTGTTGCCGGCCAGCAGCGCCGGCACGATATGGCCGTTGGGCAGATGCCCGGGGAAGTTGTAGGGGCCGAACACCGCCACCACGCCGTGAGGCTTGTGGGTCAGGCGGGTGCGCACGCCGCCCTGCTCGCCGAGCTTGGTGCCGGTGCGCTCATGGTAGGCGGTGACCGAGATGCCGATCTTGCCGATCATGGCTGCCACCTCGGTGGCGGTTTCCCACAGCGGCTTGCCGGTCTCGCGGGCGATGACCTCGGCCAGATGCCCTTTGTGCGCTTCGAGCTGGCCACGGAAGGCCTCCAGCAGCGCGACACGCTCGTCCACGGACTGCGCCGCCCAGGCCGGGAAGGCGGCGCGGGCGGCCTGCACCGCCGCGTCTACTTGGGCGGCGTCGGCGGCGCGCCCCTGCCACACGCTCTCGCCGGTGGCAGGATTCTCGGAGTGGAACATATGGCCCTGGCCTTCGAGCCAGCGGCCGGCGATGAGGTGGGTGGTCATGGCGGCGAATCCTCGTCGTTGCTGCTCAAAACGGCACCACGCGCAGATAATCACCGGGCCGCACGCGCAGGACCGCGGCGGCCTCGGCGGAAATCTCCACGCCGCCCGAGTCGGCGTAGCGCAGCGCTGTGACCGTGGCGCGAAACTCGGCCAGCTCGGTGTTGCCGACCATGTAGCGCTCGGCCTGGATGACGGGACGCACGGCGGTGAGCTGGCGCACCCGCGACTCCACCACGGTGCGGATCTGGTCGCGGCGGCAGTGGATGGTGGGGCCGGCGTCGAATACGTCGACGCAGCCCTCGAAGCTGAAGCCCTCGCGCTTGAGCAGCTCCAGCGCCGGCTTGGTGAAGGGGTGGGGCTGGCCGATTACCGCCTGCGCCTCCTTGGGCAGCAGCTTGACGTAGATCGGATGTTTGGGCATCAGATCGGCGATGAATTGGTACTTGCCCTGCGCGCTCAGGTAGTCGGCCTTGGTGAACTCCATGTTGAAGAAGTGGCGGCCGAGGTTATCCCAGAACGGCGAATAGCCCTGCTCGTCGCACACCCCGCGCATCTCCGCCATCACCAGCTCGTTGAAGCGCTCCGGGAAGTTGGCCATGAACAGGAAGCGCACCCGGCTGAGCAGCCGACCGTTGCCGTCTCTGCGATAGTCGGGGTGCAGGAACAGCGTGGCCACTTCGGTCGCCCCGCGGTATTCGTTTACCATCTGCAGCACCGGTACCGCCTCGTAGTAGTCGAGTTCGCGCGAGGTGTGGGCCAGGTGCAGCAGCTTGAAGGAATAGCAGGGACGGGTGACGCCGATGGTGGCGAGGATGGCGCTAGTGCCCACCGCCTGGCCGGTGGCGCTGTCCTCCAGCACGAACAGGTAGGACTCCTGTCCGGGGAAGGCGACCTCACGCCCCAGACTGTCCAGGGATTCGCGCACCCGCAGCTCCCAGCGCGCCGGATCGGCGGGGGTGTTGGTCATACCCGGCCCGGCGGCGCGCCCCAGCTCGGTCAGGGTGGGGATATCGTCCATGCGGGCCGGACGGATCACCATGGTCATGACGTCATGCTCCCAGGGGCAGGCGGATCTCGCCGGCCCCGATCTTCATCAACAACAGGGCGCTGAGCCGGGCCCGTTCCACCAGGCTGTCGGCCAGCAGGAATTCCTCGTCGGAGTGGATCTTGCCGCCGCGCACGCCGAGGGTGTCGACGTTGGGCAGGCCAGCGGCGGCCAGGTTGTTGCCGTCGCAGCAACCGCCAGTGGCGGCCCAGCGTATGTTTAGACCGAGCTCCGCGCCGCACTCCCGCACCTGCTCGAAGAGGGCGCTCTGGCGCTCATCCAGCAGCTTGGGCGGGCGGCCGAAGCGGCCGTGCAGCTCTACCTGAAAGCCCTCGCGCCCGGACAGCTCATCCACCAGGGCATGCAGTTCGCGCTCTACCCAGTGCTGCTCCTCGTGGCTGGCGACGCGGATGTTGAAGCGCAGGATGGCCAGATCGGGGACGATGTTCACCGGCCCGCCGCCCTCGATGTGGCCGGGGTTGACGGTCACCCCGGGGCGCTGCCCGTTGAGCGCATCGAGCCGGACGATGCCCTCGGCCAGCAGCACGATGGCGTTGCGCCCGAGATGGTGGTCGCGGCCAGCGTGGGCGGCGCGGCCGTGCACCACCAGGGTGTAGTTGCCACTGCCCTTGCGCGCTCCGGCGAGCGTCCCGTCGGCCAGGGCCGGCTCGTAGATCAGGCCGATATGGTTGCGCCGGGCGGCGGCCTCCAGGAGCGGCGCCGAGCCCAGCGAGCCGATCTCCTCGTCGGGATTGAGCAGCACCTCCCAGCCGACGTTTTCCGCCCAGGGCGAGCGCTCCAGCGCCAGCAGAGCGTGCAGCATCACCACCAATCCGCCCTTGAGATCGGCGACACCAGGGCCGTTCAGGATATTGTCGTCCAGCCAGCGCGGGTTCTGGAAGTGGGAGTCGGCGGGGAACACGGTGTCCATGTGCCCGGCCAGCAGCACCCGGCAGGGCGCTTGGGGGCGCTTGACGATGGATAGCGCCCGGCCCAGCGGGCGCTGCACTAGCCGGCCCTGGCGGTCGACGCTGGCAAGCGGGGCGAGGTCGACCAGCTGCGCCGCGCCGCCCAGGGGGGCGAAGGCCGCGCCCAGGGTGTCGGCCATGCGCGCCAGCCCCTCCAGGTGGTAGCTGCCGGAGTTGATCCGCGACCAGTCTTCCACCAGGGCCACCATGGCGGGGTAATGGTCGTTCAGCCAGTCGAGGTAGGGGGTGTAGACGGACATGGCGGCGTCCTGAGCTAGCAAATCGTCAGATTCTGGTCAGGTAATCGCGCAGCCCGGCCTCGAAGCGCGCCAGGCCCGCAGCCAGCTCCTCGTCGGTGATATTCAGCGGCGGTACGAAGCGCAGCACATTGGGGCCGGCCTGTAGCATCATCAGGCCATGCTGCATGAACAGCGGCAAGAGCTCACCGGCCTTGCCCTGCAGGGCGCCCTTGAGCTCGGCGCCGATCATCAGGCCGCGGCCGCGGATATCGGCGAAGATGCCCAGCGCCTCGTTGAGGGCCAGCAGGCGGTCGCGCAGTGCCTTGCTCTGGCGCTCGACGTTAGCCAAAAGCTCCGGCGACTGGAAGCGGCGCAGGGCGACCCGGGCCACGGCGGCGGCCATGGGGTTGCCGCCGAAAGTGCTGCCGTGGCTGCCGAACTGCAGCACCTCGGCCACCTTGGGACCGGCCAGCATGGCGCCGATGGGGAAGCCGCAGCCCAGCGCCTTGGCCACGGTCATGACGTCCGGGGTGATGCCGTCCCACTGGTGCGCGAACAGCTTGCCGGTACGCGCCATGCCGCACTGGATCTCATCCAGCACCAGCAGCGCCCCGACCTGGTCGCAGAGCTTGCGCAGATGGGCCAGGAAACCAGGGGCGCAGGGGGTGATGCCGCCCTCGCCCTGCACCGGCTCGACCATGATGGCGGCGGTGTTCGCATCGACCATCGCGGCGATGGCCTCGAAGTCGTTGAACTCGCAATAGCGAAAGCCGCCCGGCAGGGGCTCGAAGCCCTCCTGGTACTTGGGCTGGGCGGTGGCGGTGACGGTGGTCAGGGTGCGGCCGTGGAACGAGCCCTTGAAGGTGATGATGTCGCGCCGCTCGGGGCCGCGGCCCTGCTGCGCCGCCCACTTGCGTACCAGCTTGATGGCGGCCTCGTTGGCTTCGGCGCCGGAGTTGCTGAAGAACACTCGGGTGGCGAAGCCGGAGGCCTTGACCAGCTCCTCGGCCAGGCGCACCGCCGGTTCGGTGAAGAACACGTTGCTGGTGTGCCAGAGCTTGTGCGCCTGCTCGGTGAGCGCCTGCACCAGCTCCGGGTCCTGGTGGCCGAGGGAGTTCACGGCGATGCCAGCGCTGAAGTCGATGTACTCGTTGCCGTCCAGGTCCCACACCCGCGCGCCCTGGCCATGATCCAGGATCATCTCGCGCGGCTTGTAGTTGGGTACGTAGTACTGCTGGCCCTTGGCCACCAGCTCGCGGGTCAGCTCGCTGGTCTTGAGGGGGGGAGTAGCGGGGGCGTTCATGCGCTGGTTCTCCTCGATCATGTGCGAAGGCCGGCGCGCGGCCGGCAGAAACTGCTGCCCTGGGCAGTGCATGGACCTAGGATAGCAAAGCGGATTCAGCAGACCCTGCTGAAGTTGGGCTCGAAAAAACCAGAACCTGCTGTTCGTGGCGCAGGCACGGACGCTAAACTGCACGCGCCGCAGGCGCAGGTGCTGCTACAACTGCACCAGCCGCTCCAACGGATAGCCGGTGAACTCCTTGGTCTTCTGCAGCACCACATGGCTGCTCATGTGCTCGATGGGCGGTCCGATCTTCAGCAGATTGTCGGACAGCTCGTCATACTGGGACATGCTGGTGCAGACGAAGCGCAGGATGTAGTCGAAGGTGCCGCTGACCTTGTGGCAGTCGACGATCTCCGGAATGGCCCGCACCGCGGCGTCGAAGCGCACGAAGTCGTCCTGCTTGTGATGGCGCAGGGTGACGGTGGCGAATACGGTGATGCAATTGCACAGGCGCTCCAGATCGATATCGGCGCGGTAACCGCGGATGTAGCCCTCCTGCTCCAGCTTGCGCACCCGATCCAGACAGGGGCTGGGCGAGAGGCCGACCTGTTCCGACAGTTGCTGATTGGGGGTGCGCGCCTGAGCCTGCAGCAGGGAGAGGATCTTCAGATAGATGCGGTCCAGCTTCAGCCGATTCTTCATAGGGGATCAACGAGGCGGCCGCCGCCACGGAGCGGCGCGAATAGGATGGTGGTCGCCAAGAGGACTACTATTCTGCGAGATGGCCGGGGGATTGCAAAGCCGCACGGCAGCCGGCCTCGGCAGGGCGGCCAGGACCTAACGAGCGAGTCGTAACATGAATCAGATGCAAGCACAAATTCTGCGCGCCGAGCGCACCCCGGCCCTGGTGGTGGAGGATCTGCACAAGAAGTTCGGCAACATCGAGGTGCTCAAGGGCATCTCGCTCACCGCCGAGGAGGGCGACGTGATCTCCATCCTCGGCTCCTCCGGCTCCGGCAAGAGTACCTTTTTGCGCTGCATCAACCTGCTGGAGATCCCCAACAGCGGCAAGGTCACGGTGCACGGCGAGATCATCCGCATGACCACCGACCGCCGCGGCAACCCGGTGCCGGCCGACCTGCGCCAGGTCGAGCGCATCCGCGCCAAGCTGGCCATGGTGTTCCAGAGCTTCAATCTGTGGTCGCACATGACCGTGCTGGAGAACCTCATCGAGGCGCCCATCCACGTGCTCGGCGTGCCGAAGAAGGAAGCCATCGAAAAAGCCGAGGCGCTACTGCACAAAGTCGGCATGTACGAGCGCAAGGACTATTACCCGGCGCACATCTCCGGCGGCCAGCAGCAGCGCGCGGCGATTGCCCGGGCGCTGGCCATGGACCCGGAGGTGATGCTGTTCGACGAGCCCACCTCGGCCCTCGACCCGGAGCTGGTGGGCGAGGTGCTCAAGGTGATGCGCGACCTGGCCGAGGAGGGCCGCACCATGATCGTGGTCACCCACGAGATGGGCTTCGCCCGCGAGGTCTCCTCCAAGGTGATGTTCCTGCACCTGGGCAAGGTCGAGGAGCAGGGCACGCCGGCCGAAGTCTTCGGCAATCCCCGCTCGGAGCGCTGCCGCCAGTTCCTGTCGGGCAGTCTGAAGGGCTGATCAGCGCGCCCGCGCTTGCGCCGCCAGCCGCAGCATCGACGCCAGGCTGCGCTCCACGTCCTCGTCGCGGGTGGCCCAGCAGCAGACGCTGATGCGCATGGCGGTGTGGCCCTGCCACAGGGTGCCGCTGCACCAGGCGGTGCCGTCCTCCTGGATAGCGGCGATGACCCGCCGGGTGGTGTCATCGTCGCCGAAAGACACCAGCACCTGGTTCAGCACCACCTCGTTGAGAATGCGGTAGCCGGCCCCGCCCAGGACCTCGGCGAAACGCCGCGCCTGGCGGCAGCTGCGCTCGATCAGCGCCGCCACGCCGCTGCGCCCCAGGGTCGCCAGCACCGCCCAGATCTCCACGCCGCGCGCCCGCCGCGACAGCTCCGGGGTGTAGTCGGCAGGATTGCGGTGCGGGCTGTCGCCGGGCAGATAGGCGGCACTGATGGCCATGGCGGCGCGCAGCGCGGCGGCATCGCGGACCAGGGCCAAGCCGCTGTCGTAAGGTACGTTCAGCCACTTGTGGGCATCCACGGCCCAGGAATCGGCCCACTCGACCCCTGCCAGCAGATGAGCATGGGCCGGCGCGGCGCGGGCCCACAGGCCGAAGGCGCCGTCGACGTGCACCCAGGCGTCGCTGGCGTGGGCCTGGTCGCAGATGGCGGCGACGGGATCGCAGGCGCCGGTGTTGACGTTGCCCACCTGGGTGCAGACGATGGCCCGCTCCGGCAGCGGCGGCAGGGCATCGGCCCGCATGCGGCCCTGGCCGTCCACCGGCACCCGCAGCAGCCGTTCCCGCCCCAGGCCGAGCAGCGCCAGAGCCTTGAGCACGGTGGGATGCGCCTCCTCGCCGACCACCACGGTGATGGGCGGCGCCCCGAACAGTCCATCCGCCTCCACGTCCCAGCCCGCCCGCGCCAGCAGGGCGTGGCGCGCGGCGGCCAGCGCGGTGAAGTTGGCCAGGGTGGCGTCGGTGACGAAGCTCCCGGCGCAGTCCCGCGGCAGGTCCAGCAGCTCCAGCAGCCAGTCCAGGGCGACCTGCTCCAGCACCGCGGTGGCGGGCGTGACGTGATGATAGCCGCTGTTCTGATTCCAGGCTCCGGCCAGCCAGTTGGCGGCCAGCGCCACCGGCAGACTGCCGCCGCTGACGAAGCCGAAGAAGCGTGGTCCGGCCATGGCCATGGTCGCCGGCGAAGCAAGCCGGTCCAGCCGTTCCAGGACCGCGGCCGGATCGTCAGGGTCTTCCGGCAGCGGGCCGCGCAGTTGCTCCAGGGCGGCGAGAGCGGTGTGCGTGGGGGCTACCGGGCGCTCGGGCAGTGCGTCGAGATAGCGCCGGGCGTACTGGGCGGCGAGGTCGAGCAGGCGGTTCATGGCTCACGTTCCCGAACGGGTGATCGGCTATCGCAGAGCACCCGTCGGGTGCAGGTTCGCCCTTCCTCAGCCCTTGATGCAGATCAGTGGCTCCAGACGCGCGACCATCTTCGCCAGACCGGCGCGCTCAGCCGCCTCCACCACAGCGCTGACATCCTTGTAGGCATGGGGAGCCTCTTCGGCCACGCCGCGCATGCTGGGGCTACGGATCAGGATGCCGCGGGCCGCCAGTTCATCCACCACCGCCCGACCCCGCCAGCGCTTCAACGCTTCATTGCGGCTCATGGCCCGCCCCGCGCCGTGGCAGGCCGAGCCGAAAGCGCGCTCCTCCGTGCCGGCACCGCCCGCCAGTACGTAGGAGCCCGTGCCCATGCTGCCGCCGATCAGCACCGGCTGGCCGGTCTCGCGGAACTCGGGCGGCAGCTCCGGATGTCCGGGGCCGAAGGCGCGAGTGGCGCCCTTGCGATGGACGAACAGCCGCCGCGGCTGACCCGCCACCGTATGGATCTCCTCCTTGCAGGTGTTATGGGAGACGTCGTAGAGCAGCGTCAAGCAGGCCTGGGGCAGCACCTCGGCAAAGGCCTCGCGCGTCAGATGGGTGAGGATCTGGCGGTTGGCCAGCGCGCAATTGATCGCCGCCCGCATCGCGCCCAGGTAACGCTGGCCGAGCGCCGACTGCAGGGGGGCGCAGGCCAGCTCGCGATCCGGCAGACTGATACCGGCTTGACGGGCACCCACGGCCATTTCCTTGAGAAACTCGGTGCCGATCTGGTGGCCCAGGCCGCGCGATCCGCAATGGATGCTGATCACCACGTCGCCCTCCCGCAGTCCGTAGAGCTCGGCAATCCGCGCATCGAAAACCCGGGTGACGTGTTGCACTTCCAGGTAGTGGTTGCCGGACCCCAGAGTGCCCATCTCGTCGCGCTGGCGGCGTTTCGCCTGCTGCGAGACCTGGGCCGGATCGGCGCCGCGCATACAGCCGTGTTCCTCGATGCGCTCGAGATCCGCCGCGCTGCCATAGCCATGCTGCACCGCCCAGCGCGCGCCGCCTTCAAGCATGGCATCCATCTCTGCTGCCGACAGCCGTAACGCACCGGTGCTGCCCACGCCGGCCGGGATGCGCGCGAACAGCACATCCGCCAGTCGCGGCTTGACCGCTTCCACCTCCTCGCGGCGCAGGCCGGTGAGCAGGGCACGCACGCCGCAGGAGATGTCGAATCCCACCCCCCCGGCGGACACCACGCCGCCTTCTTCGGCGTCGAACGCGGCCACGCCCCCGATCGGGAAGCCGTAACCCCAGTGGGCATCCGGCATGGCGTAGGACGCCTCGACGATGCCGGGCAGAGTGGCGACATTGGTGAGCTGCTCGTACACCTTGTTATCCATGGCCTCGATCAGGTCGTAGGAGGCGAAGATCACCCCCGGCACCCGCATCCCACCCCGCGGCTTCACCACCCATTCATATTCCGATCGACGCTCAAGCAACCCGGTATCCATAGTCAAGCCCCGCTTCAGACATCGACCACGCACTGTGCCCGCCAGCTGCCGTCGGCCAGCCTGGCTACCTCCAGCGCCGTGTAGGTCGCTCCCTTGACCTCCACCGCCGGCTGATGGCGCGCGACATCCACCGGCTCGCCCCAAGCGGTAGCCTCCAGCGTGTCGCCGGCGATGTGCACCTCGAAGCGGCTGAAGAGCATGCGGCGCGTGGCCATCTCGTACACCAGCGCGTTGAGCCAGTCCGCCAGCAGGAGTTCCGGGTCCGGTGCCCCGCAGCGGATGGTCACCGCTTCCCGAGCCTCGACCCGTTGTGGATCGGTGATCACGGCCGTGAGCGCGAGGGCCGCCTGGGCGAACGCCGCAGCCGGTGTTGCGCCGATGCCCCGCACCCCCACGTCGGCTTCGTGCTGAAAGTGTTCCCAACGATCAGACATATCAAAAGCTTAGTGCGTTCCCGCAGGGTTGTCGCGGAAGCCGGGCACGGGGACAGGACAAGCGCATCGAGAGGTCCCCCCTCCCCCTGAGGGTGGAGAGGGGAGGGGCGGGGGCGGGCCAGCGGGGTGCGGCGCTCAGTCCCGCAGCAACTCGTTGATGCTGACCTTGGAGCGGGTCTTCTCGTCCACCTGCTTGATGATGACCGCGCAGTATAGGCTGTGAGAGCCGTCGGCGGCGGGCAGGTTGCCGGAGACCACCACCGAGCCGGCGGGGATGCGGCCGTAGCTGATCTCACCGGTCATGCGGTTGTAGATCTTGGTGCTCTTGCCGATGTACACGCCCATGGAGATCACTGCGCCCTCCTCGACGATCACGCCCTCGACGATCTCGGAGCGGGCGCCGATGAAGCAGTTGTCCTCGATGATGGTCGGGCCGGCCTGCAGCGGTTCCAGCACGCCGCCGATGCCGACACCGCCGGAGAGATGGACGTTCTTGCCGATCTGGGCGCAGGAGCCGACCGTGGCCCAGGTATCGACCATAGTGCCGGAGTCCACATAGGCGCCGATGTTGACGTAAGAGGGCATGAGCACCACGCCGGGGGCGATATAGCTGCCGCGGCGCGCCATGGCGTTGGGCACCACGCGGATGCCGGCCTCGCGGAAGCGAGCCTCGCTCCAGCCGGCGAAGCGCGGCTCCACCTTATCGTAGTACTGGAGGTCGCCGCTGCCGATCACCCGGTTGTCCTTCAGGCGGAAGGACAGCAGCACCGCCTTCTTCAGCCACTGGTTGACCACCCACTCGCTCGCGCGCTTCTCCGCCACCCGCACCTGGCCGGTTTCCAGCAGGTTGAGGGTGGCCTCCAGCGCCTCGCGCAGCTCGGCCGGGGCATTGCCGGGGTTGAGCTCGGCGCGGCGCTCGAAAGCCTGTTCGATGGTGGTCTGCAGATCGTTCATGGGCTGAATCCTCGTGGTTTCGGTGTTCTCGGTCTCACAGGCCGGCCAGGTAGCGGCGGATGCGGTGGGCGGCTTCCACGCAATCCGCCAGCGACGCCACCAGCGCCAGGCGCACCCGGTTGCGGCCGGGATTGCCGCCGGCAGAGCCTCGTGCCAGATAGCGGCCAGGCAGCACCGTGACGTTCTCCCGGGCATAGAGCTCGCGGGCGAAGGTCTCGTCGTCCACAGGCAGTGCCGGCCACAGATAGAACGCGGCGTCGGGCTGGCCAACATGCAGCAACGGCTCGAGGATGTCCAGAACCGCCTGGAATTTCTTGCGGTAAAGCGACCGATTCTCCTGTACGTGCGTCTCATCGGCCCAGGCTGCCCGGCTTACCGCCTGGGCGAGCGGCGACAAGGCGCAGCCGTGGTAGGTGCGATACAGGCGGAAGCGTTCCAGCAGCGCGGCGTCGCCGGCGACGAAGCCGGAGCGCAGGCCGGGCAGGTTGGAGCGCTTGGACAGGCTATGGAACACCACCACGCGGCGGAAGTCGTTGCGCCCGCTGCGGGCGCACGCTTCCAGCATGCCGAGCGGCGGCCGGGCCTCGTCGGGATAGATCTCGGCATAGCACTCGTCGGCGGCGATGACGAAGTCGTAGCGCTCGGCCTGCTCCAGCAGCCAGGCCAGGGTCGCGGCCGGAGCCACGGCGCCGGTGGGATTGCCCGGCGAGCACAGGTAGAGCAGCCGGCAGCGCTTCCATACCGCTTCCGGCAGCGCGCCGTAGTCGGGCTGGAAGCCCAGTTCCTCGCGGCAGTCCACGTAATAGGGCTCGGCCCCGGCGAGCAGCGCCGCTCCCTCATAGATCTGGTAGAAGGGATTGGGCATCAACACCAGCGGCTTGTCACTGGGATCGATGACGCACTGGGCCAGCGCGAACAGCGCCTCGCGGGTGCCGCTCACCGGCAGCACCTGGCGCTCCGGGTCGAGCGCGGGCAGATGGTAGCGGCGCATCGCCCAGGCGGCGATGGCCTCGCGCAGCGCCGCTTCGCCGACCGTGCTGGGGTAGCGTGCGAGGCTGGCGACATGCTCGCGGACGAGCTCGGTGACGAAGGCCGGAACCGGGTGCTGCGGCTCGCCGATGGACAGGGCGATGTGCGCGCGGTCGGCGGGTGGGGTGAGGCCGGCCTTGAGGGCGGACAGCTTCTCAAAGGGGTAGGGGTGCAGGCGGGCGAGGTTGGGGTTCATGGCGGGCTCCGGTACGACCATCCGCCTATGAAAGCACACCCTCTCCCGCATGCGGGAGAGGGTGGGGGGACGGGCGCTTTCAGCTCACCTGTCCGGCCAGGTACAGCCAGGTCTCGACCACCGTGTCGGGATTGAGCGAGACGCTGTCGATGCCTTCCTCCATCAGCCACTTGGCCAGATCCGGGTGATCCGACGGCCCCTGACCGCAGATGCCGATGTACTTGCCCTGGCGGCGGCAGGCCTGGATGGCCATGCTGAGCAGCTTCTTCACCGCCGGGTTGCGCTCGTCGAATAGATGGGCGATCAGCCCGGAGTCGCGGTCCAGGCCCAGGGTGAGCTGGGTCAGGTCGTTGGAGCCGATGGAGAAGCCGTCGAAGTGCTGCAGGAACTCCTCGGCCAGTAGGGCGTTGGAGGGCAGCTCGCACATCATGATCAGCTTGAGGCTGTTACGCCCCCGCTCTAGGCCGTTGGCCCGGAGCAGCTCCACCACCTGGGCGGCTTCGCCCACGGTGCGCACGAAGGGGATCATAACCTGCACATTGCTCAACCCCATCTCGTCGCGCACTTTGCGCAGGGCGCGGCACTCCAGCTCGAAGCAGTCGCGGAAACTCTCCGAGACGTAGCGGGAGGCGCCGCGGTAGCCGATCATCGGGTTCTCCTCATGGGGCTCGTAGCGGTCGCCGCCGATGAGGTTGAAATACTCGTTGGACTTGAAGTCCGACATGCGCACGATGACCGGGTTGGGCGCGAAGGCCGCGGCGATGGTGGCGATGCCCTCGCTAAGCTTCTCCACGTAGAAGCTCACCGGATCGGCATAGCCGGCGATCTGCGGCCGGATGCGCGCCTGCAGGTCGCTGGGCAGGCGCTCGAACTCCAGGAGCGCCTTGGGGTGGATGCCGATCATGCGGTTGATGATGAACTCCAGACGCGCCAGGCCGACGCCAGCATTGGGCAGCCGCGAGAAATCGAAGGCGCGGTCGGGGTTGCCCACGTTCATCATGATCTTGAAGCCGATCTTGGGCATCGCGTCGAGGCTGATCTCCTTGATGTCGAACTCGATCAGCCCGCGGTAGATGTAACCAGTATCGCCCTCGGCGCAGGATACGGTGATCGGCTCGCCATTGCGGATCAGGGCGGTGGCGTTGCCGCAGCCGACCACCGCCGGGATGCCGAGCTCGCGGGCGATGATGGCGGCGTGGCAGGTGCGGCCGCCGCGGTTGGTGACGATGGCCGAGGCGCGCTTCATGATCGGCTCCCAATCGGGATCGGTCATGTCGGTGACCAGCACGTCACCGGGCTGCACCTGGGCCATCTGGCTGACATCGGTGATGATGCGGGCCGGGCCCGCGCCGATGCGCTGGCCGATGGCGCGGCCGGTGACCAGCACCTCGCCGCGCTTGGCGAGCTGGTAGCGGGTGATGGTCTGGGCGCTGGCGCGGCTTTTGACGGTCTCGGGGCGGGCCTGGAGGATGTAGAGCTTACCGTCGCGGCCGTCCTTGGCCCACTCGATGTCCATGGGGCGGCCGTAGTGCTCCTCGATGATCAGCGCCTGCCGGGCCAGGGCCTCGACCTCGGCGTCGCTCAGCGAGAAGCGCAGGCGCTCGGCTTCCGGCACCTCCACGGTCTTGGTGCTCTTGCCGTGGTTGGCATCGTCGGAATAGACCATCTTGATGGCCTTGCCGCCCAGGGTACGGCGCAGGATGGCCGGGCGGCCGGCCTTCAGGGTGGGCTTGTGCACATAGAACTCGTCCGGGTTCACCGAGCCCTGCACCACGGTCTCACCGAGGCCGTAGGCGGCGGTGATGAACACCGCGTCGTTGAAGCCGGACTCGGTATCCAGGGTGAACATCACGCCGCTGGCGCCGATATCGGAGCGCACCATGCGCTGGATGCCGGCGCTGAGGGCGACGGTGCGGTGGTCGAAGCCGTGGTGCACCCGGTAGGCGATGGCGCGGTCGTTGTAGAGCGAGGCGAACACGTGCTTGACGGCGAGCAGTACATTGTCGATGCCGCGCACATTGAGGAAGGTTTCCTGCTGACCGGCGAAGGAGGCATCGGGCAGGTCCTCGGCGGTGGCCGAAGAGCGCACGGCCACCTCGATGGCGCCGCCGGCCTCGGCCTCCATCCGCGCATAGGCCTGGCGGATGGCCTGCTCTAGGGCAGGTGGCAAGGGCGCGTCGATCACCCATTGGCGGATTCTGCCGCCGGCCTCGGCGAGGCGGGTGACGTCCTCCACATCCAGGGTGGCCAGTTCGTTGTGGATGCGTTCGGTCAGGCCGCTGGTCTCGAGGAACTCCCAGTAGGCTTCCGCCGTGGTGGCGAAACCGCCGGGCACCTGCACGCCGGCCGCGGACAGGTGGCTGATCATCTCGCCCAGAGAGGCGTTCTTGCCGCCGACACGCTCCACGTCGTGCATGCCGAGGGCTTCGAACCAAAGCACGTGCTCTGCCAAAGTCATTCCCCTTCTAAGAGTGTGGAACAAACAGAATCAACAGCGCTCCATCCGCTGGAACCCCGGCGTCCGCGACGGGCGGGGTCGGCCGGTTCTGTAGCCGGTCTGTAGTGTGCAGCCCGCAACGCCAGCGAATGCTTGCGAAAGGCTGCAATTATAATGAGGGAGGTTATTTTCGGGGAACTTGTTTTTGCGGTTGCACATAGGGCGGTCGCCGCCCGCGCAGGTGAAGCTTAGCTCATGCTCGTCCATACTCTTGCCCGTCCCGCGCCTGGCGCTCTGGATCTCGCCGGTACCTTCGCCGGCCTGATGGATCTCTACGAGCGCAACTACATCGGCATCCGCCGGCTGGTACCGGAGCTGCCGGCGGCAGGCGTGCAGCGCGTGTCGCGGGTGGCGGGCGGGCTGGATCTGCATCTGACGGTGCTGGAGCGCTTCCCCTACACCAGCGAACTCCATCTCACCTACCATTTCCTGCGCGACGGTGTGGCGGTGGCCGAGCCCGATTTGCGCCTGCGGGTGTACACCGACGCGCGCCTGGCCGAGGTGATGTCGGCCCATCTGCGCCACTGGCCGGCCTTTGAGACCCTCGACCACGCCGACCTCAGCCAGTTGCACGCCCGCTGGCACGTCAACCGCTTCCTATTCAAGTGGCTCAACTACTGCCTGCACCAGGGCCATCGCTTCGGCCAGCCCTGAGCCGGGTCGGTTGACGGTTTTTCGGGGCTGGGCTATTTTCCCAGCCAAATACTAGGTAATAACGCCGACGAAAATCTCAGGGATAACATCATCATGAGGCTCTCGACCAAAGGTCGCTATGCCGTCACCGCCATGATGGACCTGGCCATCCACGACAAGGATGGTCCGGTCACGCTGGCGGAGATCTCGCAGTGCCAGGGCATTTCCCTGTCCTACCTGGAACAGCTTTTCGCCAAACTGCGCAAGCACGCACTGGTGGAGGGCGTGCGCGGCCCCGGCGGCGGCTACCGTCTGGCCCGGCCCGCTGATCAGATCACCGTGGCCGACATCATCACCGCCGTGGACGAGAAACTGGACGCCACCCGCTGCGCCGGCCGCAAGGACTGCCAGAACGGTCGCCGCTGCCTGACCCACGAGTTGTGGAGCGACCTCAGCGAGCAGATCCTGTCGTTTCTGCAAGGCATCACCCTGGCCCAGTTCGTGGAGCGGCCCACGGTGGTGGAGGTGGCGCAGCGCCAGGACCAGATCCGCCGCCGTCAGGCGGCGCTGGCCGGCTGAGCCCGCTGCGGCATGGACGCCGATGCCGAAGGCCGGCTGCTGGCGCTGCTCGGCGCGCACCGCTGGGCGGCGCTGGCCACCTTGGGTCGCAACGGCCCGGAGGCTTCATGGGTGGCCTATGCCCTGGAACCCGGCGGCGGCGTGCTGCTGCACCTGAGCCGGCTGGCCGCCCACACCCGCAACTTGCTGCGCGAGCCGCGCGCTAGCCTCGCCGTCAGCGAGCCCGAGCGCCCCGGCCATGATCCCCAACAGCTGGCCCGCGTCACCCTGTTCGGCCAGGTGGCGCCCATCCCGCGCGAAGCCGCGCAATATCCCGTCTTGCGCCAGTGCTACCTGGCGCGCCTGCCCGAGGCCGAGCCGCTGTTCGGCTTCGGCGACTTCCACCTGTTCTTGCTGCTGCCTGAACGGGCGCGGTTCGTCGGCGGGTTCGCTCAGGCCCATACCG
>DATLYF010000197.1:0-9324 GCA_035575095.1 Candidatus Competibacteraceae bacterium
CACGAGCAGGCGGTGACCTGCATGTTCGTCGACCTGCGCGATTCCACCCGCCTGGGCGAGGGCAAGCTGCCCTACGACGTGCTGTTCGTGCTCAACCAATTCTTCGCCGAGATGACCCAGGCGCTGATCGCTACCCGCGGCCACTACGCCCAGTTCACCGGTGACGGCCTGATGGCCCTGTACGGCCTGGAGTCCGATGACGATCCGCGCCGCGGCGCGCGCGACGCCATCCGCGGCGCCGGCGAAATGCTGGCGCGCCTGGAGCGACTCAACCACACCCTGGCCAGCGAGCTGGAGCGACCGCTGCGCATCGGCATCGGCATCCACTTCGGCGTGGCCATCGTCGGCGCCATGGGCCCGCCAGGCGCGCAGATGCGCAGCGCCATCGGCGACACCATCAATACCGCAGCGCGCCTGGAAGGCATATCCAAGCAGTTCGGCGTGCCGCTGGTGCTATCGCAGGAGGTGGTGACGGCGGCCGGGCTGGAGCTGCCGGCGGCGCGCCGGGAGCAGGTACAGGTGTCGGGGCGCAGCCGCGAGGTGACAGTGTATCTGCTGGAGCAGGCGCCGCAGCTCAATGCCGGCTGAGCGAGCCGGAGCTGGGCTCGATGCCGAGGCGGCGCAACTGCTTCGCCATGCGCCGGCTGCCGGTGCGCAGCCACAGCTCGTAGAGGCGCAGGATGTCGCTGTCGTCATGGAAGTGAGCGCGCTCGCAGACCTCGCCCAGCACGTCTACATAGCTCGTGAAGTTGCGCGCCAGCTCCAGGAACACCGCCTGCAGCACCCGCCAGCGGCGCGTCTCGTGGGCCGCCGCCGAGAGATAGCCATAGGCGCCGCCACCCATGGCGATGTAATAGTCCACGTCCACTGGCTTGCGGCTCAGGCTGTGGGGGAAGACCCCGCTGATGAACAGCGCCACGTCACCCAGCCGTTGCAGAGCCAGGTTGCGGCGCTCGCCGGAGGTAGCCTCCACCGCCTCCGAATAGAGCTGGGCCAAGGGCCGCAGCATCAGACCCTCGGAGGTGTGTTCGAACAGCGACTCGCTGCGGCTGAAGGTCGTCAGCAGATTGACCAGGTAATAGAGCGTATCGTCCGTGCTCTCCACACCCTGGTGGCGGGTGGCCGCCATCACCAGGCCACGGAAGAACTCACGCACGTTGGCATCTACGATCAGGCCAGGATGGCCAGGGGCTGTACTCATGCCCATACCTCCCGTCGCTACGTCGTTCCGTTGCTCGACCCCATCTTAGATTGCATACCCACGCTGGCCACGGACCGGAAAAGGCACCTGCATTGGCAACATAGTACAGGCGGCGGCACCATGCCAGCGAACACCACCGCCCCGGCGCTTCAGCGGCGCTTGCCCATGCGCGGTCCATAGAGCGGCGCATCATCCAGCACCTGGCGCTGCTCAGGGGTAAGCTTGGCGTACAGCGCCTCCAGGGCCCGATTCACGCCGCGCATCCCCTCTAGGCGCTGCTCCATAGCCTGGACATGGGCCTGGTAGCGCTCCACAACATTCTTGCCCTGCATCTCCTCGGGCATCATCATCGGCCGCGCCGCCATCTGCTGGCGCAGCGCCTCGCTGAACGCCTTCCAGGGCTCTTCCTGCTCGGGGGTGAGCTTGAGATCCTTGTGCAGGGCCTCGAGGCGCTCCTCCAAGCGCGCCTGGTGACGCTCGTAGCGCTTCTGCATGCGCTCGCGCATGGTTGCCGCATCGCCCGGCACCGGCTCCGTGGTGGCCGTACCCTGGCCGGTGGCGGGAGCGGTCTGCGCCGCCGCCAGCGGCAGCGCTGCCACCCCCAAGATCACGGCCAGCGCGCTGGCCAACAGGGTTCTACTTAATTTAGACATGATCCGTCTCCTCTCGATGCAGTCCGGTCAGGTGTCATCTATAAAAGAAAGCGGCGGCCAACCTTGGGTTCCACCCCATTCGGAGCGCTTCATGAAGGATCGCTGGCTGACCGGGCGACGGGCTGGAAGCGCAGATCACTCCCTATGTTGACCGTCTCTGCCGCTTCCTGTTCCTGCGACTGCAGCAGCCAGTCGCGGAAGGCGGCCACGGCGGGCTTGTTCTCGTCACCCACCGGGAAGATCAGGTAATAGGCACAGGCGCTGGGCAACTCCTGGGCGAAAGGCATCACCAGCCGGCCGTTGGCCACCTCCCCGGCGGCCAGCCGCGGATCGGCGATCACCACCCCCAGCCCGGCTGCCGCCGCCGCCAGCGCCAGTGGCGTGTTCTGGAACTTGGGGCCATGCTCCGGATCAACCCCGCTCACGCCCATGGCCTCCAGCCATAGGCGCCACTCCCCGACTCGCGGCAGCACATGCAGCAGGGTGACGTGGGCCAGATCGGCAGGTTCGCGGAGCTGCTCGACCAAAGACGGCGCGCACAGCAGCGTGACGCGCTCGCGCAGCAGCAGATGGCTGCGCAGGCCTGGCCATTGCCCCGTGCCCCAGCGGATCGCCGCGTCCACCTCGCTGCGGCCGAAGTCCACCGGCTCCACCGAGGTGAGCAGGCGCACCTCGATCAGCGGATAGTGCCGCTGAAACTCCACCAGCCGCGGAATCAGCCACTGGATGATCAGCGGCGTGACGCTGAGGGTGAGCGCTTCCTCGCCGCGTTGCGCCAGCAGATGGCGGGTGGCGGTGCGAATGCGCTCCAGGGCCTCGCGCACTGCCAAGGCATAGCTCTCGCCGGCGCTGGTGAGTTTGACCCGGCGGGTGTTGCGGCGCAGGAGCTGGACGCCCAGATAGTCCTCCAGAGCGCGGATCTGGTGGCTAACCGCCGAGGGAGTGACGGCCAGTTCGTCGGCTGCACGAGCGAAACTGCCGAGCCGCGCCACCGCTTCGAACACGCGCAGACTGTTGAGGGGCGGCAGGAAACGGGCGGAATTCATGAATTTATCTCATCACAGCACGCAAAAATCATCATTTTTTATTTACAAATCATGCGCTTAACATGAAATTAGATCATCAACCAGTTTCGGGGGAGCGTCATCATGCAGACCGATAGACTACCAATCGGGCGTATCCTCGTGGGATCTGCCGATCTGGACGATTACAAGCGCTTGGCTGCTGGGCTGCGTGCCGCCGAGCGCCGGCGCATCCTCGCCGGGCTGTGGCAGAGGCTGATCCACCCCGGCCGGCGTCCGGCCGCCGAGAGCCGCGGCTATGGCCCCGCCGCGGGTTCTTGCACCCACTGAATAGCGGCAGGGTTGCCAAAAAAAGCGGCAAGGCTAGCGGGCCTTGCCGCCATCTGGGCAGCAAATCCTCAAGCCGCCTTCGGCTTGTGCTTGATGAAGTGCACCTTGCGGTACTCCTCGCACCGCTTCGCCACGTCCCTGATGACGCTATCGAGCACCTTACGCTGCCTGAGGACCTGGCACAGCTTGTCGGCGACTTCCGCCGCCAGCTTGCTGTCGCCGCGTTCCTCCAGCCAGCCGCTCAGGCGTTCGACATAATAGGTGTAGTCGATGTGCCCCAGCGTCTCGGCAGCCAGGTGCATGTCCTTGCACAGCGCCTCGGTGTACAGGCCGCGCGCCTCCTCGACCTCGGCCCGGATCATCTTGATCGTGCCACCCCTCATGTGTGCGGGCTGCGGCTCCACGCCCTCGCGCAGATCCAGCTGCTTGTAGTCGTCGGCCAAGGCATTGGCCAGGGCGATGCGGGCATGGATGGCCACCCGGTGCTCCGGTAGCTTGCCGATGATCTCGCGCAGGGTCTCGTTGCCCCGCTCCAGGCAGCGGCTACCGTCGAAGGTGAGGATGCGGCCCACATCCTCAGTGAAGAAGTCCTGGGCCAGATATTCCTCCTCATAATTTCGCGGCGGAGCCACGCGCAACCGCAACGGGTTGGAGACGATGTCCTCGCCATCCAGGTGCAGGCAGATCTGCACCGTGTAATTGCCCGGCTCGGCCATATCCCAACCGTTGCGCCCGGCGCAGATAAAACGCGACTCGTATATGGACTCGCCCGGGTTGAGCACCCGCTTGCCCCGGTTCCAGAAATACTGGGCATAGGGCACGAACTGACGAGCCAAGCGGCCGTCGCGCTTCATGATCACCGTCATGTGCTCGGCACTGGAAAGTACGGCCTCGTCAACGATCACCGGCTGCCGCGAGACGTTGGTGAGCTTGAGCTCCAGGATCGGCAGTTCGAGGAACTCGAAGATCGGCCGCTCCCGGTTGACCCGCAGCTCCAGCCTGAGCGCCGAGTCGGGCAGCACATTGGCCTGGCGGAAGCCGTGGTGATCGAACCAGTCGGCATTGCCCATCTGCACGAAGCGAGCCGGAGCATGGCGCATGAACAGAAGCTCGCTGTCGCTGAAGCGATACTCGAAGTCGGCGAAGAACGCCGCCTGACCGCCCGTGACATTGTCTGGGTAGTTCATGAAGCTGCGCGCCTCGGGATCATCGGAGAGCGGCAGCCACGGCCCCAAGCCGCCCACGGTCAGCGACTTCTGCCAGGAATGCGCTAGGTTGAAGGCATGCCCCATCTCGTGGCAGGCCGTCCAGAACCGCATCCGCTGCGCCCAGGCTTCCGGATTGGGATCACCCGCCGGGGCCTCGGCGATGAAGGAGTCGTTGAAGATGGCAGTGCCTTGACGGTGATTGGGACCGATGTCGTCGAACATGATCCCACCCAGGCTCTCGCCCTGCTCGTGCAGGGAGGCGAAGAACACCCACATCGACCATTGCGCCCGATTGCCGAAGCGCGACCAGTAGGTCTGCATCGCATCGTGCAACTCCCTGTCGCTCCAGCGAGCCTCGGCCCCGGCCCCAGCGAGCGGCACCACGGTTTCGCCACCGCTCATGCGGACATCAAAGCCGGCCCGCCGGAAGACGTCGCGGATCGTCAGGGTCTCGCAGGCCAGCGTCTCGGGGCGGTTCGGATGGGCGCAGGTATCGATGGCCGTCACCGGCTTGGTGCCCTGAGCGGCGTCGACCTCGAACTCCACCGTGCGGGCATAGGTCGACTTGTAGCTGAACCGCCGGGTGCGGTTGGCAAGCCCCCCGCCGGAGAAAGTCACGATGGCGCCGCGCTGGTGGGCATAGCGGCTACGGACGGCCCGGATATCCACCTGGGTATAAGGGAAGCTGGCGGTGTCGCCATCCTTGTACCAGATGCTACCGGTCCACATGTCGGGGCCGGTGGCGCGCAGGTCGGCGATCCAGTGCACCTGGTTGGCTAGGGAACGATAGAGGGTGCCGCTCGCCGCCATCTGTGGGTAGCGGCCATCGACATCCAGCCGCAGTTCCTCCTTCTCGTAGGGCGACGGACGATGCGCCTCTATCTCGAGCGCTTCCATCGCCGCCAGCATGCCCTCGGGCAGGGCCTCCTTCCTCTCCATGGTCCGCCCGGTGGCTTCATGCCGCCAGGTCATGGTAGGCATCCCGGCACGGCCCTTGGCTTCATAGAGGCCGCTGACGGTCATGGGCGTGCGCCCACGCATATACTCCTCGACCTCGGTGTGTTCCTGCTGTACTTCAAACAGGTTGCGTTTGGCCATTTCTAGACCTCCCGTTTGCTTGCAGCTCCTGTCCCTGAGCCAGGGGAAGCGACGGAAGCAGGCGGCCAGCGGGCGAGTTCGGCCGCTGGATTCCGCTTCGGGAATCACACATAGCCGAACGGTTGTGATGCGATGCGGTGGATGAGTTGACCGTCGGGGGTGACCGAAACGCCGATATAGAACCGCTTGGAAGCCGGTAATCGGATCGATTTCGACAGCTTTCTGGATGGCAGACTGACGCTGATCTCGATGTCGCCCTCCGCGCTCTCTACCTCGCAGGCATCGGCATACCCGGTCTGCAGCCGGGTGCTCACACCGCGTTTGTGGAACACTGAGGCCCCATTCAGCGTGACGATGACTTCATCATCGTCAAAACCTTCCTGCAGGGCGATATGCAGTGATGACACTTTTGCGACCTGCCGAGCATTCCGCACTTCTTCTTCCGACACAAAAATTAAAGCAAAAATTTTGCAATTTACCATGTATTTTTTGTTTGTCCAAGAAAAAAGGCCAGGGTGACGATACCTTGGCCTTTACGCTGTTGGTGGGCGGTGCTGGGATTGAACCAGCGACCCCTACCGTGTGAAGGTAGTGCTCTCCCGCTGAGCTAACCGCCCGCTGGGTACGGGAAGAGGCGACACTCGCCTGAGCTGCCGTCGCCTGGGATTGGTGGGCGGTGCTGGGATTGAACCAGCGACCCCTACCGTGTGAAGGTAGTGCTCTCCCGCTGAGCTAACCGCCCGGCTATCGGCTGAGGCCGCGGATATTAAGAGCTCGATGCCGCGGCGTCAACCGTTTTTTGGTTCAAATGTAGAGCACCTCGACGATCTCGTAGTTGCGCACGCCGCCCGGGGCCTGCACCTCGGCCACGTCACCCTCCTCCTTGCCGATCAGGGCGCGGGCGATGGGGGAGTTGATGGAGATCAGCCCGGCCTTGATGTCGGCCTCATCCTCACCGACGATCTGGTAGCGTAGCTCCTCGCCACTCGCCTCGTCGGCCAGCACCACCGTCGCCCCGAACACCACCTTGCCATTGGCCGGCAGCTTGGTGACGTCGATGACGTGGGCGTGAGCCAGTTTGTGCTCCAGCTCGGCGATGCGCCCCTCGATGAAACCCTGTTGCTCACGGGCGGCATGGTATTCGGCGTTCTCGCGCAGATCGCCGTGGGCGCGGGCCTCGGCAATGGCCTGGATGATGCGCGGCCGCGCCACGCTCTTCAGCTCCTGCAGTTCCGCCTTGATCTTCTCGGCGCCACTGGCGGTCATGGGCACCTTGTTCATGCCTGTAACTCCTTGTGCAAATCTTGTAAACGATACACCTCTCCGCTGGCCGGAACCCCCAGGGCCATGCAGGTGGCCTGGGCCGCGGCGATGGTGGTGGTATAGCTCACCTTGTGCATCAGCGCCTCGCGGCGGATGGAGAAGGAATCGGCGATGGCCTGCTTGCCCTCGGTGGTGTTGATGATCAGATCGATCTGGTCGTTCTTGATCATATCCACGATATGCGGGCGGCCCTCCACCACCTTCAGCACCACCTCGCAGGCAATGCCTGCTGCCTGCAGGGCAGCAGCGGTGCCGCGGGTGGCGACGATGCTGAAGCCATGGCTCACCAGCTCGCGGGCCAGCTTCACCGCCTTGGGCTTGTCGGCATCGCGCACGCTGATGAAGGCGCGGCCGCCACGCGGGATGAGGTTGCCCACCGCCAGCTGGACCTTGGCGAATGCCTCGCCGAAGTTACGGCCCACCCCCATGACCTCGCCGGTGGACTTCATCTCCGGGCCGAGCAGCGGATCGACGCCGGGGAACTTGACGAAGGGGAACACCGACTCCTTGACGCAGAAGTAGTCGGGCACGATCTCGCCGCTTACGCCCTGCTCCGCCAGGGTCCTGCCGACCATGCAGCGCGCCGCGATCTTGGCCAGCGGCCGGCCGGTGGCCTTGGACACGAAGGGCACGGTGCGCGAGGCGCGGGGGTTGACCTCCAGCACGTAGATATCATCGCCCTGAATGGCGAACTGAGTGTTCATCAGCCCCACCACCCCGAGCTCCAGAGCCATGGCGGTGACCTGCTGGCGCAGCCGGTCCTGGATCTCCTGGGACAGGGAGTACGGCGGCAGCGAGCAGGCCGAGTCGCCGGAGTGTACGCCGGCCTCCTCGATGTGCTCCATGATGCCGCCGATCAGCACCTCGCGCCCGTCGCTGAGCGCATCGACGTCAACCTCGATGGCCTCGTTGAGGAAGCGATCCAGCAGCACCGGCGAGTCGTTGGACACCTGCACCGCCTCACGCATGTAGCGGCGCAGGTCGTCCTCGTTGTAGACGATCTCCATGGCGCGCCCGCCGAGTACATAACTGGGGCGCACCACCAGCGGATAGCCGATCTCGGCGGCCAGGCGTACCGCGCTCTCGTCGTCGCGGGCAGTGCGGTTGGGCGGCTGGCGCAGGCCGAGGGCGTCGATCATTTGCTGGAAGCGCTCGCGGTCCTCGGCGCGGTCGATGGCGTCGGGGCTGGTGCCGATGATGGGCACGCCGTTGGCTTCCAGGGCGCGGGCCAGCTTGAGCGGCGTCTGCCCGCCGTACTGCACGATCACGCCTTTGGGGTTTTCCTTGCGCACGATCTCCAGCACGTCCTCCAGGGTCAGCGGCTCGAAATACAGCCGGTCGGAGGTATCGAAGTCGGTGGACACCGTCTCCGGGTTGCAATTGACCATGATGGTCTCGTAACCGTCTTCGCGCAGGGCCAGCGCCGCGTGGACGCAGCAGTAGTCGAACTCGATGCCCTGGCCGATGCGGTTAGGACCGCCGCCCAGCACCATGATCTTGTCGCGGTTCGACGGATTGGCCTCGCACTCCTCCTCGTAGGTGGAGTACAGATAGGCGGTGCTGGTGGCGAACTCGGCGGCGCAGGAATCGACGCGCTTGTACACCGGGTGCACGCCCAGCTTGTGGCGCAACGCCCGGATCTCGTGCTCGTCGGTACCGGTAAGCTGGGCCAGACGGCGGTCGGAGAAGCCCTTGCGCTTGAGAAAATAGAGCCGGTCGCGATCACGCAGCGCCGCCACGCCGTGGGCCTTGATGTCGGCGGCGATGTGCACCAGCTCTTCGATCTGGCACAAGAACCAGGGATCGATCTTGGTGAGGGCGTGCACCTGCTCGACGCCATAGCCCATGCGGAAGGCCTCGGCCACGTACCAGATGCGGCGCGGCCCCGGGGCGCCAAGCTCGTGGCGCAACACATCCTGGGCGTCGGGCTGGGCACGGTCGAGCACCTCGTTGAAGCCGTCGACGCCGATCTCCAGGCCGCGCAACGCCTTCTGGATCGACTCCTGGAAGGTACGGCCCATGGCCATGACCTCGCCCACCGACTTCATCTGCGTGGTGAGACGGTCGTTGGCCTGGGGGAACTTCTCGAAATTGAAGCGCGGGACCTTGGTCACCACGTAGTCGATCGACGGCTCGAAGGACGCCGGGGTGAGGCCGCCGGTGATCTCGTTCTTGAGTTCATCCAGGGTGTAGCCCACCGCCAGCTTGGCCGCCACCTTGGCGATGGGGAAGCCGGTGGCCTTGGAGGCCAGGGCCGAGGAGCGCGAGACGCGCGGATTCATTTCGATCACCACCATGCGCCCGTTGTCCGGGTTGACGGCGAACTGAATGTTCGAGCCGCCGGTCTCGACGCCCACCGCCCGAATTACGGCGAAGCTGGCGTCGCGCATGATCTGGTACTCCTTGTCGGTGAGCGTCTGGGCGGGCGCCACGGTGATGCTGTCGCCGGTGTGAACGCCCATGGGATCGAAGTTCTCGATCGAGCAGAT
>DATLYF010000198.1:0-2182 GCA_035575095.1 Candidatus Competibacteraceae bacterium
CCGCCGTCTATCCGATCAAGGTCAACCAGCAGCGCAGCGTGGTCGGCGAGATCCTCAGGGCCGGCCGTGGCCGGGTCGGCCTGGAGGCCGGCAGCAAGCCGGAGCTGATGGCGGTGCTGGCCCTGTCCGAGCCGGGCGGCACGGTAATCTGCAACGGCTACAAAGACCGCGAGTATATCCGCCTGGCGCTGATCGGCCGGGCCCTGGGGCTGAATCTCTTCATCGTCGTCGAGAAGCTGTCCGAGATCCCGCTGATCGTCGAGGAAGCTGCCGCCTTAGGGATACGGCCGCAGCTCGGCATCCGTGTGCGCCTGGCCTCCATGGGCGCCGGCAAGTGGCAGAACACCGGCGGCGAGAAGTCTAAGTTCGGGCTCTCCGCCAGCCAGCTCCTGCATGCCGTGCACGCGCTCAAGGCAGCCGGCCTGCTCGATTGCCTGCAACTGCTGCATTGCCACCTCGGCTCGCAGATCGCCAACATCCGCGACATCCAGCGGGGGCTGCGCGAGGTCGGGCGTTACTACGGCGAACTGCACCGTCTGGGCGTACCCATCCGCACTGTGGACGTAGGCGGCGGCCTGGGGGTGGACTACGAGGGCACCGGTTCGCGCAGCGACTGCTCCACGAACTACAGCGTGCAAGAGTACGCCAACAACGTGGTGCGCACCCTGTGGGAGGTGTGCGCCGAGCGCCGCGGCCTGCCCCATCCCGATCTCATCACCGAGTCTGGGCGGGCCCTGACCGCCCACCACGCGGTGCTGATCACCAACATCATCGACCACGAGGAGGCGCCGGGTAGCCGCGTCCCCGAGCCGCCGCGCCCGCACGATCCGCTGATCCTGCACACGCTGTGGGAAGTGCTCGGCCGGGTGTCGCGCGGCAATGCCGTAGAGGCTTACCACGACGCCGCCCACTGGCTGGCCGAGGCGCGCGGCATGTATCTGCACGGAGTGCTCAACCTGGAGCAGCAGGCCCGCGCCGAGCTGCTGTATCAGGCCATCTGCCGCCAGGTGCAGCCATTCCTGCATCCGGCCAATCGCGGCCACCGTGAGCTGCTGGACGAGCTCAACGAGAAGCTGGCCGAGAAGCTGTTCCTCAACTTCTCCCTGTTCCAGTCCATGCCCGATGCCTGGGCCATCGATCAGGTGTTTCCCATCGTGCCGCTGCACCGCCTGGACGAGCGCCCGACAAGCCGCGCCGTGCTGCAGGATCTTACCTGCGATTCCGACGGCTGCGTTACCCGTTACGTGGACGGCGACGGGGTGGAGTCGACCCTGCCGCTGCCGCCCTACCGCGAGGGCGAGCCCTATCTGGTGGGCATCTTCCTAGTGGGCGCCTATCAGGAAATCCTAGGCGATATGCACAACCTGTTCGGCGATACCAACGCCGTCAACCTGGAGCTGGACGCGAGCGGCGGCTATCGCCTGCTGGAACCGGAGCGCGGCGATACCGTGGCGGAACTGCTGCGCTACGTGCACTTCGAGCCGGAGACCCTGTGCGCCGCCTATCGCGAGCGCATCGCCGCCGCCGCTCTCTCCGGCGCCCAGCGCGAACAGTTTCTGGCCGAGCTGGAGGCTGGGCTGAGGGGCTACAGCTACCTGGAGGACTGAGTCCGGCTCGGGCGGCGGACCGCCATGCCCTACGAATAGCTCTCCGCCGACAGTGCCACCTGGGCGAGCAGCCGCTCGAACTCGGTGGCCGGCAGCGGCGGGCTGAAGTAGAAGCCCTGGTACTGGTCGCAACCCTGGCGGCGCAGCCATTCCAGCTGCGCCGCCGTCTCCACCCCCTCGGCCACCACGCGCAGGTTGAGGCTGTGGGCCATGGCGATGATGGTCTGGGCGATGATAGCATCCTCGCTGTCGTCGGGCAGGTCCCGGACGAAGGAGCGGTCGATCTTGAGGATGTCGATGGGGAAGCGCTTCAGATAGGCGAGGTTGGAATAGCCGGTGCCGAAATCGTCCACCGACAGACGGATGCCCATGTCGTGGAAGGTCTGCAGCATGGCGATGATGTCGGCAGCGTTGCGCATCAGCATGCTCTCGGTCAGCTCCAGCTCCAGGTAACAGGGATTCAGCCCGCTCTCGTCGAGGATGCGGGCGATGTCCTGCACCAGGTTGCGGCGGCGGAACTGGACGGCGGACAGGTTCACCGCCAGCGGCAGACAGGGGTAGCCCTGCTGTTGCCA